>JAZUGM010000049.1:0-4078 GCA_045641205.1 Thermoguttaceae bacterium
AGAAAATTTTGCCCCAACTTGCCGCGAGGATGAATCCCCAACGTTTCAAATCGTTGCATCAAGTAGGTTCGAGTTTGGTTATTGGAAGAGCCTTCGCTCATAAAGACGCCTCTAAACAAGGGGGTTGCGTGATAGGTTCAACGTTCTCGAGAGTATAACACAAATTGTTTTTTCTAAAACCGCAGGCGGATTATTTTGATAGAAATTGTCGAGAAAGCGTTCCAGCTTCTTTGTCGATTTTCTCTTAGGCGAGAAGGATCGACTTAGTTCGTCTGAGACGCCCGGATAAAACGCGCGCCAATTCTAATTTCGTCGAGTAAAAACGCCATACGCTCTTGATTAATCCTTAATTCTACGTAAAATAGACTTACGCGTTGTTGCGCTTTTGTTTTAGCGCGCTTATGAACGCGGCTCCGTTTCGGTTGCGTATGAGACTAAGTTTATTAAATTTGCAGGTTGAGAAAATGGCAACGCCGCTTATTATTAGCGTTTCTGGTTTGAGAGGTGAAATTGGTCAAACTTTGACGCCCGACGTCGCGGTTCGTTACGCGTTGGCGTATTCTTCGACAGTCGCTTCGAAAGGCGCTTTCGTGATCGCATACGACGGTCGACGTTCAGGCTCGCTCTTTGCCGACGCGATTTGTTCCGCGCTGAACGCGGTCGGTCGGTCGACGCTCGACGCGGGCGTCGCGGCGACGCCTACGGTCGGCGTTTTAGTTCGCGAATTTGGCGCGGCGGGCGGAATTCAAATTTCCGCTAGTCATAATCCGCGCCAATTTAACGGGCTAAAGCTCTTTTCCTCCGAAGGGCGCGTCGTTCCGAAAGCGGAAGGGCAAAAAGTTCTTGACGTCTATAACCAAGAGGACTTTTGGCAGAACGTGAAGTGGGTCGACGTCGAGTCTTTGGGCGATCGCGTTAAAATCGAAGATTCGACGAAAGCGCACCTTGACGCCGTTTTGAAGACGGTCGACGTCGAGTTGATTCGTTCGAAGGGCTTTAAAGTCTTGATCGACTCGAACAACGCGTCGGGAAGTTTGCTCGGGAAGCGGCTCTTGACGGCTTTGGGATGCGACGTCGTAATGCGCGGCGACACGCCCAACGGCGATTTCTTGCATACGCCGGAGCCGACGGTCGACAATTTGAAAGGCGTTTTGAAAGATATTGTCGACGCGGGCGCCGCCGTCGGATTCTGTCAGGATCCCGACGCCGACCGACTGGCGTTAGTCGACGAAAACGGTCGTTACGTCGGCGAAGAGTACACGACGGCGATTTGCTGTAAAAATCGGCTTCAGAAACTTGCGAGTCAAGGGGATTCTCGAGCGCGCAATCTCGTCATTAACTGCGCTTCGAGTCGTATGTCGCTCGATATTGCCGCCGAATTTGGAGGAGAAGGGTTCCGATCTCCCGTCGGCGAGGCGAACGTCGTCGATTTGATGATCGCAAAGAACGCCGTCTACGGCGGAGAAGGGAACGGCGGACCGATCGATCCTAGCGTTGGATTCGTTCGCGATTCCTTTGTCGGCATGGCTCAAGTGTTGGAAGCGATGGCGCGCAGTAACACGCCTCTTTCGCAAATTGCCGACGAAATCAAAGGATACTCGATTATCAAGCGTAAATTGTCCTTGCCCGAGGGCGGCTTTGAAAGCGTCGTGAAACGTCTTTCCGAAGCGTTTGCCAACGAGCAAAAGGATTATCAAGACGGTTTGAGAATCGATTGGGCGGACGCGTGGGTTTTGGCGCGTCCGAGCAATACGGAACCGATTATGCGCGTTATCGCCGAGGCTCCGACCGACGAAAGAGCGAACGCTTTGTGCGATTCTATTGAAGAATCGATCAAGGCTAAGTAGTTCGTTTTGCGCGGTTCGTTTTGTATAGCTTGTTTTGCGTAATTTATTTTGCGTAACTTGTTTTGCCGCTTTCTTCGTTTGGCGTTTTCCGCGCCGAACGGAGAAGTTCGTTCGTTAGAAGAATCTACGCCCGACATATCGTCCATACGACGGCGGACGTCGTTAAAGAATTTGGATTGGCGCCGTTATGAAAATAATGATAGGAAGCGATCACCACGGAATAGAAACACGGTTGCACTTGGGACGTCTAGTCGAATCCCTTGGTCATCAGGCGTTCGACGTCGGTCCCCTTTCGAGTCAAGGTTCCGTCGATTATCCCGACGTCGCCGCCAAAGTCGCCGAAGGCGTGTCGCGCGGCGAGTACGAGCGCGGGATTTTGATTTGCGGCACCGGCATCGGCATGAGCATCGTTGCGAATAAATTTCCGGGCGTTCGAGCCGCGCCCGTCGCGGACGTGTTTTCCGCAGAGTTGAGTCGTCGTCATAACGATTTGAACGTTCTTTGTCTGTCTGCGGAACTACTGACGGAAGAAACGATCGACGACGTTGTGAGATCTTGGCTTAACGCGCAGTTTTCCGGCGAGGCGCGCCATATCAGACGTCTTGGACTTGTCGCGGAAATAGAACGCGAACAAGCGTGGAAGAACGGCGTCAATTTGGAAATCGAAGCGGAATAGACGCGGACGGCGCGAGCAATATGACGGTTCAAGTCAACGAACAAAGCGTCAAAGCGGACGCTTCCGTAATTGGCGCAAACGACGCGGATCTGGTTAGAATTCGCGTCGACGAGCGTCGAGTCAAGCGATTTGCCAAAGACGTTTTGGGCGCCTCCTTTACGCACGACAATTATTTTGCCAAAATGATGGAAGACGAAAAAACGGCGCGTCTGTTTTTTGAAGTTTTTCTTCCGCCCAAAGCCCTGCGTCAACTCGATCTCGAGACGTTGCGCGCCGTTCCGACAAAGTTGGTCGACGAAAGCGGCGAATTCTGCGTCGGCGATATGTTTTTTACGGTCGAAATGAAGAGGCGCAAAGGAAAAAAGTCGCCTCGCGCAGTTTTTATGTTGGTTCTGGAACATAAGTCGGAACACGAAACGTTCGTTTCGATTCAGTTGTTGAATTACGTCGCGCGCCTATTGAACTTTATGCGCGCCAATTCAGGAACGTTTCTTGACGAAAAAGGACTTCTGCCCGCGCCGTTTGCGATCGTTTTTTCTCAAGACAAGCGCCCTTGGAGGCGCGTTCCTTATTTGGAACGCGTTCTCTGGACGCTTCGGGGATTTAGAAGCTATTTGCCTCGACTCAAGTTTTTTGTCGTCGAAGCGAGCGAGATTCCGCTTGAGAAAATCAGGAAACTTGAGCCGGTTACTCGTCTCTTCCTTTACCTTGAACGACTAGCCAAACGAGAGTATGAAAAAGGGGAAAATCAAGAGTTAATCGAATTGTTTTCCGACCTAATTAACGCGCCGAATCCGAACGAAAGGTTGCGACAAGGATTTAGCGCGTCGTTAAGGTACTTGAAATATTTACAGAAAGGGCGCCCTCAAATGATTACGACTCGCGAGTTACAAAACGGAATTTACGGACAAGACGTTGAATCGGATTACGACGTCATCGAAGAATTCTTTTCGGACGCTTTTGAATTCAAAGGGAAACAAAAGTTTGAACAAGGTCGAACGTCGACTATCTACGACGTAGTTCTTAAGAATTATCGTCGTAAATACGGCGTAGAACTTCCTGAAGCGTTAGTGGAAAAAATTAACGCGGTCGGCTACTACCCGGCGTTGGAAGAAATTCAATGCGAAGTCTGGCTAACGCCGTCGCCGGAAGCCTTTGAGCGTCGCGTCGATTCGATTATCGAACAATACGCCGAAGAAAACGAATCTCTCGTTTCGAACGAACGCTAAAATTTGTAGAAGTTTTTGGCAAGCGTTCACAGATCGATCGAGCGAACGCAAATCTCCGCGTAAGCCTCGGTTCCTACGCGACGCTTGTCTGAAAATTAGCGCGTTGAGCGGAATTTTCTCGCGCCGTTCGCGCGTTTTTTCAACCTCGTTTTGTTGGCGAAAACTTCTATTCGTTAGCAGTAGCAGTCTTACGTTCTTTTAGGAGTCGAAACGCTTCAAAAAATCGATCGCCTTGTTCTATTTGGCTCTTTCTGTCGAAATGTATCTTATCTGGATTCAACGCGACCCCCTCTGAAGAAACGAACGCGGCGGGTTGCGCGCGTTTG
>JAZUGM010000050.1:0-5166 GCA_045641205.1 Thermoguttaceae bacterium
CTATTGGATCAAGAATATTATGAAAACGCCGTCAAAAAATATAGCGCCAAATGGGACGAAAAACTGACTAAAAAAGATCGCCAGAAATGGTATGACGCGGGGTGGAAAGAAGGGCGCGACGACGGCTGGAAAGCGGGACGAGACGACGGCTGGAAGGAAGGTTGCAACTCGGGCAAAATCGGCGACTGCTTGCGCTCGATTCGCCTTTGTCTTGCAAAACGTTTTCCAGACAAGCCTTTGTCGGGCGCTTGCGATTACAATCTACAATCGTTAGGAGATATGCAAAAGCTCGTTTCTATCCAAGATTATTGCTTCGACGCGCCTTCGATTCAGAGCGTTGAGGCGTTTATTGAAAGTAAAATTAACAATTAGGTTTCTTTCACTCCGAGTTATCAGAAAAATGAGTCTTTCGCGTTAGAAAATCAGCAAGATTTGCAAGCGTTATTTGGAAAGGGAAAAGACCCAAATGGTCACGAGAAGAAAATTTTTATACGGCGCTCTTAGCGCGACTTGCGGCTTGTCCCTTGGCGCTACGTCGAACGCTCAAGAGTCGAATACTTCGGTCGTCGCTAGCGGCGCTAAAATGAAATTGACGTTCCGTCCTTATCTTTTGACGTTGCGTCACGCGTTCGGCGTCTCGGGCGTCACGCGCACGACGACGCAAAGCGTTCAGACGGAAATCGAATACGACGGCGTAATCGGTTACGGCGAAGCGGCGACGCCACCCTATTTAAGCGAGTCGACCGCCTCCGTAACGGCGTTTCTCGAACGCGTCGACCTTTCGCAATTTAAAAGTCCGTTTGAACTGGAGGATATTCTCGCCTACGTCGACAAAATTTGCGAACACAACACGGCGGCGAAGGCGTCGGTCGACCTCGCTTTGCACGATCTAGTCGGAAAATTAATCGGGCGTCCGTGGTGGCAAATTTGGGGACTCGACAAAGAAAAAACGCCCGCCACGATGTATACGATCGGAATCGACGCGCCGGAAAAAGTCAAGGAAAAGACCAAAGAAGCCGCGTCCTTCGAACTGCTCAAAGTGAAATTAGGACGCGACGCCAAAAGCGATCGCGAAATGATCGAATCGGTGCGTGCCGTCAGCGACAAACCGATCGCAGTCGACGCCAATCAAGGTTGGACGGACAAAATTTACGCGCTCGAGACGATCGAATGGCTTCACGAACAAGGAATCGTCCTTGTCGAACAGCCGATGAAAAAGACGAAGCTGGACGATATTGCGTGGATTACCGAACGCAGTCCTGTGCCGATTATGGCGGACGAATCGTTGCAACGCTTGACCGATATTCCGCGACTTAAAGGCGCTTTCTCGGGCATTAACGTCAAATTGATGAAATGTACGGGTATGCGCGAAGCGTGGAAAATGATCAATCTTGCGCGCGCGCTCGATATGAAAGTAATGCTCGGCTGTATGACGGAATCGTCGTGTGCTATTTCAGCGGCGGCGCAACTCTCGCCAATGGTCGACTGGGCGGATCTCGACGGCAATTTGCTGATTTCCAACGACGTCTTCGACGGCGTAAAGACGGCGCCAAACGGAAAACTGCTACTCTCCGACCTACCGGGCTTAGGAATCGTGAAACGAGACGCCCCGATTAATCGACTCGATACGATTATTCAGTAAAGCGAATCAAAATCGCTTGACGAGAAACGCCGTAAAGATATAATGATTGCGTCGGATTGATTCGTCCGACGTTTCGTCTCCATAGCTCAATTGGATAGAGCGTTGGCCTCCGAAGCCGAAGGTTGCAGGTTCGATTCCTGTTGGAGACGCTTTGAGCGCGTTTACGTTTCGACGTAACGCGCTTTTTTTCGCGATCTAATCTAGTTTTATTCGGCAAAAAGAGCTTTCAATTTTTCGACCGTCTCGCTGAAAGAAGAGCGTTCAAAAACTTGCTGTTGTAGAAACGCGTCGATTCTCGGCTTCATACGAATCGCGCGATCGATCTCGGGCGAACTGCCCGACCGATACGCTCCGACCGCGATCAAATCTTCCGCGTCGGCATAGACCCCGACGAGCCGCCTTAGTTCCGTCGCAAGTTCCCAATGTTCGCGCGAACAAATCGTCGGCGCCAAACGACTAATGCTTTCCAAAACGTCGATCGCAGGATAAAATCCGCGAACGCTCAATTTACGCGATAGCCAAATATGACCGTCGAGCAACCCCCGCACGGCGTCGCAAATCGGGTCTTGTTTGTCGTCTCCTTCGACTAGCACCGTAAGAAAAGCCGTCACGCTCCCGACGTCGCTTCTGCCCGCGCGTTCGACCAACCGAGGCAATAGAGCGAAAACGCTCGGCGTATAACCGCGCGAAGTCGGAGGCTCGCCCGCCGCCAAGCCGATCTCGCGTTGCGCCATTGCAAAACGAGTCAAAGAGTCCATTAAAAAAAGTACGTTTTTCCCTTGGTCGCGAAAATATTCCGCGATCGAAATTGCGGCATAGGCGGCGCGAACGCGCATTAGAGGCGGTTCGTTTGACGTTGAGACGACGACGACGCTTTTCTTGCGTCCTTCTTCCCCCAAATCGCGTTCGATAAAATCGTTGACTTCGCGTCCGCGTTCTCCGATAAGCCCAACGACGACGACGTCGGCGTCCGTGTAACGCGTCATCATACCGAGCGTCACGCTTTTCCCAACGCCCGAGCCGGCGAAAATGCCGAGTCGCTGTCCTTGTCCGCACGTCAGCAAACCGTCGATCGCACGAACGCCGGTCGAAAGAATCGATTCGATACGAGGTCGCGCGCAAGGGTCGGGCGGCTTGCGATCATATCGAACGCGCGAAACTAACGTCGGCGCGGGTCCTGCGTCGATCGTGCGTCCGAACGCGTCGACGACCCTGCCGAGAAGCTCGTCTCCAACGGAAAGCCAAGGGGTCGTTTTAACAAGTTCGATTTTGGCGCCGCGCCTCACGCCCGTCAAGTCGGAATAAGAATACAAGAGCGTGAGATTATCCCGAAAGCCGATGACTTCAGCCAAAAGTTCGTCCGATTCTTCGCGGCGTTCCACGCGCGCGATCGCTCCGATAGGCGCGGAAAAGCCAACGGCGGCGATCGTCGTTCCTTCAGTTCTGACGACGACGCCCACGATTCGCGCGGGCGCGACCGTCTGGATTTGCTCAAGGATATTGTTGAGAAAAACGGACGATTTCGACATAAAGAACAACGCTCGACAATTTCAGGTAAACGACGATCCTAATTAAACCAAACAAAAAAAGGTTATTCGGACAACTCGGCGACGATTCGTTCTAAGCGTGATTCAAGCCTTTCGTCGACTATGCCCGTCGACGTTTCCACCAAACAACCTCCCGACGTAATTTTCGCGTCGGGAATAATCTCCGATTTTGCAAGATTGCCCGTTTCTTCAAGCAAATCGTCAATTTGAGGACGCAAACGTTTGACGTCGCTAGGATTCATACGAATCTTCAACGTCGCGCAATTCATCGACAATTCCAACGCCTCGCGCAAAAGTTCGAGAGGAGTTTCGCGTATCAACGACGGCTCGCGCATTATCGCCTGATACGCGATCGCCGCCGCGATTTGCATTATGTTCACTTCCCAATTTTTGAGCAGTTCTTGACGCGTGTTTTTTAGTTCCTCGACGATTTTCCGCAACGGCGTCAATTCGGCGTCGGCTATTTTCTTTGCGCGCTCTTCCGCCTCCTGCGCGACTCGCGATTCGAATTCCTCTTGCGCGCGTTCAAGTCCGATTTTTCGTCCCTCGATTTCGCCGTCTTCGGCGCCTTTTTTATATCCTTCGGCGCGCGCCTCTTCAAACGTTTCCTTTTCAAGCGCGCGTCGACGCTCTTCCAAATCACTCGCGTCCGCTTCCAACCGTCGACGCGCCTCTTCCAACTTGACGACTTCCGACGCGATCGCCTCGCGTTCGCGTTGCAACGTCGCCGTCAAATCGTGGCGCAACTCTTCGACGGCGCGCTTCCCTTCTTCGACGATCTGATCCGCCTCGCGACGCACACGAACGAGATATTCCTGCGTCTTGCGCTCGAGCGTCTCGAAAGCGCCTCGCGGAGAACGGTCGACCGACGGCGCGGAATTCTTAACGACGTAACTTGGCGTTACGGGTCGTATCGAAATATTGTTCTCATTGCCGTTCATTCTGCAAAGCTCGTCGCGTAAATTCTTGTTCTAATTCCTTCGAAACGGGCGTCGCCCCAATCCAAACCGACGTCGATCGTCTAATTCCTTCCGCTTGTTCTTGCGGCAATACCCCTAAAGTCCGCAAACGATCTTGCGAAGGCATATTCGCCAAAACGATCGCGCCGACGAACGGCGATTCGTTCCGTAATAATCGCGCGACGACTTCGGGCGTAAGACCGTTTGACGCGCGCGATTTGTTCGTCGAAGGACGCGCGACATAAGCGTTTTGTCCGTCGTCTTCCGTCGCTTTTAAAAATTCCGAAAGAACCGCTTCAAATTCCTCGCGCGGCGCGTCCTTAATTTTTTTCGCTTCTCGAACAATTTCCTCGACGACCTCGGGCTCGAATTGCGCTAAAAGCGCGTCGGCGGTCTTCGTATCTACTAGCGAAAGAAGCGCCGCCGCTTTGCGCGCGCCCCCAAAAACGCCCTTAGATTCTTCTCTTTTCGCCAAAACAATCCTATCGTATTTATCAGTTACGTTGGATAATAACAACGACTACGTTTGATTCCGCCGACTTGTTCGCATACGTCGGCGCAAGGGTTCAACTTGGATTTTTCACCCAACCTTGCAACGAAGCGACGGCGCGCTCGGGATATTTAGCGATAAAATCGAGCGCGGTCCGTCTCTCTTCCCAAAAATCGCGTTCTCTCGAAGGAGTCGAATCGATTCGTCTGTTCGGCGTTCCTTCCTCGCGACGTTCGACGCGCTTAGAAAACGTCGACGAAGCAAAGTTCAACAATTCTCGCTCCAATTCGTCGTCGTAAGTTTCTGAATCGACGTCGACGTTTCGCGACGTTCCTTCCAAATTTGGAATCTTGATCGATTCGGAACCAGCCCCTGAACTTGCTGCAACGTTAGCTCGAGCCGTTCTTTTCTTCGCCAAATTCTTTTTGTACTTGAAATATAAGAAGAAAAAAAACGCCGCCGCGGCAAAACTCGCTAAACCCGCGTAAATCGTCCGTTTAGATTTGGCGATTTTTAGGCAAACGTCGA
>JAZUGM010000051.1:0-7313 GCA_045641205.1 Thermoguttaceae bacterium
TCGTCGCCGGGATCGTTTCGCCCGACGAAAGCGTCTTGACAAATTCGGGCAAGACGCAAACGCTTGACGCGCCAAGTTTCGGCAAACTCTCCGCTTTTTTCGTCGGCGTCGCTCTTTTAGCGTTCTTATTCAAGCCGAGCAACGCGTTCCAATCTTCAAATTCGGAATCGCTCGTTTGAAACGTCTTCGTCGCGACTTGACTCTTGGCGCCCAGTCGGTCGACGGCGACGACTTCAAAAGTATGGGAAGCGCCCGGCGTCAGTCCTTCAAGACGCGCGCTAAATCGCCGTTCTTCCGTCGGCTTGAAGGTCGAAGCGCCAAGCCAAGGCGCCGGAATAAGCGTCTGAGGAACTTCCTTTCCGTCTAATTTCACCAAAAAGCCGACGATATTGTCTGAAAGAAGACGCGCGTGTTCCCAAGACAGAACGACCGTTCCACGCGGCAAAGACGAATTGGAAACCGCGCTCAAACGTCGCGGAGCCGTCGGACGCGCAAACGAAGAAAAGTCTTCGCACTCGACTTCAAGACGAGGCGCGCAAGACGCGTTTTGTTCGCGACTATAAAAAAATCGGTTGGGAAAGAGGCGAATCTTAGCGTCGTTTCCGTCTCGTTCAACCTCCGTGCCCGTGTCGTCAAAAAGAACGAACCCGCGAGAGACGCCAGCGACGCGCGAAGCGACGACCTCGGGCGCGACGTCGACCGACTGCCAGTCGTCTTGCGGCTCCGACGCCTCGGCGTTCGCCCAAATCGACCCGCCTTCTCCGAAAACAACCGACGTCAAATCGGAATATGTCGAAGTCGGCTTCGGCGCGTCGTCTTGTCCGACGTTGGCGTCAAACCAAGGAACGTCGGGCGTGATCCGCCAACGAAAGGACGAAGCGCCCGATTCTTTCTCGTAACTTGTGCCCGAACCTTCGACCCAATCGGCGGCGATCGTTCCGACGGCGACGCGATAAAGGCGCTCGTCGCCGGACAATTTTATGCGGAGCGTCGCTTTTTTAACGATTTTACCCCGCAAAGGCGCAACGTCAAAGTCAAGAATCGAAAATTCCTGATAACCCTTCAATTTGAGTCGGGGCGCGCCTCCGTTGTTCCCTTCCTCTTCGCCCGACGCCGAAGAAATCCAAAGATCGCGCGCGACGGGAAGCGTAATCGTCTCGGCGCGAGTCGACGCTACGCAAAGCAACGACGCGAGAAAAAGAGAGAAGGAACAAAGGAGTTTCATAAAGTTCTTGCTCGTTCGTAAGTTTTAAAGGTCGAAAAGAAAAGAAGGGAAAGCGCGACGATCAGACGACGCGCTTGCCCGTTCAGACTCATTTCTCCGCGCGAATCTTTTCCAAGATCGGACGCAAGACGCCTTCAAGCGCGTTCGTTTGACGCCACATGCCCAAATCGTTCGGGTGAGACCCGTCGACGGTGCCGTCGTAATCAAGCTCTTCGCCGAGCAAATTTTCCGTGCCAAGATAGTACAAATTGGCGTCGTCTTTTTTCAGCTCTTCATAGGCTTTTTTCAATTCCGCTTGATTGTTCTTATGGAACGCCTGTTGACCGGGCAAAATCCACGTGTTCGACATACAACGGTCTTCGACGAGCAAAATCGGAACGTTCGGGCGCTTCTCGCGTAAACGCTTAATAAACGGAACGGCGCGTTCGGCAACAAGTTGCGGATTCATATTCGGAAGCGCGTCGATAACGTAAATTTCGGCGTCGATTTCCGCCATCAAGTCGGCGATGGCGGGCTCCATACGCGCGGAGCCGGAGAAGCCAAGATTGACGACGGGAATATTGAGACGACGATCCAACATCGCCGTGTAGGCGTTGCCCGGTCGCGAAGCGCAACCGCCGTGCGCGATCGAAGTGCCGTAATAGACGATCGGCTTGTCGCTACGAGGCGACATTGCGGAAAATTCGCAACCTTCGGGCACGCCGATCGACATTGCGTCGACCCCGTTGTACAAAGGCAAATAGACGATAAAATCGCGCGTCTTGCGTTCCATGCCGGAAACCCAAGTCTTTTCGTCTTCCTTCTTCGTCGCCTGAGTGCAAGCAACCCAAAGCCAGCGGTTCGTCGCGTCGTCGAAAGCGTAGAGGTCGAATCCGGAAACGCCCGTCGCAGGCATATGAGGCATCGCGACGGAGCCGGAATAGAGATTGTAACGAATCTTGATCGTATCGGCGTTCGTGCGGAAACGAACGATTTCGCCCGCCGAATGTTGCGACAAACCCCAAACGGCGTCGGTTACCACCCCCTTGGCGCGCGCCGGAAAACGCGCAAAATAGCGATCAACGTCGTCGAATCGTTTGTTTTCGACCGGCCATTGCGTCGCGTCGTACCACGCGAAACCGGCGTCGACTGTCGGCTGAACCGCGACCGGCTCCTGAGCGCGCGACAAAGACACGCAAGCAAACAAAGCCGCAACAAAAGCGGCGCCAAACAGAGAAGCGTTAAAAATACGTTTCATAGTCGTCGTTCCTAAACTGAAAACAAAGCGAAGCGACGGAATCGTTTCGCTCCCAAACAAGAACCTTCGCGACGGTCAAACGTTGGATCGCGCGAATTTCACATCGGTTAATTATTTTGAGAAAAGTTTAAATCCCTCGCTAATCGCCATACGCGCGAGCCGACCAAACAAATCAAAACTTCTGGATTCAAGCGTCGTTTCAAACGTTACTCAAAATACTTTCCCTCGATAAACGCCTCGACTTGTTCAAGAGACGAGGCGACGTAACAAAAGTCTAAAATCGCGTCCAATTTGTCCAAGTCGTCGATAAGTTGCAGTTCTTTATCGCACCTTGGAGAAATAGTAAAATTGGGAAATCGATTTGTTAGGGAACGGCGAATTGCTCGTAAACTATTCTTGACCTCTCCCTTAATCTCTCCTCTAGCCTCTCCCTTGGCCAACCATTCCTCGCTCTTCTCTCGATCCCATTTGTCGCCGAACCTTTGAACGGCGCTCTCATAGTAATCCATATCTAAAATCGGCGTCACTTCCTTCACAATCCTTTCGTTTTTCATTTCGAGCGCCAATCGTTGGTATTCTCCCATCATAGGGGTTCGATTCCAAGTATGACACGCTTTATTCCAATACCCGATAAGAGCCGTCAACATTTGATAAGAAGCCGAATCCAATTTGTAACCGCGTAAATCGCCGAAAACGTCGAGAATATCGGAGTCCTTCAATTTTGGATTCTTACCAAATTGCAAATCTTTGAGCAAAGCCTTTGTCATTGGTCCGACGTCAAGCGCGCCGACGTCGACCGCCTGAACGTCGAAAAAAATTATGTCAAAGTCGGGAACGCATTTTTCTAAATTCGGCGGATAAGAGCATACTTCGCGTAGCTTTTTAGGACGAACGCCCGCGCGGTCGTAACAACCGATCACGACGGGTATCGGACAGACCAATTTTTTCAGCCCCTTTTTTTCGCGCTTGGCGTTGACCGCTTGATATTTCAAATAGAGCGCGACGTACTCGATAAGTTGCACGGCGATAAAAGGGTCGTTTTCCGACTTATGCTCGAAAAAAAACGCGTAATCGCGCTCTTCGTCCGTCGCAAGACTCTTAACGCTGTAAATCAAGTCGGCTATATGCGCGATTCCGTTGCGGTCGACTTGCTGTTGTTGAGTAGGTCGAAGCGTACTCCAGTCGACGTCGGTCGCGCCCGTCGAAACGCGCAATAAGTTGGACGCTATGTTAAGATCGCCCAACGCCGCGACGACAAGATTATTATGCCGACTAATTTTAATTTCGTACTCTTGCAAGTCGGGCGCAAAAAGAGAACCGCGAGCAAGGAGCGTCTCGCGTCGCAACGCCGTCTCGAACAAGTCGGGCGAGTCCCAATCGTTCCACGACAGAACAAAATCGAGAACGCGACGTTGAAAAACGTACGCGTCCTCCGTCGCGTTTTCAAGCGTTTGGCGTCGCGCAAGAACCTCCTCGCACGCGCGGTCGACGTCTTGCGACGCTTGGTCTTTATCTTCTGGAGTCAACGTCGTTCTTCTCTCAACTGTAAATATTGACAAGGACAAGTATCAACGGGACTTCACGGTAAAATGTCCCTTCCCTGATTGTACACGTCGAGAATCGTAAAGTCAAACGAAATAGAGAAAAAAAGAAAGAAATTGGCAATATTTCCGCCGTTTGAAGAGAGACGCCCGTCGTAAAAACGACGCGTTCGAATCGACGGCTTACGCCGTCGATTTCTTCCGCGCGCGTTTCGCAACGCTGCCGATCACATACGTTCGACCGTGCGAATGCCGAGCAATTCCAAGCCCTTGGCGATCGTTCGCGCGGTCAAGTCGCACAAGAACAAACGATTCGCTTTAAGGTTTTCGTCCTCAGCCTTCAAAACGGAACATTTTTCAAAGAAGGACGAATATTTCCCGGCAAGCTCGTAAAGATACGCCGTCAGCCAGTTCGGGCGATAATCGCGCGCGACGGTCTCCAACGCGGCTTGAAACTTCGTCAATTCGAAAGCAAGCGCGCGTTCTTCGGGCGTTCCCAGCGCCAACTTGCGCGTTCCGTTCGCAAATTCGGCGCGCAACGCTTCGACGTCGACCGCGCCTTTCGCGAAGATCGAACGAACGCGCGCGTAGGCGTATTGCATATACGTCGCCGTGTTTCCGTTCATCGCGAGCATTTTGTCGTAACTGAAAACGTAGTCGCTCTCGCGGTTTTGCGACAAGTCCGCGTAAACAAGCGCGCCGATTCCGACGCGACGCGCCGTCTCGTCCTTCTCTTCTTGCGGGAAACGGTCTTCCGTAGCTCGCGCCGCGTCGTTCGCTTCCACGATCGCCGCCGCGCGTTTTTCCGCTTCGTCGAGTAAGGACTTCAGCCCGACGGCGTCGCCCGCGCGAGTCTTGAACGGCTTGCCGTCGTCGCCAAGCACCGTGCCGAATTTGACGTGCGCCAGTTCGACGCCGCCCATTCCGATAAATTTCGCAGCTTCGAAAAGCTGTTCAAAATGATGCGACTGGCGGAAATCGACGACGTACAGAATCGCGTCGGGCTTGAACGTATCGTGTCGATATTCCAACGTCGCAAGGTCGGTCGTCGCGTACAAATAGGCGCCGTCGCGCTTCTGAATAAGCATCGGAACCTCTTGACCTTCCATAAAGACGCCGATCGCGCCCTCCGTCTCGCGCGCTACCCCTTGCGCCTTCAAGCGCTCGACCAACTCGCCCAAGCGATCGTTGTAAAAACTCTCGCCGAGCGCGACGTCAAATTGAACGTCGAGACGCTGATAAATTTTGTCGACTTCAGCGAGGCATTGAGGCATAAACTGACGCCAAAGCGCGCGGTTGGATTCGTCGCCGTGATGAAGTTTCGACGTCTCCATTAATACGTCTTCGCCGATCGTCTCGCGTCCTTCGGCAAGTTGCGACAAAACGGCGTCCGATTCGACGGCGCTGATCTTGCCTTGCGCGCTTTCCAATTTCTCCTTGGCGCCCTCAACGACCTTGCCAAGTCGTTCGTATTCTTTATTCGCTTTTTTCAGCGCGTCTTTGCTTTCCTTCGTCTTCGCGGCGTCGTTCGTCTCGCGCGCTTGATCGCAAACGGCGCGCTGCTTGTCGTACGCTTCGCGCGCCGACGTCAACGCCGTTTCAAGTTCGCCGAGTTGCTTCTTCGCCGCGCGATAGTCGACAAGCTGGCGCGTCAAACGATAGAGACGCGCCAATTCGTCGACGGGCGACGCCTTGTAGGCTTCTTCGTCGAGAAAATTACGGTATCCGTAAATAATCATACCGAACTGCGTGCCCCAGTCGCCGAGGTGGTTGTCGGCCACGACGTCGTTTCCTAAGAAACGCAAGATACGAGACAGAGAATTCCCGATCATCGTCGAACGAATATGCCCGACGTGCAACGGCTTGGCGACGTTCGGCGCCGAATAATCCAAAACGATTTTACGCGGCTTCGCGACTTTTTCGACGCCCAAACGCTCGTCGGTCGCTTCAGACTGAACAAGCGACGCCAAGTAGTCGGTCTTCACTTTCAAATTGATGAAGCCCGGTCCGGCTATTTCGGGCGTTTCGAGGAAATCGGCGTAATCGAGATTCTCCACGATCGACGCCGCGACGTCGCGAGGCGCCTTGCCAAGTTTCTTGCCAAGAGGCATCGCAAAATTCGCCTGAAAATCGCCAAATTTCGCGTCCTGACTCGGACGAATCAAATCCAAATAGGGCGCGGACTCGACGCCGATCGATTCCAACGCTTTAGCAAATCGCGACGCGATCGTTTTTAACAGATTCATTCCTCGCCCCCTTCCTGCGCTTGCTTTTCGGCGCCGTCCCCTTCAGATTCGTCCTCTTCGAAGTCGTCTCGTCCGTTAATTTCGTCCAAAATCGGCGCGGCGGGCTCTTTCTTTTCCGGCGTCGGAACGGCTTCCGTCTTCGGGTCGACCGCCACTTCCTTGCCTTTGCCCCAGAGGTCTTCCAGCGCGTAAAATTCGCGCGTCTCCGGCTCGAAAAGGTGAACCACGACGTCCCCGTAATCAAGAACGACCCAACGGCTTTCCTGATAGCCCGCGACGCTACGGCGCTTGTCGCCAAGTTTCTTTTCAAACGCTTCGTCGATTTCGTCGCTGACGGAGTGCAACTGACGACGGCTCGTCCCGGAACCGATCACGAAAAAGTCGAAAGCTTGAGTTATTTCGCGCAAATCGAGAATGCGCACGTCTTCCCCCTTGTTGTCGAGTATCACGCGCGCGGCCAAACGCGCGCGTTCTAAAGACGAAGGGAGAGCCTTGTTCTGTTGAGTTGTGTTCACGACTCGGTTTTCCTTTGTAAAAAACGACAATGTTGACGTGAATTGTTCGTCGATCGTCGATATTTCCCGAAGCTCGCCCAGAACGACGCGCGAAGATCCCACGCGTCGACCCTAAGGAGGAGAGTTTCGGCGTTCCGGGAGACGCCGCTTCGACTGTACGTTCAGATAATTATATATCGGAAAGCGACGTTTTTCAAGGGCGCGACTAAGATTCGATAAAAAATGAAGGTAATCGTTCACGGTAAGCCGCCGCATATAATGCGGCGGTTGGGGTGAAATAACGAAACGCGGTAATATTTGTACGTTCAATTTAAAACGCCGAAGGAAATGCGCGAATAATGAAGAAATTCGAAACAATAAACAGGGACGCCGAGAAACAAACACGCGCAAGAAACAAAAAAAGCCGCTAAAAAGCGGCTTAAACGACGTCGACGGGAATCGAACCCGCAACCACCGGATCGACAGTCCGGGACTCTAACCAATTGAGCTACAACGCCAAATACTACTCCCACAAAAGGAAACGACGTCGACGGGAATCGAACCCGCAAC
>JAZUGM010000052.1:0-38230 GCA_045641205.1 Thermoguttaceae bacterium
TTCAATACGATCCGACTCTACGCGCGCCTAATCCGTTCAAATCCATTGATCGATTTTGACGATTTGCTTTTCGTCCGACGCGGCGAAGGAGACGACGGTCTCCCCCTCAACTGGGCGAGTAACAGCATGCTCAATCCCAAGGCGTTCGACGATTCCCTCTGGACGTTAAAAACGCGTTCTGAAGGCGACTCGACGCTTTTAGTCGAGGAAGAAATCTTCCGACCCGAAAATCCCGCCTTTATTGGCGACGTCGATCTTCATTACGACGCGGATCGTTTTTTATTCAGTTCGACAAACGAGACGGGGCAGTGGAACGTTTTTGAGTCGACGCTTACTCAAGACGCTTCGGGTAAACCGATCGTCGGCGCCGCTAAGGAAGTTTTGCCGCGAATTAGCGACGCGAATGCCTACGACGCTTGCTACGCGCCCGACGATTCGATTATTTACACGTCGAGCGCGTGTTTTGTCGCCGTGCCGTGCGTCAACGGCTTCACGCGCGTCACGAATACTTATCGACAATATAACGACGAAGCGAAGACGATTCGTCGACTTACGTTCGACCAAGAACACAACTGGAGTCCCGTAATGACGGAAGACGGGCGCGTAATGTATCAACGTTGGGAATACGCCGACGTTCCTCACGCGCACGCCCGATTGACCTTCTTAATGAATCCCGACGGAACGAATCAGCAGTCTTTTTACGGCACGAACTCTTATTGGCCCAATTCGATGTTTTACTCGCGTCCCGTGCCGGGCGAGCCGTCGAAATTCTTTTCGATCGTCACAGGGCATCACGGCGTGCGTCGTCAGGGCGAGCTTGTTTTGTTCGACGTCTCCAAGGGACGCAAAGAAGCGTCGGGCGCCGTGCAACGCTTCTGCGCTAAAGAGCGTATTGTCGCTTCGAAAAACGATCCGAAATACGACGACACGCTGATTGTCGACTGTCTTACGGCGGAAACGTATCCGCGATTTTTACATCCGTTCCCGTTGAGCGCCGATTATTGTCTTGTTTCCGCGTGTTTGTCGCCAAACGATAACTGGGGCGTCTATCTTGTCGACTCCGACGACAATATGTTGCTTCTGGCGAAGCAAAAGGGGTTCCACTGTTTTGAGCCCGTCCCGTTGCGAACGACGGAACGCCCGCCCCTTATCGCCGATCGCGTCGACGTCGAACAAGACGAAGCGACTGTTTTCATCGCCGATATTTACGAAGGGGACGGACTAAAAAACGTTCCTCGAGGAACCGTCAAAAATTTACGCCTCTTCACTTATAATTTCCTCTTTCCGAATATGGGCGGTCCGCAAGGTTGCGTCGGCGCCGAAGGACCTTGGGATATTCGCAACACGTTGGGAATCGTACCCGTCGAACCGAACGGTTCCGCGTCCTTTAAAGTTCCGGCAAACGTTCCAATCGCGTTGCAGCCGCTCGACGAAAACGGCAAGGCGCTCCAGTTAATGCGCAGTTGGTTTACGGCAATGCCCGGCGAGACGCTCTCTTGCATCGGTTGCCACGAAGATCAAAACAGCGTTTCGTCAAGTTCGCTCGACCCGACCGAAGTACAACGGCTCAAGCCGAAAGAAATCGAATACTGGCGCGGTCCGAGTCGAGGCTATTCCTTCAAAGAGGAAGTTCAGCCCGTCTTGGATCGATATTGCGTCGCGTGCCACGACGGTTCCGACAAGCCGCTCGCGTCTTTTGACTTGCGCGGCAAAGATATGATTACCGATTTTAGGAGCGCGTTCCACACGGCGACAAACGGCGGAAATTGGTCGACTAGTTACAATATGTTGCATCGCTACGTTCGCCGTCCCGGTATGGAAAGCGATTATCATCTTCTTATGCCGACGGAGTTTAGCGCGGAAACGACCGATCTTTATCGCTTGTTGCTCAAAGGGCATTACGGCGTTAAACTTGACGCCGAGTCTTGGGATCGTATTATCACTTGGATCGATTTTAACGCGCCGTATCACGGATATTGGCACGAGCAAGGGGACGCCTCCAACGCCGCAAATTGGAACAAAAAGCGCGTCGAAATTATGAAACTCTACGGAAGCGGCGATTTCGATTTGGAAGAAGAGAAGCCGACGACGTGGAATCCCGAAGAAGCCGCCAAGTCGTTCAAGACGTTCTATAGTTCTATGCCCGAGAATCCTTTGGCGACGTCGACGCAAAACGCTTGGCGCGACGCCTTGTCGAACGGAACGCCCGTCGACGACGGAAACGCCGCGCGCGAAAAAGCGTTGCAACGTGAGAAGACGCCGCGCGTCCAGTTCGATTGGGCGTTCGATTCCGCCGAAGCGAAGAAACGACAGGAGGACGAAGCGGAACGACTCTTTGGCGACAGAACCAAGACGACGAAAACCCTTGAAATAGCGCCGGGCGTCGCGTTGGAATTTCAACTGATACCGGCTGGAAAGTTCTTGATGGGCGCGCAGTCCGTCGACGCTAACGGCGAGGTCGCGCAACGTTACGACGACGAAAGCGCTTGCGTCGTCGAAATCGACAAGCCGTTTTGGATTAGTTCGAAGGAAATTTCGAACGAGTTGTTCGAACGATTCGACCCGACTCACGATTCCGGCGTCGAGCCTCGGTTCGGCATGCAATTTGGCGTGCGCGGATTCTACGTAAATTCGCCGGACAAATCGGTCGTGCGCGTCTCTTGGAACGAAGCGCAAGCCTTTTGCGCTTGGCTTTCCGAAACGACGAACGCTAAGATCGGACTGCCGACCGAAGCGCGCTGGGAATACGCTTGTCGCGCCGGCACGACGACGCCCTTCTATTTTGGCGGATTTGACGACGATTTCGGAAAATTTGCAAATCTTGCCGATTTCTCTTTACGTAAAATCGTTTGCCACCCTTATTTCAAGGATATTCGTCCCCTTGAAGGTTCGAGTTACGACTACTGGACTCCGAGCGACGAACGTTTCAACGACGACGGCGTTTTGCTTGAAGCGCCGGGTCGACGCGCGCCGAACGCGTGGGGGCTTTTCGATATGTGCGGCAACGCGGCGGAATGGACGTCAAGTCTTGCGCGACCCTATCCTTACGACGCCGACGACGGTAGAAACGATCCGAACGACGACGGGTTCCGAATCGTGCGCGGCGGTTCTTGGCGCGATCTTCCGACCAACGCGCGAAGCGAATATCGCAGTTTCTATCGACCTTGGCAAGGCGTTTATAACGTCGGATTCCGCGTTGTTTGCGAAATCGACTAACGCGGCTTTTCGCAGACGGTCGTAAAGCGCCTATTTCGACGAACGGGGCTTGTACGGAAGGTTGGGCGTCGTTATAATTGCGTCGTTCGAGGCGTTTGGTTAGCGATTTTGGGGCGAGCGGTTTACGCGTTCAAATTTGCGTGATCGCGACGTCGCGCGTTCCTTTTGAGGGCGTTTCAAGTTTTTGAATTACGCCCTTGATTTTTAAAGAATCGGAAAGAAAGTCGCGTCGTTTTTAACCGTTAATTTTGTTTGGAGACGTTCAAAAATGAAAAAACTTAGCGACGACGCCAAGCTCGGACGAACGTCCAAAGGCACTCGACGTCGTTTCAAAGAGCTTGATTTACAAGAGGTTCAGGCACGGTTAAAGACGATCGATCTTGCCTTGCGTATGCGCTTTTCCGACTATTCTCCCGACTTTGAAGCGTTGGCGCCCCTTGGCGCGATGTTAGATTTGGCGACGCTTAACGACGTGTTCGACAAGGCTTGTCGCGCGGAGTCGTTTCAAGAATTTTGCGCTTCCGTCGGGGTAATTTGGAGGGCTTATTCGACCCGAATTGAAAAGGAGCGCGTGGCGCCCAAAATTGTGTTGGCTCAAGCGTTTAACAATCACGTTGCGACGGTTCTCGGCAATCCGGGCAAAATTACCGCTCAATTTCTTGAAATGAGCGTGCGTCGAATCTCGCCCGAACTTGCCGACCAACTCGATTTCAAAAACGCCAAGTCTGAACCTACGGTTTTTGTTTTTGGAAACAACGTCTCGCGAATTTGCGACCTGCTCTTTACGGTTCCCTATAAAGACGGACGCGAAGGCGTCTTTCCTATCGTCGTTTTGATGGAACACAAGTCGGCGCCAGATCGTTACGTTACGAGACAAATGCTGATTAGTTTAGCGGCGACGCTCGATTTTACTAGTCGATATAAGGAACGGTTCCGAACGCCCGAGGGAAAGACGATTTGGCCTTTTGTCGTTCTCTTTTATACGGGCGCGAAGAAATGGAACGCCGTTCAAAACTTGCCCGACTTGTTTACGACGTCGCGACAAGAGTTAGATCAGAAATGGATTTTCAATTTGAAGTTTCTGCTCGTTTCGTTAGTCGACAAAAGACTTGTCGTTCTTCCCGAGGACGAAGAGGACAAGCGGAACGCTAAAGCGCTTGAGACGTTCGACAAGACGACGCTTCCGTCGAACTGGCTCGCTTCTTTTTTCGAAATTTTACGTCGAGCGGAACTTATGACGATTAATCCAAAGGCGACTCGCGAAGGCTGGCTC
Source organism: Thermoguttaceae bacterium (assembly GCA_045641205.1). Lineage (GTDB taxonomy): Bacteria > Planctomycetota > Planctomycetia > Pirellulales > Thermoguttaceae > RUG369. The sequence continues at coordinate 4,490 of JAZUGM010000052.1, forward strand.
GCGGACGTGGGCGCGTCCCTGCGTCCGCTCAAAGACGTATACGACCCCGACGACGAACAAGACGCAAGAGCGCTTGACGTCGCGCTTAGTTTCGTCGGAACGATGTGCGCAAAGATGAATTTCGAAACGCCGACGCGCGAAGAATTAACGACCATTATGGCAAACGAAGGGATTGGCGGTATGATTACTACCTCAAGATTGATTTATGCGGCGGAAAGAGAAGAAGGAAAGATCGAGGGAAAGCAAAGCGCGCTTGCCAAGTTAATTGGTTTGCGTTTTCCTTCGGCTTCTCCTTCCTTTATCAAGAAGGTTTCAAAACCGATTAGCGATTCCTACGTCGACGAACTTATGGCCGTCGTCCTCGCGACTTCCACGCTTGACGAATTTAAGAAAAAAGTTAAAACGCTGAAGACCGCTTGCCTGTGATGCGAGCGTTCGCAAGAAAGCGCACGCCGTTCAACGCGCGTTTTTTCGTGATCAAGTTCCAACTGACTCGTTTGCTTGGGAAATAAAATAATATCGGCAATTCAAGATAGACGCCTTTTGAGGGGAATTTATGAAGTCGTTTCTTTATCGAACTTTTCTCGCGTTGACGTTTTTGACAAACGTCGGCTTTTTATCGGCGCAAGACGCGGTTCCGATTCGCACGCCTTTAGGCGAAATCGAAGCGGCTATTCCCGCCGCGTCGGTCGAGCCCGGCGCTCTTCTGCTCGATTGGGTTGCGGATTCCGACGCGACGCTTTCCGGATTCTATTTGCGCTTGACAAATTGCCTTCCTCCTCGCGACGAGCCGATCGTCGTTTCCCTTCAGGTTCGCGGCGAGACGCTCGAAAAAACGGTCGCGATTCCGAAGTTTACTTTTCCACTGGCGTATCACACGCGTCCCTACAACGCCGATCCGCAAACATTTCCGCCGGTCGACGTTGGACGCGAGTTTCGCCGCGCGGTCGAGCCGATCAAATTGCTCAAGGGCGATTCCGTGCGTTTGATCGTTTCGTCTTGCGGTTCTTCCGTTCAGAGCGGCTTGACCGGCGGGCTACAATTCCAAGGTCGACGGGAACTTGTCAAATCGCGTTTTCCCTTTCGACAGAGTCGAACAAACGGTCCCGTTTGCGATATTCCGTGGACGGAGCCCGAAGTCGTCGCGGTCGGAACGCACGTTAAATTCGATCCTCGTTGCGCGCCTCAAAATAATTCGTCCGTCATAGCCGACGCCGACGGAACGCTTTATATTTTCTGTGCTTATTATTCCGTCGACGAGCAGTACGGCGGAGGACGGGACGGCTCTTATTCGCGCATCTTCGGTTATAAAAAGGCGCCCGGCGCCGCCGGTTGGGAAGATATCGGTTGCGTCGTCGACCTAATGGAAGGAACGACGTATTCGGGCGATCCGTTTGTTTTTCGCGATCTCCAAGGTCGTCCGACGTTGCTTTTCACGACGTGCGACGGAACCAGAGGCTTTGTCGATTGGCAAAAAATCGGCGTCTTCTTGATTCATTCGGAAACGGACAGTTTTGCCGGACCTTGGTCAAAGCCCGTCGCTCTTTGGGACGGATATCCGCGCGAGCCCGACGACAATAAGACTGGGGGGCGCGCCAACTGTCTCCGCATATATCCCCGTCAAAAAACGAACGACTATCTTATTACGTGGAACCACGGCGCGCAAGATATGGACGTGCGAGGCTTGGTCGTTTCCGATCTTGAAACGCAGATTTCGCACGAGGCGATCGGAAACGCTCCGATTCTCGTGAAAAATCAAGAAGAGGGGGGCGGCGGCTTTACTTGCGGCGACAAGGGGTATTATTCGACGTGGCAAATTCCGTGGTTAAACGATCCGAACGGAATCCAGCGCGTCTATGAAATCGATTTGAACGACCCGCTAAACCCGGAATCTTGGCGCGTTCTTCCCGGTTCCTTGGGCTTCAACGACGGCGCGAATCCGAAACGCGACGGAGGAACGACCGCCGACGCTTGGGCGGTTTCCATCGCCGACGGAAGACTTTGGGCGACGTCCTGCGAATATAGCGTTACGGAAAAACGAAATTATCTTTACGTTCGTTCCGCGCCGATTCCCAAAGGATTTGAACGCGCCGAAGACGCTAAATTCCAGTACGGAGCCGTTCGAATCGACGCCTACAAAGAAACGTTCCCGACGGTCGAATACGCGCTTGGGCAAAAATGTTCTCTTGATATGAATTTCAAGAGCTTTGGCGACTTGTCCTATATGTTCGTCGCGCTTGGACCTTCCGACGCTCCTGGACAATTTCGCACGGTCTTCTTTGAAGTCAATCCGCACGGAACTTTTCTCGTCGCGTATAAAAACGACGGAACGCGCGTCGTATTGGCGGAGTCGAAAGACGCGACTTGGAAGCCCGAGAAAGAATATCGCGTTAAACTTGCTCGCGACGGCGCGAAATTGACGGGTTACGTCGACGAAAAAGAGGTAATTTCCGCGACGATCAGCGATCGGGAGATTCTCGACAATCTGAACGACGAACCGCGCTTCCGTCTTTACGGCTGGCAAGGCGGACGTTACGAAGTTTCCGACCTGATTTTAACCGACGGAGAATAATTGCTGTCGCAACCGCCGCGAACGAACCCGTCCGCGCGTCGAATCGGGCGACTTCGCGCGTTTTTTCAGTAATCAACGCGGCGTCAAGAAATTTTGCGCGACTTTGCGCAAACAATCGCCGTTAATCTTAACGTCGACTTTTTAACTTGGCGTCGACGCGAGAACGTTGGACGAGGCGGAACTTTCATATTTTGGAGCGTCGCAAAAGAAAAGGAAAACGATGGAAGCGAACGAAACACATTCGGAAACTATGGAAAGCGAACAAGTCGACGTCGCGAGCGTTCAATCCGACGATTCGTTGCGTCAAGCGTTGTCGAACGTTTTTGGTTTTCGTTCTTTTCGTCCCTACCAAGAAGAGATAGTTCGCGCCATTCTTGCCGGACGCGACGTTCTTGCCGTAATGCCGACGGGGGGCGGAAAATCGTTGTGTTATCAGTTGCCCGCGTTGCTTATGGACGGGCTTTGCGTCGTCGTCAGTCCGTTGTTGTCGCTGATGAAGGATCAAGTCGACTCCGCTTTAGCGAACGGCGTCAACGCGGCGACGCTTAATTCAACGACGACAAGTTCCGAATGGCGCGACATAATGGATTTGATCGACCGAGGTTTTCTCGATTTGTTGTACGTGTCGCCCGAGCGCGTCAATACGGAACGCTTTCAGGATTTGCTGAGTTCGTCTAAAGTGAGTTTTTTTGCGATCGACGAGGCGCATTGCATATCGCAGTGGGGGCATAATTTTCGTTCCGACTATCTTGAACTAGGACAGTTGGTCGACAAACATCCGAATTGTCCGATCGCCGCGTTTACCGCGACGGCGACTTCGCAAGTCAGCGACGACATTATTAAATCGCTTCGTCTTCGCGATCCATTTTGCGTGCGCGCTTCCTTTGATCGTCCGAATCTGTTTTATCAGATTATGTACAAGGATTCCGTCAACGAGCAAATTCTTCAATTTTTGAAGGAAGTTCCGAACGAATCGGGTATTATTTACCGTTCGACGCGGAAAAAAGTCGAGGAGACGACGGAATTTCTCGTCGGCTCCGGATTCAAGGCGGCTTCTTATCACGCCGGAATGAGCGACGCCGATCGCGCGCGCGTTCAAGAGGAATTTGCAAAGGACGAAACGCCCGTGATCGTCGCGACCGTCGCCTTCGGCATGGGGATCGACAAGTCAAACGTTCGGTTTGTCGTTCACGGGGATATGCCCAAAGACGTCGAAAGTTATTACCAAGAGACGGGGCGCGCGGGTCGAGACGGCGCGCCCGCGCGGTGTTTATTGCTCTTTGGATACCAAGACAAAGCGATTCACGAGTCGTTTCTGAAGGATTATCAAGACCCCGTTGCGCGCGAGGCGGCTTCGCGACGTCTGACCGAGATGGTTCGCTTTGCGGAAACGGACGGTTGCAGGCGCGCCAATCTTCTCAAATATTTCGGCGAGACTTACGTTCCGAAATTGCTTGGCGACGAAGAGGACGGCGTTTCGAAAGACGGAGCGAAATCTTGTTCTTGCGGCGCTTGCGATTATTGCGTCGGCGTCGCGCCTCGAATTGACGTCACGATCGACGCGCAAAAAGCGCTTTCCGCGATGCAACGGACGGGCAACCGTTTCGGGGTGACGCATCTTGTCAACGTGTTGCGCGGCGAACAAACGTCCAAGGTTTTGGAATACGGACATAATCGCCTTCCTACCTTTGGCGTCGGCGCCGACCATACGAAAGTCTATTGGCGTTATCTTATTCAGGCGTTGATTACGCAGGAAATAGCGGCGCTCGATCCTACCTTTGAATTTCCTATACCGCAAGTTACCGCGTTGGGCTGGGAAGTGATGAGGGGCAAACGCAAAGTCGAGATGTTGGAACGACCCGACAGAACGAAAAAGCGGGAAAGACGTTCGATCATTCGCAAGACTAGCGATCCCTACGATAAGAATAATTTAAATCCTTACGAACGTCGTTTGTTCGAATTTTTACGCGCGAAAAGAATGGAGATCGCCAAATTGGAGAACGTTCCTCCCTACGTTATTTTCAGCGATAAAACGCTCGTCGATATGGCGACGCTCAAGCCGACGACCGACGGCGATTTTTTACTTGTGAACGGCGTCGGACGCCGGAAACTAGAAAATTACGGGTATGAATTTATGGAGTTCATCAAGGATTTTCTAGCGCAAAACCCAAGATAGTCGTTTTTCTCGTTAATTTCAACGCTTGCTTTGTTCGACGTTCTTACAATGGTCGTTTGAGGACGTCGAGCGTCGTTTAGTCGCAATAATTGGACTTTGAAGGATCGTCAAGAGAACTTCCAATAGAAGCCGTCGATAGGTCGAATCGTTTTCAATTCCTCTAACGCTCTATTTAAACCATACTCGGGTCGACAGCGAAAACCTTCTTCAAGCGTCTTCGCCAATTCTTTGTAGAAGTCGCCGGAACGATCGCCTTTCAGCGAGGCGTCGTGCTTAAAATGGCGCAGTAACCCGAAATTTTTCATACGAAAACACGAAACGCCGGAACTACACAGACGAAGCGCAAACTCCGTGTCGTTCCCGCCGTGTCCCTCGTAAAACTCGTTGAATCCGTTAATTTTTAGGGCGTCGGAACGCCAAAAACTGACGTTTGCTCCCGCGACTTTATAAGCGAGAAGTGGCTTGCCGTTTTGGGTTCGCGCGTTATGCTCGGAGAGTAAGCTGGATAGAAATCGAGAACGCAACGTATGAAATTTTTTGGTTGTTCCGCGACTCCATATGCTAATTTTGAGATCGCCCGTCGACAAAATATAGTCGCGCCTTTTGCGATCAAGGTTGCAACGCGTGCCCGTAATGAAGCGACCGACTTGAGCGTAAGTAAGGTGGTCTTCGACGAAATGTCGTTCCAAAAAACAATCGCCGTCGATTAGTATGATATAATCGCCGTCTGCGCCTGCAACGCCGTTGTTACGACTGCGATTTAAACGGTTTTTAACGTCGGGCTGCCAAAAATATTTGATAGGAATCGGCGATTCGTCGACAAATTTTCGCACTACTTCCAGCGTTTCGTCGGTGGAACCGTCGGAAGCGACGATAACTTCGTCTGGAAGAACGGTCTGCTCAAGAACCGTTCTTAATGAGATAGCCAGAAATTGCGGTTGATTATAGGTCGTAACTATTAACGTCGTTTTAGGGAAGGATTGAGTCGAGTTCATTTTAGTCGGCGTTCTTTCTGTTCCTCTGAATTACGATTATGGGCGTTTTGATTTTTTGTAAGCGTTTGATTCGCCCTCGCGTTTTGCGCCGAAAACAATACGCTTTGTTTGCGACAAGCGTATTAATAAAAAGTTTCAATTTGCGAAGCGATCTTGTCGACGCTTCCTAATACGAGTTAGGATTTGTTGTTTATAGAAGCGTTCTAGACGAAACAAGTCGTCGAAGAAACGAGACCATAACAAGGCGTTGATTCTTTCCCAAAAGGAGCGACCGTAGAACTTTAACCAAAACTGTCGAGCTTTGAAGGGAAGAACGTCTTTTTGATAAATCGCCTGTAATACGGAATCGTCGACAAGGCCGTCGACGTTTCTTTTCAATTCACGAAGTTCTTCTTTAAGTATGCCTCTTGAAAATCTATACCAGACGCACAGTTCCGTTTCAATAAAAGTCGAAAGAAGATTTGGCGCGTTTTCTAAATAAAAGTCGCGCGTTCGAGGAAACGCGCGCAACGCGTCTACGCGCGTTCCTAAACGTTTTCCAATCCCCTTGCGAGTCGTGGAATCTTCGCGAATTCGATAATGATACGACTCGTCCTCCATGAATGCGATTCGTTCCGCCGTCGCCAAGACTCGATAATTCACATAAACGTCTTCTCTATTTCTTACGCCCATCGGAAATTCAAGGTTACGTTCGATCCAAAAGTCGCGTCGATAGAGAAATTGCCAACACGCGCCGTCGCTTGCAATATACGCCAGAAACCGACGTTGTTCCGGCGACGGATTTTCGTAAAATCCACGTTCAAGCGGTTTTTGCGCGCATAGTCGACGTAATCGCGGAAAGCGGCGAGCTAGCGTCTTTAGACGACCGACCGTATAAGTCAAAAGTACTTGCGCGTCTCGTTTGTCTGCGATTTCCGTTGTTTTTTGGCATAAACTCGGCGCCATTTCGTCGTCTGGATCTGCAAAAAATAGGTATTTTCCCGTCGCGCGCGCGACGCCGACGTTTCGTGCGACGGCAACTCCGCCGTTCCTTTGTCTTATTGCGACGAAGCGAGAATCCTTCGCTTGGTATTCTTCCAAAATCTTAAAGGAGGAATCTGACGATCCGTCGTCGACGCAGATTATTTCGATATTGGGTTCCGTTTGACAAACGATCGAATCCAAACATTGACGCAGGTACTTTTCCATATTGTAGACGGGAATTATAACGGAGACCATAGGTCGCAATTCCGTCGTCGATAAAGCGCCGTTTTTTGGAGCCATGGCGTTACTCGCTATGAATTTGGTCAAGTAAAGGGCGGGGAAGCGTTTGGATTGAGCGTTTATAGGGATGCGGGATAAAAGAATCGTTTTATTACGCGTTTTTTCGTTTGATCGTTTTCGTCATATGTTTGGCGCGAAACGCTTTTCTTTGACGTCCATGAAAAATGAACGCGGAAAGGAAGAATATCCAACGTTTATACAATCTTCCAAAAAACGTATGATGGGGAAATTTTTTGAACGGAGTCAAAGCGGCGTAACGTTCCAGAAGACGTTGCGGAACGCAGTTGTTCGGCGCTATTAACCAATATTTCCCCCAGTAATGCAAAATTCCAAGGGCGCCGTAGTCGACGGGATCGCCCGCGTAGAAGTTCCAACGTCCGTCAAGTTCTAGGTAACCGTTGTTTGTCGCATAGAGATTTAAAACGTCTTGATCGGCAAGGTTTAATTTGCCTTCTCTTTCGAGCGCGATTTGAACGAATTTTTGGCTAAGGTTTTTTTCACGCCATACTTTGAGGTTGCATAGCAAAACGCCCGCGTTGAAATATCGGTAGCCGTTCGGTAGATTTAAGTCTTGTTGAATTGTTTGAGGATGATGCACGTCGTAAGCGGCCGCGCAAAACAAATCGCTGATCGGCGCGTTCCAAAGTTCGCGCAAACTCGAAAGAACAAGGACGTCGCAGTCTAAATAGACGACGCGTTCAATCTCCTCGGGTAGTAATTCCGCCACGACAAGTCGATAAAAAGTCGCGTAGTTGGGAAAATTGGGAAACAACTTTTCGTATGTCGCGACGTTGGGACGGTAGAAACAAAGTTCAAATTGACGAATCGATCGTAATTCGTCGATTCTACGTCGCGATTCTTCACTCAATCCGCCGTCCAAGAGGTGAAATCTCAACGCCTCGTCTTGTTTTGCGTTTTTTAATATCGACGCCATCGCCGTCAACAACAGACTGCAATAACCTTCGTCAACAGCCAGCATAATCTCGATTTTTAGGGGGGCGTTTGTCGTTTTACGGTCGATAGACATACTCTAACCTGCGTTTTTTTATTAACAAAATAACCAATAAGCCGACGAAAGTTCTTTCAACAATTTGATCGTTTGTTCTTTTTACTCAAACGCGGTCTTACTTTCATTCTGAAAAACAGTTCCGCGTTTTGCAGTAAATCGAACAATTTAGAAACAATGCGAGCGAACGTTTTTTCAACGACGTTTCTCCCATAGAACGTCAACCAAAATTGTCTAACGCGACAAGGCAACGCGTTCCGACGATAAATCATATTTAACATATAGTCGTCGAGTAATTCGTCCACTTTCCGCTTCCATACCGCGCGTTCTTGCCGCGAAACGCCTACTTGCACGTTGCGCCAACTGTACAAAGCGAGAACGGCAAGAGGTTCGTAAAGACGCGATCTTTCTTTTGACCCGAGGTAGAAATCGCGAGTCAAACGAAAAAATTCAAAGACGTCGATTCGGCTTCCTAGTCGCGCAAGCGCGCCCGCGTGCATCGCGGATCCTATACGACGACGATAATGATAGAGTCGCGCGTCAAAGACGACGACGCGCGACGCCAACGTCAACGCGCGATGACAAACAAAAGCGTCTTCGTTGATTCTGATTTCGGGTGGAAATGAAAGCGAATGCGCCAACCAAAATTCTCGACGGTATAGCGTGTTTTGCAACAGACCGAACCCAAGAGAATAAATCAGGAAAAGGCGTTGCTCTAACGTTACGTCCTCGTACAAAGCCTCGTCGAGGTTCCTGCCGTCGTAATATTTTTTAGCTTGAGGATATCGCCTTAAAAATTTGGCGAATTTACGCTTGTCGATAAATCTAGCGACGTCGGCGTCGTATTTATTAGCGACGGCGAATGCTTTTTCGCATAACGTCGGCTCCACCCAGTCGTCGGAATCCACGCAACAAAGGTACTTGCCGCGCGCGATCGCGATTCCAGAATTACGCGCTACTGAAACTCCTTGATTATTCTGACGAACGACGACGATACGCGCGTCTCGCGCCGCGTACTCCGCTAAAATATCGGCGGAAGAATCGGTCGATCCGTCGTCGACGCAAACGACTTCAAAGTTGTGTTCCGTTTGGGCAAGCAATGAATCGAGACATTGGCGCAGATAGGTCTCCGTATTGTACACGGGCACAAGAAAGGAAACGAGAGGATTTAAATTCTCTTGCATTGTTCCGACTCGCTGAAGGTCGCATAAAGGCGCTTTTCTAATAAAAGGAAAAAAGCCGACGAGAATCGACGCCGAATCCCGGTGGTGATAATATCAAATTATAGAATAATTTACAAGGTCTGTTTATCGTTTTGAAAGTAGAGACCGTCGTCTCGAAACGAACGTTCCCAAGCAAGACGATTTAAAATTTTGGCGCAAGAGAAACTCAAAGACAAGAGACAAAAAAAGCCGACTAGAAAATTCTAATCGGCTTTGAAGGCGGAAAAGAGACTCGAATTCCGATTTTCAGAACCGTCGTCGGAAGACGTTACTCCAGTTGTCGCTAAACGAACGTCGAACATTTCTTTATGCGGCGCGTTGTGAACGTTCCTTGTTTTCCTCGAATTTCAGCGTGTAAGATCGCGATTTGCCAAATTTGACTTCCGCGCGAGCAAGGTCTTCTAAGTCGTCGATTTCCGCCCAGCTTTCTTCCGATACGGAAATCGCTTTGATCGAGTCGTTGCCCCAATAGACTAAGGCTCCGAGCGCCAACTCGTAATAACTTTTGCGACTTTGCGTCTCGACGTAATACTCTATTAATGGAAACAACCGCCGAGTCGCAAAGTCCTTTTTGAAAAAATAGACGTTGACCGTCTTCAACGCGTCGTCGTAATTGAAATCGGCGTTTTGACGTTTGCCAAGAACAAGTTCCAAAACGCGTCCTCTGTCGTCGACCTTGACGACCGTGCCGTCCATTGTTTTCGCATTAAACGGACTTACTAAGATATTGCAATCGTTTTCCGTCGACTCCAAGAGGGCGTCGAGAACGTCGCGTTGGAAAAATAGATCGCATTCAAGCAAAATGAAATCGTCGTCGACGTAATTTTTCGCCAAATTGAGCGAAAAGACGTTGTTGGTTTCGCGGTAAACCGAATTTTCAACGTAAGTTATCTTCATTCCTTTCCATTGAAAACCGATCGCGTCGACAATTTTTTCGCGCATATGTCCAAGGACGACGATCGTCTCGCGGACGTTCCGTTCGCTCAATAGATTTAACTCGTTGGCAAGGAGAGAAACGCCGTCGACTTCCGTCAAACACTTTGGTTGCGTTTCCGTCAAAGGACGCAAACGACTTCCAAATCCGGCCGCTAAAATTACAGCTTGCATAGTTCGAGCGTTCTAATTCGAGGAATGAAAACAAATCTGATCGACAAATTAATTTTGTCGATTCTTGACGATTCCAAAAATTCGGTTTACCGCGTCGTGTTTAGGCGCGCGTTCGTTTTCGGGCGGCAACTTCATATAGTCGCCGAACGTCGCCTTTAAATACGCGTCGTAATCTACGGGACAAGAAAATTTCTCGCCTTCAAAGGTTAACTCGGTCGTTTCTCGTAAACAAGATTCCGGCACGACCCAAGCTCCGTATTTAAAGGCGCGCGCTCCTCCGCTCTCGAAAACCAAGCCCGACGGTTCGCCGTTATACGACGTCTGCGCCGTTCGTAAACGTTTGAGTAGTTCGTCTCGTGAAATAAAAGACGTTTCGCAACGTCTACAAAAAAAATGAACGGCGTAATATATTCGTTGAAATAACCCCTTGGGCGGGACGTAACGCGAATACTTCGTCTTTCGACGCAACAGTTTTTTATAATGATCGCATAACTTTCCTTGTGTTCGCCGCTTGCGTTGGTCGACTGGAAACACGTCGTAAGGGAACACGTCTAGCGTAATTCCACTGCAGTCAAACGGAAGGTCGGCTTCAACGTTCTTCAAGTATTTATCGGACGCAACGCATAATTTAGCGTAAGACTCGCCGTAGTCGGAATCCGTTTCCGGGGCGCGTAGGTAGAACCCTTCCTTTAAGATTTCCGGCGCCACACGAAGAAAAACGTCGTACTCTTTTCGCAACATACCGACGTCGACGTCGTCGTCCCAAGGAATAAAGCCTCGATGCCTAACCGCGCCAAGCAACGTCCCGGAGTCCAAGATATATTTGGCGCCTATGAGTTCGCACGTTCTGCGGAATTCCTTTAACAACTCAAAATGGAACAGTTGAACCTTTCGTAATAAATCGTCGTACATCTCGTTCCTTTCTGTCGCGGTCAAGGCGTCGATTTTCGCGACGTCGTTTCCCAACGAAGCGGAATATACGATCATATCGCTTGAGTATGCTACCTTTTTTTGGCAGGTATTTCAATAGCGAACGTCGAATTTCTTTTTGGAACGTTCGGTTCAGTTTTGAAAACAAACGTTCAGGCTAGTTCGTACCATAACGCGGAGTCTCGCGAATTCCTTGAAAAAAAATTTTTAACAAGCGTAAAGACAATTTTTTAACGCGTTTTACGTCAAATTTCCCTTGCGGCGTCAAAGGAAACGGAACTAAAACGTCTTCTTACATCCAAAAGGAAAGAAAACAAAAAAAGAAAGAAAAAAGAAAACGCGTGCAAGAAACAAAAAAACCGACCAGAAAAATCTGGTCGGCTAACAAGGTGGGAGAAGAGACTCGAACCCTCGACCTTCGGAGCCACAATCCGATGCTCTAATCCAACTGAGCTACTCCCACCGTCAATAAACGAACCCCCTCGACGGGATTCTGTCGCAATCGACGCGTTTCATTCTAAACAGAAACAGAAAAAAGTCAAGTCGAATGTTGGAAAAAAGTTTCTTTTTCTTTTCGCAGAATATTATTTGACGTCTTGCGAATATTTTGTCATAATGCTCAGGGCGTTTTCCCTTTGCGACGGTTCCTTTAGATTTTGTCGAGTTTCCAATGAGCCTAGAAAAAGCCGACGCTTTAGTCGTCAAGAGCGTCGACGTTACTAATTCGAGCCTCGTTTTGAGGCTTTTTACACGAGAATTCGGGAAGATTAGCGGTCTTGCGAAAGGGGGGCGCCGTCTCAAGAATCCCTTTGAAACTTCTCTTGACTTGCTTGCCTCGATTAGGTTATCTTTCATACGCAAGTCTTCGAACGCGCTCGACCTGTTGACCGAAGCGAAACTTGTCCGGCGTTTTCGACCGACTACGCGCAACTTGCGCGGACTTTACGCTGGGTATTGCGTCGCTGAAGCGCTCGATTGCGCGACGTCGGATTACGAGCCGATTCCGCGCCTTTGGGAGCTTGCCGACGCGACGTTGGATCGTTTTCAGTTTCGCGGGGACGTTCCGGCAAGATTTACGTTTTTCGAAGCGGGTATGCTCGAGGAACTTGGCGAATTTCCGTCGACTCGATATTGCGTCGAATGCGGCGAAGAATTGCCCTTGGATTCCATAGCTAATTTGGAACGACGGCTTTATTTTGACGTCGACGGCGGCGGAGTCGTCTGTTCTCGTTGTCGAGTTTCCAAACCGTTTCCAGGACTCGTTCCGACGACAGTCGGCGCGTTCAAGGTTCTCGAAGCGGCGCTAAACGGCGCTTCCGAGACGCTAAGGTCGTCGGACGCGCTGAAAAAGTGGGAGAAGGCGCGCGAAACCGAGTTGAGTAAAATTGCGCCGGTCTACGTTCAGGAAGAACGCGACAAGGCGCGACTAGCGTTTGAGCAGTTGGAAGACGAAGCGATCGCGGCGTTTGACGCTTTTCCGTCAAGCGCGCGAGCGTCTTGTCGCGATTTGATAGATCGGTACGTTTGTCATATTTTGCGGCGTCGACCTCGTTCGTTTGATTTTTTGAAGTTTGTCTTTTCGTCTTCGAACAAGGATGAAAAAGAGGCGACGAAAGAGGCGCAAACGTTTTGACGGAAACGTTCAAGCAAGAAAATTGCGAGTCGAAGGGATGCGACGCGCTAACGAAAGACCGAAGGGCAAGGAAGACCGCGTATGAAATTTCAAGGAACGGCGAAAAAATCAAGCGACGCGACGTTTGCGTTTTGCGCGCGCGGGGCGGCGTTCGTCTCGTTCGTCGCGTGTTGTTTGAGCGCGTGTTGTTTGAGCGCGTCGGGTTGCGCGTTATGGACGAGCGACGGGTCTGATTCGTTTCTTCCTTGCAACGTCGCCCCTTTAGAACGCGACGACGCGAGCGAATCTTGTCGCGCGACTTCCGGGACGAATTGCCTCGACGCGTCGCGTTCGACGTTCGATTCTTTAGACGCCTCTTTTCGCGGTCAGGTCGCCGAGAACGTCGAGAGCGTTTCGAGCGGTTTTCCTACGCCCGACGATTCTTTTCCAACCTTTGACGACTCTTTCTCTTCCTTTGACGCTACGACTCCCCCTCCCGAGACGAGCGAATTGCCTGATTTTATCTCGACGGGTTCGAACGTGCCCGAACCGAACGAGAATCCGTCCGAAGGTTCTCTGTCGAGCGGCGGAAGTTCCGTCGACGAAGATTTCCGTCCTTTGCCGAAACGCGAATCGCTTGCCGAACGTGAAAAAGCCGAAGAACAAATCGAAGAAAATTTTGCGACGTGGGTGAAACAACTGAAAGGCAAGACCAAATCGAACGGAAAAACGCCTCGTTATCTCCAACCGATCGGCGACAACAAACTGCCCGACGGAACCGACTTGTACTCTCGCGCTCCCCTCGAAGAAGACGAAGACAAGACCGTCGTGCGCACGGTGACGCTTGCCGGACTTGAAATGTTGATGGAAAACGAAGAGTCTAAGCGCGAGTTGTACGACTGGGAAAAAGAAGAGCCGACGCCGATCGATTGGTCGAAGTATGGCGTTTCGTGGGATAATATTCGCGCGTGGTTCGGCATGGGACCCGACGAGCGCGCCGCGTTGGAATATATGCGTCAGGCGTGCCATAAGCAACAAGAATATTCGAAGACGAAAGACAAAAAGACGTTAAAAGAGGCGGCTCAACTTTATGAAAAAGCCGCGCATCGCTGGCCCGGTCCCGCTTTGAGACCAAACGAAGCGAAGAAGAATCCCTTTGGAGTCAAAAGCGGCACGCTAATCGAAGAAGACGGACTGTTTTTTGCCGCCGAATGTTGGTTTTTTTACCGTGATTTCAATCGCGCGCTCGTCGACTACAAGGCGCTCGTTTCGACTTATTCCAGCACGATCTATCGCGAGATGGCGATGAAGCGTCTCTATTACATCGGGTGTTATTGGGTGGAATGTTCGGAAAAAGCGTCGTATCCTTCGGTGAACGTAACCGACAAAGACAAGCCGACGTTTAGTACGTTCAAAGGCGCGGAAAAAGCGTTCAGTACGATATTCCTTAACGACGCTTCCGACACGGGGTTGGCGCCCGACGCGCTTTTCGCGTTGGCCAACGCGTATATGCGACGGGGCGTTCAACAAGGGGACGGTTCGTTTGACAGCGCGGCTCGATATTATCGCCAGTTGTATGAATTCTACCCAGGCAGTAAACGCGCCGAAGACGCCTGTCGTCTTGCAATGATCGCGCTACATCGTTCCTATCAGGGTTCTTTTTACGACGACGAACCCCTTAAAGAAGCGCGCGGACTTGCGGAGACGATTCTCAAGAGCGGACGGGGCAATATGGACGTCGTTTACGAAGAATTGGAAAATATCAAAGAGGAACAGGCGAAGCGTCTTTACGTCATAGGCGCGTATTATCAAAAGCGAGGTAATTTCGCTTCGGCGCGCTCGTATTACAATCGTCTAGTTCGCGAGCATCCCAATACGACCTACGCGGTCAAAGGGGCGCAAGCGTATCGCGGAATCGAAAGCAAACCCGCCGAAGCCGATCAATTTGCGTGGGTGCGACCTGTGATGCCGTTCCTGCCAACCTCAAACAACGAATATTTCGAAGAAGCGCCCGACGCCGATATGGATAAAATCGCGACGCGCGACGCGTCTCTCGACGCGATCGGCAAGGACGGAGAAAAGGATAGTTTAGGGTTCGCGTTTGAAGACGCGGAGACGGAACCGTCGCAAGTCGCCGACGCGAGGAAAGAATCCAAGCGTCGATAAAGGACGACGCGCGGAAAGAACAAAGTTGTTTTTGAACGATCGAAGACTTATGAATTCCAACGCCCAAATCGACTTGAGTTTGCGAGTTGAACGAAGCGTCGCCCATTTGGCGGCGTTGGCGCTCGTCTTTTGTTTATGCGCGGCTTTGGGCTGTCGTTGTTGCGGTTATCAAATCGGTTCCACCGGGTTGTATAACGAGAATATTAAAACCGTTTACGTTCCAATGGTTCAGGCGGACACGTATCGCGAGGCGTTTGGCGAGCGTCTTACCGAAGCGATATGTAAAAAAATAACGGAACAAACGCCTTACGCGCTAGCGTCGCCCGACAAGGCGGATTCCGAACTTTCCGTGCGTCTCACGTCGGAAACTCAAAGCGTCTCGGCTTCGAATCGTTATGACGACGCGCGACAAAAAAACGTGAATCTCGTCGCCGTCGCGGTATGGCGCGAACGACGCAACGGAACCGTTCTTGCGCAGACGAATCCTCTTCCTATTAGTTCCGACGACGGAGTCGCCGTCGAATCGCAAAGCTACTTAGTCGCCGAAACGGGACAGTCTACTTCGACGGCGCAACAAGAGGCGATCGACAAATTGGCGTCGCAAATTGTCGGACTAATGGAAATCGCTTGGTGACGCTTTTGTCGTTTTTAGTAAACGGCTCCAATTTAACAATCGCCGTCCAAAGTTCGAGCGTTATTTCAAAGCGTTTGCCGCGTCCGCTTCTTCTTTTTTAAACGTTTTAAACAACGCGCGGAATTTTAAACGAAAAACGACGACGTTGCGGTAAAGGAACGCCAGCGCCAGCCAAACGAGGGGCGTCATAAAGTATAAGAAACGGTATGCGTCGCTTTTATATGGAAAAATACTTTCATATCGCAACAAGTAGACCAAATTCCATTTGAGAATCGCAAGCCACAGGAGTACGACTCCAAACGCTGAAGCCGTCAGCGCGTGGAGAATCGTAAAAAACGCCGTCGAACTCTTTTTCCATTCGGGCGAACTCGAAAATTCGCGAAACATTTGACGCTTAATGGCGCGCATCCGTTTTTGCTTCTCCGCTTTTGTTTCTTGCGTCACACTCTTGCGAAGACGGTTTTCAACGACGCAAGGTCGCGAGACTTTCCAGCGCGCCTCCGCTATTTTCATCGCGTCGCTAGTCGAATCGCAAAAATATAAATCTTTTAAAATCGCCGCTTTGGGTTTAAATTCTTCAGCAGGAAACGGCGCGTCGAACGTCGAACTTCCGGAGCAGGTCAACAAAAAACGATCTACCAGAATTTTACAACATACGGCGCGATCGCTACGAAACAGCTTTCGCGCTTGCAACTGACGAAGGCGCGCGCGAACGGCGTCGTCGAACGTTTGAATTGGAAGTTCCTCCGGCTTAAGATTGAGAAACTCCGACGACGCTCCTTTCGGATTCTCGTGGGTCGCCTTGGCAAGCGCTTTTTTGACGCTTTCGGGCAGGGCGTTCCAAGTTCTGTCGCGCTCGGCGTTCGCCGCGTCGAGTCGTTTTTCCGCCTCCTTAAACGCGCGGTACTCGGCGTTAAGACTCGAACGCATCGACGCGTCTAAACTTGCGAAAGTCGCGGCGGCGATTTCGCGCGTCTTTTCCGGCGTCGGCGGAGAAACGTCGTTTACGTTTGATTCGAGCGTTTCGACGCTCAAGTTTTGCTCGTTTTCATTGGAAATCGCGTCGGTATCCATATCTATTCCATCCAAAGACGTCAGGGAATCGTCTAAAAGCTCGTTTCAAATCTGTCGCGCTTCTTGAACGCTTTTGCGAACCGTCGACGTTAGAACAAACGTTGAATCGTTCGTAACGCTTGACCAACCCTTTGCCCCTCTATTCTAATCGAAGCGTCCGACGTCTACAAGTCCCCAAACTAAAAAGATTCCACGACGGATCGTTAGCGTTTGGGTTATTGCAGAAACCGTACTACGACGCGAATACTCGCCGACGCAAGAGCGTAAAAATCGAATTGCTATTTGTATTTGCGTCGAGATGTCGATCCGTTTTTTTCAATCTGTTTTTTCAAAAAAGTTCGATCCGGCGTTTTGAGAACGGCGGGCGTCAATTTGAGCGTCGGAACGAAGATTTGTTTTCATTAGTTTCTTGGCGTTCTTGTTGTGAAACGTTCCTCGTTATAATTTTTTCGACGTCGCGATAGTCGTAAACTTCCAGCAGGACGACCGAATTTTTTTTTCGTTTAGCGCAAGTCCAGAGCGTCGTTTCCCAAGAGTCGCTTATTTTTTTGCGGAATAGCGGACCCGCGGATTTCATCAATTCAAAATCGAGCGAAGTTAAGCCGCTTGGTCGACGCTGAAGGACGTAAAAACCGTAACGACTTCGTTCTTTGAACGCGTTTGAATCTGAAATCGTCGCCAAAACGTCGGCGTCGAGAACGCGCCAGAGTTTGTAAAAATCGAGCGTCCGTTGCGAGAAAGAACCGAATAGAACGCCGGTTGGGCGTCCTTGGGAACGCGCGCGACGGATCTCTTGATCGAGACGTTCGACGACTCTTTCGTCGAAAGCGTCCCAATAATAAGTCGGTTCGTATCCTTGTTTTACAGCGCCGCAGACTCCGCCGATAGTCGCGTTGTAATACGACAAAAATTGCGGAGCGCAACGCGCCGAACCTTCGCAAGTCAGTCCAAACCATAGGAAACAGAAGCACGCCGCCGCGTAAAAGGACGTGTTTGAAAACTTGCGCGTCCAGCGAATAAAGCGCGCGACTCCGACGCCCGCTAAAATCGCCCAAAAGGGACAGGACGCGATGAGAAGCCGCGCGCCGTCGTGAACGGGAAGACCTGGAAAAATACGAATTACGGGCAACGCAAGTCCAAGCGCTACGAGGGCAAAGAAAGAACGCTGGAAAGTCGCGCGAGGTTCGTTTTTCTTTTCGTTTTCGTTTTCGCCAAACGTGCGGCGTCGTAAGGGACGCGCTAAATCGACAAAAAGAATCGCGTCGAAGACTAAAAAAAAGAGCGGCGTCGTAACTCCGATCCAGAAAAAACCGTTCCACCAAGGAAGAGGGTCTTGGGGCGAGCATAATTTGCCGTTAAAGAGAATCGGAATATCGAATCCGACGCGTTGCGTATTGAGTTTCCAAAAAGCGGCAAGACCGGCAAAAGGCGCGTTCCAGAGCGTCGGATTGACCGCAAAAAAGAAGATCAAACCGACGCAAAGACCTAAACCGACGCGCGTCGTTAGCTCGACGTTTTTGGCGCAAAGGAAACCTTCGCGACGATTGCGCGCAACCTCGAAAAAAGTAAGGATAAGGAAAGGAAGCGCGATAACGAAACCGCTAAATTTAGCCGAGAAGGAAAGACCAAGCGCCAATCCCCAAAGAATCGCGCCGCGTTTAGAACGAGTTGCGTAATCGAAGGACGCCCAAGCGAACAGCCAGCTGGAAATTAAAATCGAGTCGCCGCCCGCAAGCGTCGCGTGTCCCAAGACTCGCGGACATAAAGCGACGAAAACAACGACGACGATTCCCCAGAAAAATCCGTAGGAACGCGCGACGCGATAATAAACGGCGCCAAGAGCGCCCGAAAAAAGGAGAAGGACTCCAAAACGAAACGCTAGTTTTTCCGAAATAAAAGGGGCTAAAGGAGACGCTATGAAACGTCCCAAGGCGATTATGATCGAATATCCGGCGGGGTGTCCTTCGCGATAGATCGTATGAGGAAAGCCGACCGCCAACGCTTCGCGTGAAAATAAGCGAGTCTTCGGCTCGAATCGCGCCAAATAAGAAGAAACGACCGAAGAGTACGCGTCTTCGCTCGCCGCGTTTTTCTTCGCGTTTGCCGCGTCTTGCGTCAGCGCTTTGAACCAACAGGCGACGCTTTCCGCGCGATAGAAGGCGTCGCCTTCATCCCAAGTCAACGGAACGCTTTGCGCGAGAAAACAGGTCGCGACAAGGACGCAACACGAAACGACGAA
This sequence comes from Thermoguttaceae bacterium, assembly GCA_045641205.1. Taxonomy (GTDB): domain Bacteria; phylum Planctomycetota; class Planctomycetia; order Pirellulales; family Thermoguttaceae; genus RUG369. Next base: position 23,487 of record JAZUGM010000052.1, read on the forward strand.
CCCTAACGCCGCGTCTCGCGTTCGCGCGGAGACGAATTTGAATTGGAACGGAACTTTCATAACGATTAAATCTCGCTAACGATCCACGTTTATCGTTTGTAATCCTTCAGGGTAAGCCGCCGCATATAATGCGGCGGTTAGGTTGGAACGAATCGACGCCGTTATATTTACACTCGGAAAAAAACGTCGGCGTCGTCGCGAAAAAATTATTCGAATAATCGCAAAAGGCGCGACGTCCCTAACGTCGATCGACGGTTAAACGATCGCATAAGGGAAGAAGAGCCTCTAATTTCGCTACTATGCGCTTTTGCTCGCCTAGCGGCGGGAGTGGAATAATCAAAGGTTCAATCTGTCTTAAGGTAATGCGTGTAATTCCCGTCCCTTTCATCTGTCCTCGAATAGTCTGATACAACAAATTAGAACGCAAAACGAACGTCAAAAACCACGAATCCAAACCGTTGGAAGTTTTAATAAGCGCGACGCTTGACAGCATACTGAATTGTCTGTCAACATTGTTCACTGTTACTACGCCGGTTGTAGCGCCGTCTTTGATTAATAAAACGTCCCCTTTTTCGGGATTGCATCGACCGTATATTTCGCTATGAACTTTCTGTGAAACATAAGAAACGTTATCGAGAAGAACGCCGCGTTCTTTTATGTTCTTTGCCGTTATGTATAGGAAATCGCCGACTTCTCCATTAGGCGGCGAACGATGAGTCCCGTCGGTTATTTTTATAACGACGTCTTTAAGCCTCGTCCAAGTCCAATGTTCAGGAATCTCAAAGGGCTTTTCGTCGTCTTTAATTTCAGGAAGCGGCTTTTCTTTTTTAATCTTCCCCGACGCGATTAACGCTTGTTTTTCCTTTTGAATTTCCCGCAACAAATCCGCGCCCGTCCCTTCCGACGCGTCGCGCGCGACAAGCCGTCCTTCGATCGCGCGTTGCAACAGACCCCGGCGAAGGTCGTCCGGGAAACTGCGCGATATTTCGTCCAAGCGCGTCTTCGCGCGAGCGTAACGCTCGACGAACGGCTTTAACGATTCCAGCTTCGCTACTATGCGCTTTTGCTCGCCTAGCGGGGGAAGAGGAAAAGGAGTACAAATAATCTTTTCTTTGGAAATGTTGGGTTGCGCTCCCCCTTCGCTTCTTCCTATGAACGACGCTCGATTACTCATTAAGAAGTAAAAAAGGTATTTATTACAAATCAATGAAAACGGAACACAAGCGCAACAGGCTTGATTGGTCGTCATAGGAACGGTTAAAATACCTAACTTTCCAATAGTTGCCCCATACATCGCCATTAGAACTGAACCGACGGGATTTAAGCGTACAGACGTTTTGTTTAACGCCAATTCCGTTATTGTCTCCGGAACTTTCGAAATATAACCGTCGTTTAAATCGCCGGTTTTCAGCCAAGGAATATTTCCTCCATAATATTCTGGTTGCATTCGTGAAGGAGTGGCGCCTGCCCCCCAAGAACCGCAATCGACCAACCGAGCCCAAGTCCAATGTGCTGGAATCTCAAACGGCTTTTCGTCGTCTTTAATTTCAGGAAGCGGCTTTTCTTTTTTAATCTTTCCCTCGCTAATCAGCTTTTCTTTTTCGAGTCGAATTTGTCGCAACAACTCCTCGCCGGTTCCTTCTTTTGGGTCTTGGGGGACGAGCTTTCCTTGAATCGCGCGTTGCAAAAGGGCGTCTTTTAGTTCTTGGGGAGTCATTTGGAGGAATTGTCCCTATATTTTCCTTTAGCGTTTTTTTTGAAATCTTTACGCCGTCAAGCGCTTCGTTTTCCCGCCCGTATGCAACGGGCGGCTGGCGCGCCCGCGTCTTACGACGCGGGGTTTAATCGCGTCGTCCGTTGATAAATCGTAACGCGGCGTTTCGCTTCGTTTTCCCTGCCTTTGTCGTCATACGTTGGTTAAATCGTCCTTTCCTTCGCCGTCGGTCAATTTGTTGAACGCCTGAACGATTTCTTCGCGTCCTTCGTTCGACTTGCCGTAGACGCGGCATATATGGAAACTTTTCGGCGCTTGACGTATTCCTTCGTCGTTCAATATGGAAACGACTTTGTCCGTTTCCGGGTCGTAAAGGAAATTTCTGTCGAGCGCCGCGTTAGGACGACGCGCGTGTCTCGCGACGTCGAATCTCAAAGGCAAATTTTTAGCTTGCGGGGACAATTTCGCGCGGATCGCCGCTTCAAAAATCTCGGGCGAGGAGAAAACAAACGTTTCCTCTTTTTCGTCTCCCTTGAATACGATCGTTTTTTCGGCAAGCATTCGCCATACTATTTTTCGATCGATAAAATCGCGCCACGCGCTTGCTAATTCTCTCTTTCGAGAATCGTCCGATTTATCCCAAGAGGCGACGTCGGAAATAAGCGACCAATCCGTAAAACGCAAATATTCGTCGAGCGAATCGACAGGGTTTCCGTAAGGATACAATAAATCGGCGCATTTTTCGAACAAATCCGCCAACTCCAGATCGACGGCTCTAACCGTGCGATGATAATAGATCGATTGAAACAATTCCGCGCGCGCGTTGAGAAAACGCAAGAGCGTCGGCGCGCCTTTTTTATGAAGCGCGAGACCTTGTTCCGTAAAGAAAGAATAGTGAATCAACCGCTCCAAATCGAAGGGACTTGCGCTAAATCCGGTCATATACGCGTCGCGCATCGCAAAATCGAGATTGTCGACCGTATAGAGCCCCGAAAATAACGAACGAAGCATACGTAGCCAAATCGGCTTGCGCGCGTCGTCGCTTTCTGATTTTGGACGAACGATCAGAAACGCGACGTCGTCGGGCGAAATCGATTCTCCGTTCTGAAAACAACCCTGAGGCGAACGACGCAACCCGGATATGACGTCGGCAAGACGCTCGCGAATAATTACCGCGCCAAGCGTTTCGTGCGTCAACGTTTCGCCGTCGCGCGTCTTGAAACGACTCAAGAAATGTTCGTCAAAAAAATGTCCGAACGGACCGTGTCCGACGTCGTGCAACAGTCCCGCGACGCGCAAAAGTTCTTCGACGCAATATCGCGAAGGGACGGGGCGTCGCGCGTCGTCGCAGACGCTTGATTCAAGCAAATCGGGACGACGTTCAAAGACGCGATAAAAACCGTCGCGCCAAGCGTCCCAAACTTGACTCGCGACGCTTGCCGTTCCAAGGACGTGCGGAAAACGAGAATGTTCCGCCGTCGGGTAGACGAACCAAGCCGTCTGAAGCTGTCGTATCTGGCGTAGCCGTTGAAGCCAAGGCGAATCGATTAAATCGCGTTCAAAAGACGTTTCATCCGCTAGACGTTCCGAAGTTGCCGACGCGATCGCGATATACCCGCGAATCGAATCTTGGAGCAACGTTTCCGAACGGAATTGTTCTTGAAAAGCCATCGTTCGCCTCCTGCGCTCGCCGAAATAAGTTTTATACGCTTCTTGACGCGACGATTTCAAGTCGACGCTTAATTTGCGCAAAACTTGCAAAATATGCCGTTTAACAAAAAAAACGTACTTTTGCGGGCGATTCGAAATTTTTTAAAAATAATTGTTGAGTTTGTCCCCAAGACGACTAGAAACGATCGTCAAAAACCGTTATATTTACGGCGAGTCTTGTCGAGGCAAGGCTTGCGCGTTTACTATTGGTCGCGAGCAAACGTCCCGCGTATCGCGCGAAAAGTTTGACGCGGCGCGTCAAAAGCCTGCGTGTTCCGCGAGACGCGCGTTTCCAATATTTTTTCAATTTTTGAGGAGTTTTCAAGTATGTACGGACGGAAAATTACGCTTTTTCTGTGCCTTCTCTGTTTTTGGACGACTCAGTCGCCCCTTTGGGCTCAAGATATTAAGGTCGACCGTTATTTTCCTAGTTCGACGCAGATTTTTATTTCCGTTTCCGACGTCAAGGCGTTGCGCGAGCATTGGCGTCAAACGTTGATGTATGAAAATGTTTCCGATGTGAAATACAAGGAATTTCGCGAGTCGATTCGCCAACAAATCGAAACCGCGTGGCCGGATCGTCTTGGTTTGAAATTATCGGATCTTTCGACGTTGCCGACGGGCGAGCTTGGACTCGGACTTGTCGCGGAATCGGGTAAAAAACCTGGTTTTGTCGTCTTGATGGACGTCAATGGAAACGCGAGCGAAGTCAACGATTTTATTGTTCGACTTATTCGCCAAGCGACGAGTAAGAATCGCGGCGTCGCGACGAAAGAGCGGTTTACCGTCGGACGCAAGATCGTCGAGGGAACGCTTTTAACTTTCCCGGCCGACGAGAAGCATACGACCGCGCGAACCGCGTATTACGTCGCTACGACGAGAACGCTGGTTATCACCGACCAAAAATATCTGATGGAGACGATGTTGCGCAAACTGGCGGGCGAAACGCAGAACAACTTGAGTTCGACGCCCGAATATAAAGCCGTTTTTGAACGTTGCCTCGCGGATTCCAAATCGAACGAAGCGCCTCAGATTCGCGTTTACGGGAATCCTTTGGCGGCCGGCGAAGCGATTCGTTCGCTCGCTTTAGGCAAAGGACGTTCCCCCTTTGCGATCCTTGCGCGACAGGGATTCGACGGAATTAAGAGCGTCGGCGGAACGATCGATTTTTCCAAAGAGAATTACGAATTTGTCTATCGCCTCAAGTTTTATGTTCCGAATCCTCCGAAAGGCGCGCTCAAAGCGTTGGCGTTCGTCAACGCTCCGTCCTTGACTCCGCCCGATTGGGTCGCCGACAACGCCACGAGATACACTCTTGCCAGTATTAACGCGTATTCGGTCTTTGAAGGCGTTGGACCGCTCTTTGACGAATTTGTCGAGACTGAAGGCGCGTGGGAAGAGATTATGGATCAGCTTGAAAAAGATCAAGTTGGACCGCGCGTCAATTTGGGCGCCGAACTCTTCGCGAATTTAGGACGTCAGTTCTCGTCGACAAACGCCTTCGATCCGGATAATTACGACGACGGAGAAAAGTTTGTTTTTGCGTGGAACATTCTTGAAGGAAAAGAACAAGAAGTCGCCGGCGCGTTGAAAAAGATGTATGGAACGGATCAGGATTTCACGCAAGTGGAAATTGACAATAACGTCTTCTGGAAGAGCGCGCCGCAAACCGGCGCGGCGTCAAGCGGCGTTAAGCGCGGTTCGGCTCGTCCCGGCGCGCGACCGTCTACGCGACCGACGGTTGGTCGACGACCGACTGCGGATTCCGTCGCTCAAGCGAAGGCGGATCCCGATTTGATCAAGGGCGTTGTTTTTGGCGTCGCGCAGGGGCGTTTGTTCGTATCGAACGACGCGCAATATCTCGAGAAGAAGTTGCAAACTTCCAACGCTTCTCCGATTCTGGATTCGCCTTCCTATCAACGCGCTTTGAAACAGTTGGCGCAAGAAGAAGCGAGTGCGGACGGACTTTTTATTCAGGGATATGGAAGGAATATCGACGGTTTTCGCGAGAACTACGAACTTTTCCGTCAAGGGAAGACTCCGCAAGGAAAGACGCTTTCCGCGAAATTGTTCAATTTGATTCTTTCGCCGCCCGATCAACAGGGGGTGCGCGAGGCTCGTTTCGACGGTTCGAAGTTGCCGCCGTTTGACGAATCGATGGCGGAATCGGTCGGATATAATCTCTTCTTTGGCGTCGTCGAGAAGGACGGGTATTTCTTGAAAGGTTTTTCCGTTCGACCCGAATGAGAGTCGACGATTTGCTAGTCGAACTTGTCGACTAAACTTTTGAAACAAACGTGAAACAAGCGCAAACTCGCGGCGAAGTTCGTCGCGAGTTTTTTTGTCGATTGTTCGAATCGACAATTTTGAATTTCTTTCGACGTTGTTTGTCTTGACTCTTGCTTTTCGTTTTTCCTACGTTTATAATTATCGACGTCTCGGCGTTTGTTTGAGCGTCGGGCGTTGTTTCGCCATTATTTTAAGAAAGGTTTTATTGATGAGTCATAATCACGCGCACGGCGAACGTTGCCATTGTTGTCCTTCCGCGTCGTTTAACGCGCCAAATCCGAAGCAAAAGGAACTTTTCGATTTGTCGCGTCGCACTTTTTTAGGCTCGATGGTAGCCGGCGGCGCTTTGCTTTCCAACGTCGCGTGGGGAACGCTCGCCTTGGCGGACGACGATACGAACGAGTATTTTCCGCCCGCTCCGAAGCGTCGTCCTCTCGTCGTCTTTCCGATTCTGATTTACGATAATTGTCGACCGCAACCCGCGACGTCGTGGCGCGGCTGGGGCGGCGTTCAGACTCCTGAAGCCGCCGCAAAAGAGGGCGAACAGATCAAAAAAGAACTTGCGGAACTCCAAGCGAACGCCGATTTTCCCGTCGAGTTCCTGCCCTTGGCGACTTGCGGACACGTCGGCGAGGCGCGTAATTCGGAAAACGTCGAGAAGGCGGACGTTATTCTTGTTTACGGCGCGGGCGGCGGAATCGAAGGTCTGCAAAACTTTGGAAAAGACGCGATCGTTTTCCAACGTTGGCGTTCCGGTTCCGTTTATTTGCAATATGAAATCGTCAGTCCTCGTTTCTTGCGTCAACATCAAGATTCGTTGCAACTGAGCAATATTCAATACGAAGACGTCGTAACCGACTCGCTCGACGAATTGACGTGGCGCCTTCGCGCTCTTTGCGGTCTGAAAAACGCGCGCAATTCGCGTATTCTCTGTATCGGCGGTCCCGACGCGTGGTCGCAAAACGCCGAACGACAAAAGGCGCTTTTCGACGCGATTCACAAGGCGTGGAACCTCGATATTCAAACGGTCGACTATTCGCAACTCGACGCGCTTCTCAAAGAGGCGCGCGCCGACGAGAAACTACTCGCGTGGGCGGAAAAAGAGACGGACGCGTACTTGAATATTCCCGGCACGACGCTCTCGACCAAGCGCGAGTTTGTCGTCGGCGCTTACGTCTTGGCGTCGATTTTCGCAAAATTGATGCAAAAGGCGGATTGCCGCGCGATCACGGTTTTCGGATGTATGAACACGATCATTCCGAAAGCGCAAACGACCGCGTGCCAAACGTTGAGTTTCTTAAACGACGCCGGATACCTCGCGTTCTGCGAATCCGACTTTGCCGTTATTCCTTCGGGTATGGCGCTTAACGCGATCACGGGCAAGCCGGTCTTTATGAACGATCCGACTTATCCGCACGACAATTTGATCACGATCGCGCACTGCACCGCGCCGCGCAAAATGAACGGAGTCGACAATCTACCCGTTGAAATTGTCACGCACTTCGAATCGGATTACGGCGCCGCGCCGAAAGTCGCTTTCGATCTTGATCAAACCGTTACGAATATTTTGCCCGACTTCCTTGGCGTTCGTTGGGCGGGTCTGCGCGGAAAAATCGTCGACGTGCCGTTCCGACCGATTTGCCGCGCGCAATGCGACGTCGAATACGAAGCGTCCGACGAACTAGTCAACGAAAAAATGCCCGGCTTCCACTGGATGACGTGTTATGGAGACTATACGCGCGAATTGGGCTATATGTTGCGACGCGTCGGGATTCAATGGGACAATCTCGACAAATATCCCAAATGAGCGTCAAGAGCGCGACGCCTTGCAACTTATGTTTTAACGGTTAGAATGACTGCGTAGCGCGTCGTTTGTTCGGATACGTTCAAGCGACGCGCCTTTGTTGCGCGTCGTTCTGTTCAGGAGGATTAACGTAAGTGAAAAAAATGAAGGTCGTCGATTTATTCGCCGGTTGCGGAGGACTGTCGTTAGGGTTTCAAAAGGCGGGCTTTGACGTCGTAGCGGCGTTTGAAAATTGGGACGCGGCGGCGAAATGTTACCGCGCCAATTTCTCGCACCCCGTCCGTCAAGTCGACCTTTCCGACGTCGTTCAAGCGACGCAAGAGATCGCGCCCTATGCGCCCGACGTAATTATCGGCGGACCGCCCTGTCAGGATTTTTCTCACGCGGGCAAGCGCGTCGAAGCGAAACGCGCCAATTTGACGGAATGTTACGCGCAAATCGTCGCGACGATCAAGCCGCGCTGTTTCGTGATGGAAAACGTCGATCTAGCGCGCCATAGCAAAGCCTACGCGAGGGCGCGAGAAATCTTTAAAGGCGCCGGATACGGGCTCACGGAAATCGTGCTTGACGCGAGCTTTTGCGGCGCGCCCCAAAAACGCAAGCGGTTTATCTGTTTCGGTATGCAAGATCAAGAGGACGGTTTCGCGCAAGAGGTCTTTATTGCGCGACAGTCTAAAAAGCCGACGACCCTGCGCGATTATTTCGGCGATTCGTTAGGCTTCGAATTCTATTATCGTCATCCGCGAAATTACAGTCGTCGCGGCATATTTTCTATCGACGAGCCCGCCCCGACGATGCGCGGAGTCAACAGACCCGTCCCGAAAGGTTATCCCGGTCATAGCAACGACCCGTGTCCCGTTTCGGAAGATTTGCACGTCTTGACTTCGCAAGAACGCGCTTGGATTCAGACGTTTCCGAAAGATTTTCAGTGGATCGGAACGAAAACTGAGGTCGAACAGATGATTGGGAACGCCGTCCCCGTCAACTTGGGAAAATTTGTTGGGGAAACGGTGAAATTTCTTATGACGCGCGTCAGAGGGTTCTGATGAAATTATGCGTCGACAACAAATCGGCGCGTAAGTGCCGCGCAATAAACTGCATATCGAAGATATGCAGTTTGGATCGGTAATGTTTGCTTTGGGGAATAAAAAGACGAGTCGGCTTTGTAAAGTTTGCAGATGGCGCTTCCTTTATTTTCCGTACTTTCCCGAAAAAAGACTTTTTTCTTTTTCCCCTTAGAGAATTTTGAAAGAAAGGCAATGTATTAACAATCAAACAGAAAAATTATATCCAGACTCAGATTTTCGTCCAGATTTTTACTTGAACTCTCATTCTTCTGTTTTTTTCATTTAAGATTTCACTCAGATTTTCTTCTTGTGAATTGTTTTTCAACAGTATATTAAATTTTCTGCTTATAATGCAATATAAGGATTTTGTCCAGATAAAAAATTTTGATAATTTTTAAAATTTTTAAAATAAATCTAACGTTTTTGTTTTTGTAAGTCGATCAATTGAAAGGCGCGTTGGTTGCGTCAGGTGGAGGATTAAAGATGGACAAGTTTTTAAAATTAATTAAACTGTCAAAAGACGACACGACTTTTAGTCGATTTGTTGTTGAGGTTTTATGGTTCGTTGCTTTTTATTTAATAGGAATGCTAGTTCTTGCTATTGGAAACAAATCTCCTACCGCGTGCATTCTTGGAATACCCTTTCTTATCGCGGCTGGAGTCTGTCTTCTCCATATAGTCATACTCCCTTTTAAGTGTCTCTTTGACGTTTCGGAAAAACTTAGCGAAATCAGAGACATTCTCAAGGAAAGTTTGCAGAACGACAAGGAACACAAGGAATTTGCACGTCTGACTGCCGTGATGATTAAAAAATACACGAACGCGTAGATTTTGAATATTAACCGTCCTGATACGTAATCGACAGGTAGACTAGTTGAACCACTTAGTCTTTCGTTCCTATATGTTGAATCTGACGGTAGAAATTCTGAAATCGCGTTGATTGCGGCGGAAACAAAGTTGCGAAGTTACCTTTCCAACTGCGTTCGTCGTACCCAAGAAAGTAACGCTAAAAACTTTCGCGAGAACTGAAAGCTACGGCGTTAAGCGCTACAATAAGGTTTACGAACGGGGTTGTTGCCTGGTTCGTTACGGGACTCTTGTTTGGCTGTTATCTTTTTGTTAAACCTAACAAAGAGTCCCTTTTTTAAAATGCTAATTTTTCTGTTTGATTGTTTACGCTTTGTCTTTCTTTTCTTCTTTTTTTCAATATTCTCAAGGGGGAAAAGAGTTCTTTCGGGAAACGTAGGTTTTGGACTTCATTGAAAAAAACGCCAAGTCGCCGTCGAACGAAACTATTCTTTTTTTGCGATCAGTTCGCGCATAACGAGAGAACCGACCGTGTTTCCGCAAAGAACGACGATAAAGAACGGAACCGATTTCAAAGACGGTTCAGGACAACAGAAAATGTAAAACGTGTCGGCTATGCAGTGTTCAAACTTACAAGCGACAAAGATAAAGACGGAAATAAAAATTCCTATCGAGCCTTGTTTTGAAGATTCGACCGCGCAAACCATCATTGCGCCGCACAAAGCCCCCCTTAAAAATATCGTTAAATACGGCAGTTCAAGTTTGTTCGAAAGGAGTTCGACGCAATGCGACGGATCGTAAGCCCACGAATAAACGTATCCGACGCAACAGGCGCCAAGCAAATTGAACGGAAGAGCCCAGAACGTTTTTCCTAGGGTTTTTCTTCTTAACGCATAGCCGATCGCGCCCGTATACAAAGTCAATTTGTTGATAATAATTAAGTATAGAGCCAATCCAAAAACCGCCGCGCCGACCAGACCGCCTATCTCAAGATACGCAATCCCCGCGATTCCAATTAAAGCGCCGGACCCCACGCATTTTATCGCAAAGTCTATCGTTCTGTAATTTTCCGTCATTTATTACTCTTTCTCTTCTCGTGGAATTTGTCGAACAGTTTCCTAAAACGCCGTTTTGAAAACAACAAACGCGCGCATCGTTGGAAAGACGCGCGCGTTCTTGCAACGTTACGCTAGCAAACGCGAAGCTTACTTTTCGAACGCGGCTTTGACGTACTTACCGCGCCAGCATTGCGGCTGTTCGGCGCCAAGAACCCACGCGATAGTGGCGGCGACGTCGAAGTGAACGACGACGTCTTTAATTTCGCCTTGCTTAACGCCCGCGCCGGCGATCAAGAACGGAACTTCCATATGTTCCATCAAGAGATCGCCGTGTCCTTTGTCGGTTCCGCCGTGGTCGGCCGTGAAGATAATAACGGTGTTTTCTTCGTTATAGCCGTTTTCTTTCATAAACGCGATAAGTTTTCCGACGTAATCGTCGATTTTCGTCAACATTTGTTGGTATTCGGGCGAGCCCCAGCCGAGCGTATGTCCGGTGTGGTCGGGTTCCGAGAAGTAAATGAAGGCGAAATCGGGCTTCGTCGCGAGTTGTTCGCAAGCGGTCTTGAAGACTTCTTCGTCGTTTTTGACGCATTTGTCGGAAACGACCGCTTCTTTATCAAAGAGGTATCCGATTCCGTCCCAAGAATAGACCGCCGTGCCTTTGAAATCGGGATACTGATTTTTCAAGGCGCGATAAACGCAGGGGAAACGACCTTGTTCGTCGAGATAAATCGGCGGCAAATCGGGTTCCTTGCTGCCCCAAGTGCGGAAGCCGTGCATTTCGGAAGGAGCGCCGACGATTTGCGTTTCCCAGTTGATCGCGCTGGAGGAGGGCAGAACGCTGCGCATATGGAGCGACCACGCGCCCGCGTCGCGCCACGCCTTCAAGTTCGGGAGTTCGTCCCAGTTGACGTAATGGGCGCCGAATCCGTCGGAGCCGATCCAGACGACGTGCTTGGCGCCGACCGGCGATTTAACTTCTTGAGCCGAGAGATTCGACGAGACGCCGACCAACAAGGTCAGCGCGGCGATAAAGGCAAACGCTTTTTTAAACATATTTCGGACTCGCTTTCTCTTCAAAAGAGGCAAAACAGTCGAGGATGACAAACAACCGCGATTCGCGTTCGCCGGACGAGCGTCGAAACGCGGATAAACGACGATTTTATTAAATCGATTTCACAAGAGAAACGCTTTTTACAAACGGCGCTCTTGCGAAGAATCCAACCCGCTGGCTACGACGAAAGCGATCGCCAGCGTTCTACTATGAGTTAGGGACAATTTCCAGTCGACGATTCCCAGTTCGTCGGCGCGTTTTTTGGCTCCGCCGGAAACGTTTAGCGTCGGGGCGCCCGAGGGGAGCGAGACGACTTCGACGTCTTTCCAGTCGACGTCGGACGACCAGCCGGTTCCTAGCGCTTTGAGCGTCGCTTCTTTCGCCGCCCAACGCGCCGCCAACGATTCGCCAAAATTTCTCTTGCGCGCCAGACAATACGCCTGTTCTTGCGCCGTGAAGACGCGATTCAAGAAAGATTCGGGAAACCGTTCGTACAATTTGACGACGCGGTCGATTTCCGCCGCGTCAGTTCCGATTCCAACGACTCTCATTTAGAATAACGCTCGAGGAGTCGTTCGTAGGTTGCTTTGTCGACTTCAAAGGCGGTGCCGTGGCTCGTTCCTTTGGGGAAGGAAATTAACGACGTGACATCTTCCCAGTTTTCTCCGTCGCGGGAGCGCACGGCGCCGTATTCGCGATCGGCGTAACGATCGTAATAAACGATCATATCTCCGTTGATTTGAAGCGCGCTTGGACCTTCGACCCAGTTTTGCGCGGAAATCTTCTTGCCCTTGGAGAAAGGACCTTCCGCAGAATCGGCGGTTGCGACAAGAATGATTTTTTCCAGAGGCTTGAGCGTCTCGTCTTTGTAGAACAGGTAGTATTTGCCGTCCTTTTTAGCAAGAAACGCGTCGATAACGTTATGTTTCGGATCGAAATACAACTTGGTCGGCGAGAACGTTTTGAAGTCCTTGGTCGTTTTACAGTAGACGCGGTGATCGAGTCTGTCTTCGCTCGTGCCTTTGTCGGCGGGCGAAAATTTTCCGGGCACGGTCGTGGACCACAGAATGTAATATTGCTCAGTGGCGTCGTCGTAAAACACTTCGGGCGCCCACGTGTTGCGCGCGGTCGGATCGTCTTCCATACACGGGACGGCTTTGGCGTCCTTCCATTCGATCAAATCGTCGCTGTAAGCCGCGCCGAAAGCTCGACCGTCCCAAGAGACGGTCCATACGAGGCGAAACGTTCCGTCGGGACCGCGCGTAATACTCGGATCGCGCGTCAACTTCGTCTTTTTTCCGACGGGGGGCGCCAAAACCGCCTTGCCGTCGTTGAGCGCCGTCCAGTTGTAACCGTCGCGACTAACCGCGTAATGAACGCCGTCGGAACCGTTGTTGGCGTTCATAAAATAGGAGAAAACATAATAGCCTGTTTCTTTACCGGGCGCGGACGCGAATTCGTCCGAGCCGTCGGCGGAATATGCGGCGCCTTGAGAAACAAAGGATAGAACAAAACCCAAAAAAAGAACGGATAAAATTTTTCCGAAACGCATAACGTCTCCGTAAAAGAACGTTGAGAAAAAGAATTGAACTTAGAACGCGCGTCCGAATCGCGCAAGACCGAACGCGCTTTAAATAAACAAACGACAAATCAAACAAAACTAGTCGTTGTATTTGATCCAAGCGTTGCGATATTGAACCTTGTTGCCGTGCCCTTGGAGGTAAATTCCGCGCGCTTCGCCCGCTTCGTTCGCTTCCGTTTTGCCGCCGGGCGTTTCGTGTTCGAGTTCGATATTGTCGTGAACGACGACTCCGTTCAATTTGACCGTCATTTTGACGTTGGCGATCTTTTTGCCGTCGGCGTCATATTTGGCGGGCGTAACGTCGAAATCGTAGGTTTGCCACGTCAAAGGCGGGAAGCACGCATTGACGTCGGGCTTGCGCTGTTGATAGAAGCCGGAGCATTCGTTGTTTTCGCCTTCAAGACCGAAGGAGTCAAGAACTTGGCATTCGTATTCTTCTTGAATATAAACGCCGCTGTTCGAACGAGCTTGACCCGTCGCGTTCGGCATAAAGCTCAACATAAATTCAATGTGGAACGTGAAGGGACGATCCTTTTCGAACGGCTTAAATTTCGCTTCAGACCAGAACGCGTCTTTTTGCGCCGTGCTGAGATTGACTTTGCCGTCGAACATATCGGTGTTTTTGCCGTCGAAGAGAACGATAGCGCCTTCGGGGGCTTTCATACCAAGCGTCGGGCTTTCGCGATCGACTTTTTGCAAATCGATTTTGCCGCCGAAGTCAAGAACAAATTTGCCGTCTTCGTAAGAGCCGACTAATTTTCTCGCTTTTTGCTCGTCGTTGAAAATAATATCGGCGTCTTCGCCGTAACGCGGAATGTTCATTCGTTGTCCGGTAACGACCAATTTGCCGTCGACAAATTCGCCCGTTCCGAAGAAACGAGCCTTGGAACGATCCCAACCGTTGCCCGGAAGACCGTCTTGATAACCGACGACGTCGAATTTGTCGGCGCCGCGAGCGATCACTTGAAACGCGCGATTCTTAGCCGGCCAAAGATATTCGCCTTGAATGAAATAGGCGTTTGCGTAGGTTCCGTCCTTTTCGATTTCTTCAACGGACGTAAATTCTTGGGCGAGCGCCGAGGAAGCGCAGAACGCCGCCGCGAGTAACGCGACAAAACTGAATTTTTTCATTGTGTTTCTTTCTTGACAATTTAGAATTCGGATAATTAGAACGCAAAACGGACGTCCTCTTTTGAGGACGTCGCGAAGTAGCTCTTCGCGTTAAACGCGAAATAATTTCAATTTGATCAGCGTTCGATCAAAGCGCGCATCTCTTTGGTGATCGGCATAATCTTGAAGTTTTTGAACCACATTTGACCGTCGGAACCGCCGTGGAGTTGAAGACCGACTTTGCCTTCTTTTTCGAGTTTCGGATCGGTAAGATCGACGACGCGGAAGCCGTTCAGGAAGGTGACGGCGCGATCGCCGCACGCGGCGACGGCGATTTCGTTCCAGTCGTTTTCGCCTTTGTTGCGAATCGTTTCGACAAATTCAGGGTCTTGTCCAAGCCAACCGCGACCGGGTTCGTTTTTGCCGGCGGTGTGCCAAATAGCGGCTTCTTGACCGTTACCGGCGATTTCGTCTTGGCAACCGCGGAGCAACCAAGGCGTGTCGACTTCGTGCGCGCGGAAGTAGAGGGCGCTGTTGACGCCGCCCTTG
>JAZUGM010000053.1:0-10719 GCA_045641205.1 Thermoguttaceae bacterium
CTTTCTGTAGAACTTAATCGCTCGGCGAAAGACGAATTCGTAAGCTTCCACGGCTTTCGTCGGAGAAAGCTCGCGCCTAAACGCGCCGTTCGACCGGCTTCCAATACGACGCCGAGGCGACGCGCAAATTTCGTCAAACAAAACGTTAAAAGTCTCTTTCGTATTCAACGCGTCAACGTCGGTTTTTCAAGCGTCGTTTTCTTCGCTTCTTTGAGCAATTTTCCTCTTGGAACGTCGACGGGCTCTATCGTAAATTCGGGCACGTTGAAGGATCGCGCCAATTCAAGCGTTTGAACGGGGCGTTTTTGCGGAAGCATAATCGGCTTCGAGAACCGCCCGGACGCGTCGTCGTAATGCGAGAAGTACAAGCGCGTGTAAAGTCCGTCGTCGCGACGCGAGCTGAAGACGATCCACTTGCCCGACGACGACCAAGAATGATAGCTGTCCGGCTCCTTCGGCGCGTTGATTTCGTCGAGCGCGCGCGCCTCGCCGGAGACCAAATCGACCGCCCACAGATTCGAATCGCGATACCAAATCGGAAAACATCCGAAAGCGGTCGTCGTTACGAGCAACGTCTTGCCGTCGGGTGAAACTCGCGGAAACAGCGCGCTCATATTGCGCGCTACGGCGTCGAAAACCTTTTCGGGCGCGCCAAATCTTCCTGATTTTTCGTCGAACGAAACGCGCATTACGTCGTACTTGATCTTGTCGCGCAGGTTCATCGTCTCGACTTTGCGCTCGTCGTAATTCTCTCGCGAGGTCGTGAAACCGGGATTTTTTGCGGCGCAGTAATAGAGGAATTTACCGTCGGACGACCAACTGGGGTAAGTCTGCATATAATCGTCTCCCGGCGGTACGACGGCTTTTAGTTCGTTTTTCACGACGTCGTAAAGATAGAGATCGGAAAAAGAGTCCAAGACGTCGATTCTGTCGGGCGACTTCGTTCTGAAAACTTGAAAAGTCTGATTCGAGGAAAAAGCGACGTGCAAGGAATTTGGGCGCCACGCGGGATAGCTACAGCCCGCGTCGAGTCCGTCGGCTTGCAAATCGCGTTTGACAACGTCGTCGCCGACCTTAAAGACCGTGCCGCCGTCCGTCAAGCGCATATGAAAAAGAAAGGCGTCCGTCCGATAATTCTGGAAAGAATGACAATTTATACACGTTCTCTCGTTGACAAGACGCGCTCGAAAAATAGAACGCTCTTCAAACGTCTCAATGTTTCGGGACATAATCGCCAAATCGGAATAATGCTCGTAACCGGGCGCGATAAGACGATAAGAAACCCAAGAATCGATCGGATCGGACGAAATCTCCATCGTCCAGTCTTTGAATCGACTCCACTTCCCCTCTTTTTTGGCGAAAACGACAAAACGCAGACTCGCTCCGGCGTTTTCTTCCAGCGTTTTTTTCCAGAATTTTTGCTTGAAACGAACGTTCTTACCCGAAAAAGAGGCGATCGGCTTTAAGTCGTCCCCCCTTGAGTCTTTCGGCGCGACGTAAAGAAGCGTCAAGAGCCGGTCGGACTCCTCGGCGAGGTCGAAATTCAGCGGCGCGATATTTCTCGGAACGACGACGTCGCGATAGTCGGGATAAATATCCGGCGCGCGATCGACGTTCGCGTATTCCTTGGGCGCCGAAGCGACTCTTGAACAGCCGACGGAACCGCAAATCGTTAAAAGAATCGCGCTAAGAAATAGAACGCCGACGCCGAAAAAGCGCCGTTTGTCTCGACCGTTTTCTTGTTTCAACCAAGCGTTCAACATAATTCCTCGCATTTCTTGCGCGTTCTCCATACGAACAAACGCCGCCCCGGCTTCGACGTTCCTTTCGACGTCCAAACCAAGGCGACGCGCGATCTCTCAAGAGAATTCGCTAAAATTAAAACTTCAACGTCGTTTGAACCACGATCGTGTCAAAATTCGCGTCGGCGTCTTCGCCAAGCGCTTTCACGTTCTGCGTGTCTACAAACGCGTGTTCCCAGTTCAACGTAACGTAGGTTTGCTCGTTCAGGAACCAGTTGGCGCCCGTTACGACGCGATTAACCGTTCCGATTCGACCCGTAGTCTTCGTGTTGTTCAAATGGTCGCACTGCATCCATTCCCACTTCGCGACTGGCTCCAAAACGCCAAAGTTATGCCCGATAGTTCGGTCTTTGAAGCTAAGGAACACGAGGTCGTCGTTCATCTTGACTCCGCCAAAATGCCCGTCTTCTTTGACGTAAGTTCGCGAACAATTCGGCGCCAACAGCCAACGCATTTGAATCGTAGTCCCGTAGGCTTCTCCGCCGCCGTCGTTCACAGACAGCACGTACCCCTCCGCCGACGCGCCAAATCCGCCTCGTTGCCAAGCCGCCTCGACTTGCGAAACGCCGTAGTTTCGACCGTTGAGATCGACCGTCGCGTCAAAGAAATTAGGACCGTTCTTCCACCCCAAACCGCTCGTCTTAAAATTCAAGTCCCCCGAGCCGTGCGGCATTACGCCGTAATAACTGCCGCCGACGTGCAACGCTTCAAGCGTTCGTCCGTTCTCGTCTTCGAGAAGCAACGGCGCGTAAGTTAAACGGGTATTCAAAACGACGCCCATATTGTCGTCGCTAATCGCGTGCCCTGTAGCCCCGGTGTTGATCGCTTTCGGCAGGAAACAACCAAAGAACGCGCGTCCGCGTTTGTCTTCGGTATGATACGCGGACGAGACGCCAAGCCTACGCCCTAAGCCGAACGCGGAAGAATCCTCGTCGATCGTAACAAACTCGCGGTCAAAACTCGTTTGAACGCTCTGCATACCGGATTCGACGAAGAAATGCCCCACCGTAACGTCGCCAAATAATCGCGTGTCCTTAACTTTGAGGTAGTTGTGCAACAACGTCGCCTGCCCGCCTTGAAGCGCGACGCCCCACGCGGCGGCAAGTTTTCCGTGCCCGGAAGCGTTTCCCGTAATACGCAAATCGCGGATTCTAAACGAGTTGTCCGCTTCGCCAAAGGCTGTTCTTGCGTCTTCGCTTTCGGAGACAAAAGTCCCGTCGAACGCCAAGCGCCCCGCCCACTTCACCGTATAAGGATCGTTCGGCTTCTTGTTCTTATCCTTATTTTTCTGGGCGTCCAGGTCTTCTTTGAAAGCGGCGGTCGTCGCTTGCAATTCTTCGAGCTTTTTCTGCATCGCCTCCAAATCGAGGGGCTCCGTCGTCGTCGCATATGCGGCGGGCTCTTCTGAAACCGTCTCTAACGCAGTCGACTCCTGTAACGAAGCCGCCTGTAACGAAGCCTCTTCAGCGTCGCTTACGACCGCCTCGACCGTAGGAGAAGGGGCGTCGTCATAGCGTCCATACTCCGCGCCCATAACGCAATCGCCCAACAGGAAAGCGCTCGCGCACAAAAGGCTACGAACGCTCGCGACTCTACTGCACAAATCTAACAAATCCATTCGCCGATTAGTCATTTTGACCCCGCCTAAATTTTGGTTATAAAAAACAACCGTTGCAGGGGGTATATCGGCGAGCTTTACCGGTAATATCTAGTTTATTTAAAAAAAACGACGTTTTCTTCGAAATAAACCGCAAAATCACTACAAAACAACGTAGCAGTATAAACAAAATAATTACCAGACGTAGATTCGCACGCCAAAGGCTTCGAACCAATCGACGAGGGCGCCCGACTCGACACGCGGCACGGAAACGCCCGCTTCGTCGTACAAAACTTCGACGGTCGACGCGTCGTCGAGCGACTCGGCGAACTCGAATTTCACGTCGATCGGTTCGGGCGCGCAATTCACGGCGATTAGGTAATTTTTACCTTCGCGACGCTTCAACAAGCAAACTACGTTTTCTTCTCCGTAAACATTTGTCTTAGCGCCATTCAAAATAATCGCCTTCGGTTGCAAACTTGCGTCGGTCTGTTGCAATAAGACGGGCGAAAGCTCGTTAATCTGCGTAGCAATCTTCGAAATATTGTTCCAGCGTTCCGGGGTCGTCGTCACGCCGTAATTAAATTTTTTCAATTCCGGCTCGACGGTTCCTCCGTAAGTATACCACGTTATCCCGTTGGCGCCTGCGGCGATCGCGCCGAAACTCATCGCGCGTAGTTCGCGATAGGTCGGAAAACGTTCCCAGCCCCAGCCTTTGAAATACTGAATAATCGGCCAAATCGCCTTCGGACCGTCCTGCGCCTCTATCGCGTCGGCGCGGCTCCGTTTGACGTCGCGCACTGCTTGCGCGACGCAATCCTTTCCGCTTTCGAATCCGCCCCTGCGAACGGGATATGTTTCGGGCAAAAAGGCGTCGGTTCCCTCGACGTAGGGTCGATAGTTCGAAACTTCCTTACCGGCGTCGATCGGGTCGGCTTGAACGGTTAAACGCGACGGATCGACCGCCTTCACGGAATCGTGATAATCGTACAATTCCTCCGGCTTCGTGTTGTAAGACGTGTCGTCGCCCAAATACCACGAAATAATCGCGGGCGAGAAACGCTCGACGTCGACAAAACGCTCGTCGGGCAAGCGCGCTACGGACCACAATTTGAACCCGTATTTTTCCGCCGCCGCTAAAAATTCGTCTTCGCGCGGCATAGAATAGGAATGCGCGAAATTAAAACCGGCTTCCTTCAAACCGCGAAAAGCTTCGTCGATATTGAACCCGTTGAATTCGCGCTTCATCACGCCGTAAATTCCGATCGGGAAGAACGGCTCGCCGTCGATAAGCGCCATACCGTCCTCGCGCAAAGTAATTTGCGGAGTTTTCGCGGGTTCCCCGACTAGAAAACAACGCGTCGACAAGTAAGAATTGCCGTAGACGTCGGCGGCTTCCACTTGTAGCTTGTGAAGTCCGGGCTCTAAATCCTTTTCCGGCTTCGCGGCAAACCTAAACGAGCCCGACGCGTTCTTCGCGCAAGAGAAACTATCGGTCGCCTCGCCGTCGTCGAGCAAAATCTTGATCGACGAACGTTTGACGATCGACGCGTCGCAAACTTCAAACGCGATTTCTTCGCGCGAATTCGGATTAGGAGTCGCGTAAGCGCCTACGATTTTAACGCGCGGCGGTTCGTTGTCGCCGCCGAAACGCCACTTGGAATCGACTTTGTCGCCTACGACGACCGACTTGAGAACGGGAGATTCTTGTCCGTTCGAAATTAAGACGGCGCGATACCGCGCAAAGGGCGCGTCGACGCTAAAAGGCTTTTCATAAAACGTCGCGTTCGTGCCGTCGGGACCGACAAAATCGGAAAACTCGCCCGGCTCTTCGCCGACCAAGGGCGCCGTCGCGACTTGGAACTTGACGGCGGAACCGTCTTGAACGTCGGCGTCCCACGAAAAAGCGCCGCCCTCAAAGACGCCGGAAACAAAGGAAGCGGGTTGCAAGAACGGCTTGTCTTCTTGAATAAATTCAAAAGCAAGTTTTTTCACAACGACAAATTCGCCCGGTTCAAGATTGGGAACGTCGAATCCTAGGCGAATCTTATAGGCGGCGGCGCCTTCGGGCGCGACGCCCGCGACGCTTTTTTCAGAAAGCGCGACGCCGGCTCTAAACAAGAAGGGAACCGTCGCGATTTTCTTTTCTTTGGCGTCGTACCAATCGAGGGCGCCGCGATAACTTTCTCCGTCGCTTCCGCCTCCTTCGACGTTTTTCGAGCCGAGCGTCTCGACGCGCAAGACGAACTCCTTGTTCGCGTTTTCGGGCGCGGTCTTTTGTAGCGCGGTTTCGACGCCCCACGCCGTGTCTTTGCCTTCGGGATCGCTTTCGTCGAACGGCTTTTCTCGCGAAACGACGAGCGCGGGCGTTCCGTTGAATTCTTTGCCGAACTCAATTTTGAGCATATCGCGATAATTCGCGACGGTCGCCCAAGCCTCGCCCGTCGCGAAACAGTCTTCAAACGCGGGCGTTCCGGAACGTCCGACTCGAACCGCGCCTTCGGACAAATCGACGTTTCTACCCTCGTAAATTCCGTCGGCAAAGGACGCCGCCGAATTCAACGCCATTACGGCAAGCGCCGCCAAGAAAGCTATTCTTTTCATTATTCCCCCTAGCGCGGAAAAACGCGCGTTTTGTTCGTCTTATCCCAATTTATTTTATTCAAACCAGCAAACGCCGATCGTCATTTTTCGCGCGTCAACGCGTAAAGCGCGATCTTACGATCCAACGTCGTTCGTTCGACGCCCAGCGCCTTGGCGGTCTTGGTTTTGTTCCAGCCGAAATAATTCAGCGTCTGCAAAATAAACCGACTCTCCAAATCCTTCAGCGTCGTCGGCTCAAAATCTCCGAGCGCGACGACCCGTTCGGCGGAGGACGGAACGACGCACGCCGTTTCGGGCGATTTGACCTCGTTAGCGGACGCGGTTCCAACCTCCCCAAGGGAGGAAGTCATCAGGTCGTTTTTCTGAATCGTCGGCGGATTGCCCATTAAAACGGCGCGCTCGACAATATTTTTAAGTTCGCGCACGTTTCCAGGCCAACGATACGCGTTGAGGGTCGCGCGCGCTTCCGGCGAGAAATCCAAGTAGCGACGCCCGGTCTCCTGCGAAAATTTCGCCAAAAAATGATCCGCCAAGACGTCGACGTCTCCAATACGATCTCTCAACGGTGGAACGACGACTTCTAAGACGCGCAAGCGAAAATACAGGTCGCGACGAAATCGTCCGGCGGCGACTTCCTCCTCAAGATTGCGATTTGTCGCGGCAACGACTCGAACGTCGACGCGTATCGGCTTATTTCCTCCGACGCGTTCGAAAGTCGAACCTTCCAAAACGCGCAAGAAAGTCGCCTGAAGACCAGGATTCATTTCGGCGATTTCGTCTAAAAAGATCGTTCCGCCGTCCGCCGCTTCAAACTTCCCTATTTTGGTTTCGAGCGCGCCCGTAAAAGCGCCGCGCTCGTGCCCAAATAATTCGCTTGTCAGCAAACTTTCGGAAAACGCGGCGCAATTCAAGCAAACCATCGGTCCCAAACGACGAGAACTTCGTTCGTGCATAGCTCGCGCGACAAGTTCCTTTCCGACCCCGCTTTCTCCGCGAATCAAAACGGTCGCTTTTGAACGCGCGGCTCGTTCGATGATTTTGTCAATTTCGAGAATCGACGACGAACGCCCGATCATTTCCGAATTCTGTCCAAGCAAGGATCTCAAGCGTCGATTTTCCGTTCGTTCGCAATCGAGATAAGCGGTCAACTCGTCCTGACGGCGAAAATATTCGCCGTCGACTCCGCGCTCAAGCGACGATTCGCGAACGTCGGTCGGCACGTCGAAATCGCGTTGCGCTTCAACCAGCAACGTCTCGCGCCCTATTTGGATTTTAGACCCGACGAATATCTCCGCTTTGCCCTCGACTTTAACGCCGTCGACCGTCGTTCCGTTCCGACTGTTGAGATCGAACAAAAACCACTTGGAACCGCGCGCTTCAATAGTCGCATGGAAACGACTGCAACGTTCGTCGTTCAGTACGACGACGTTTTCAACGGCTCGTCCTATCGTGGTCGGTCGGTCTTCCGACAGGAAAAAAGCAAGGTTGGGTTTTCCGTTATAAAAACAAACGATCTCTAAATTTTGCAAGGCGTCGCCCACGTTATAGCGTCTGGAAACAGGGGTATGCAATTAATTCGTTCGAACTAATTAAAACTTACTAATAAACGACTAGTCTTTCGACGACTCTTCTGAAAACCGCGCGGCTAACGCGTCGACAAACTCGCTTATGGTTTTGACGTTTTCTTTTGTCGTCGGCAAAATATCCGTCGCCTCGTCGAGGGGCTTTAGAATCGACGGCGCAAATTCCGAAGGAATCAATCGACTAGGCGGGACGCTTTCCCATCGCTTAGTCGCTTCACGCGCTTCTCCGTCGAGACTTATCGTCTCGCAGACGCCCCTCTCAAACGGGGACGGGTAGTCCTTGATCGAGCCGTCGCGCACAAGACTACTCCGGCAAAAAGTCACGGAATCGAGCGCCGAAGTCGCTTTAAAATTCCATTCAGTCCAAAACGTCTCTTCCGGTAGAGGCGTTGGAGACGAAACGAACGCAAGAGGTCGATTTTGCAAGCGAATGATCGAATTGGCGACGGAAACGTCAAAACGCGGAAGACTATCTCGAGCGTTTTCCGCGTTGAGTTGGACGAAATAAGAGCCGCAAGTTACGAGAACGCGTTTGCAATTCACGGAAAAACAGGACTCATCGGACTCGTCGGAATCAGACGCGACGTAATGGAAAAAATCGCCCGAAAGGTTGAACAGACTATTTTCCGCCTCAAGTCGCGCGCCTGGTCGTTCAATACGCGCAAGCGTCGCCTCGCCGCGAACAAAGACGTTTTCCAAACGAACGGTCGCAACGAAGTCTTTATTCGCTCGATCGACGCTTGCGGCGTTCCGTTCGTCTTCGGTCGTTTCGCCTTTAGTCAGCGAAAAGAAAGACGTCGAAGACGTTGCGGCAGAAAAGTTCGTATCGTCCGAAACTCCGTCGAAGGTTAGAATCGAGTTGCGAATCGTCAAATTTGAGGCGTCGGACGTCTCAAATACTGTAAATTTCGAACCGACTCGCCCCTTCGGAACGACAAAAGTAATAGAAACGCCGTCGATCGTCGCGCTTGAAGACGTCAGATGCAAAAGCCGCTCGGCGCCGACTTCGTCGATCGACTCCGACGGCTGGAAATTCAACGAAGGTCGGAACCCTTCTCCGGCGCATATTTCAATTTTTTTGCCGACAAGCGTCAAAGGCGCGACGGAAATAGAACCGTTAAACCGCAATTCGACGCGCGCCGTCGCGTCGGAATCCCTCGACGTCGAGGCGTCCAAAGCGGCTCTCAACGTCGCGAAGGAATTCGGCGCGGAGCCTATTCCGTCGACGACGAACAGATTCGAACTCACGGGCGTTTCTTGCGCGGCGTTTTTGACGTCGCGCTCGCCCAAAGACCTCAAAGCGTTCGAACGCGCGCCGCTTAATTCCGGGTCGGCGACAAGATTTGCGCAAAGCTCGATCGACGCGTTATGCTCTTCGCCCAAAGCGTTCCAACAAAACGCCGAACGACGCGCTACGACGTCGGCGTCTTCCTCGGAAGAAAACGCCTCCTCGGACGATGCGCGATTAACGACTAGCGACGAATTCCAAACGGACGAATACAAATTGTCGAGTTCGACGGCGTCTCCAAATTTGCCGCTTCCCAAACTCGTTTGAAAAACGTTCGGTTTTTCCGACGGAACGTCTCCGGAAGAGGCGGCGTTCGACGCAAGACTTGAACGCTGTTCGCTTTGCGCGGCGTCGTTCGTTTCCTTTTCGGTCGTTTCCTTTACAACGGAATTATTTTGAGGAACTTGCGACATATTCGCGACGTTCCAGCCCAAATCGACTCCGGGCAGTTCCATCTGCGGTCGAGAAGAAAAGCTATAAACGACGACGAAAGCAAACAGGAGAACCGTCGCAACCAAACCGGGAATAAAACGTTTCCAAAGAAAAGAAGGCGCTTTTTCATAGGCGCCGTCGTTTGCAGGAACGGCGTTCGAAACGCGAATTCCAAGCAGTTCCGAAATCTCGTTCAAGTCGGCGATTAACGCTTCGGCCGTCTGATAACGTTCGTCGGGATTCTTGCGCATCATCTTTTTGACGACGGAAGCGATTTCAACCGGCGTCTTCGGATTAGCTTCGCGCACGTCGGGCGCCTCGTCTCCTTGGTGTTGCAACAGCTTTTGCAACATCGTACCCTCGGGAAAAGGCGGCGCGCCGACCAACATATAGTAAAAAGTACAACCTAACGAATAAACGTCGCTTCTAACGTCCGCAAGTCTAGGATCGCGCGCTTGTTCAGGCGAGATGTAGTCGAACGTTCCCAAGGTTACTCCGCTCTCGGTCAAGTCGTCGTTCGCGTCGTCCTTCAACAGACGCGCCAATCCCATATCGATCAACTTGGCTCTTTTTTGCGGGGTAATAATAATATTGGACGGTTTAACGTCGCGATGCGTCACACCGTGAAAAGCGGCGTGCGCCAAGGCGTCGGCGGCCTGAAGGACGAAATCGATCGCTTCGTTCAACTCCAAGACGCCCCTCTCGCGCACATAGTCGCGCAAATTTATGCCGTCGACGTATTCAAACGCGATATAAGGCACGCCGTCGACGTTTCCGGACAAATAGACTTGAGCGATATTTTCGTGATTTAGTCGCGCGGCCGACTTTGCTTCGTTCAGAAATCGCGCGACGATTCCTTCGTCTTGCGCGCGACGTTTCGGCAAAACCTTGATGGCGACTTTGCGCTCCAATTCGTTGTCGACGCCTTCGTAAACGCGCCCCATTCCCCCTCCGCCGACAAATCGCACGACGGTGAATTGTCCGAATCGTTCGCCCGGCTTCAAGACGTCGTCGTCGTTGACGCCGTTCTTTTCGACGTTTTTTTCTTTGCTCTTTTCACCGTTATTTTCGCCGCTCGATTTAGAAGATTTGGCGCTTTTGCGTCCCCCTGTGGAAATCACCGTCGACTTGTCGTCAAATTCGGCGCTCTCTTCGGAGGTTACGCTAACCAGAACTTCCGACGGTTCTTTCCAAGAAGCGTCCGTTTCGATAATATCCAAAACGCAGTCGCCGGAATCCAACGCGTCCGTTTCGTCAAAATCTTCCAAACGTTCAACATTCGAACCGTCGGTTTGAACAATTTGAGGCGCGCTTGTGCGAGTCGAACCTTCGCCGTCGGATTCGTCTCCTTCTTTCACGCCGCCCCCTTGAAAATTTGTCGTTTTTTTAACGGAATCGCCGTCGTAAAGCGTC
>JAZUGM010000054.1:0-2129 GCA_045641205.1 Thermoguttaceae bacterium
CTGAAATCAAATCGGCGCAGTATTTTAGTCTCTCGATCACTTCGAAACAAGGTTTAGACGAAACGTTCGTTTTTAGCGCGCTTGAGCCCGCTAGACGTTTTTGCGGCGAACTTGCGAACGATCGCCGATTTTGTACGTCGCGACCTACTCCTCGGAATTGACTTTTTCCTGTTGTTTTGTCAAGTAAACAAACGTTGATTCCGAACAAACGATCGCGTTTCAAACCTCCCATACGACAACGATACGCGGAAAAACGACGCGTTCGTAAAAATCGCGCGATGTCGTGAAAACCGACGTCTTCACGCCGACGCTAACGTCGCGCTCGACCAAACGAACGCGACTCAAACTTCCGTCAAAGGGCGATCATTCCAATTTAGGCGGGATTAACTCGCCCTTTCGTTGACGTTCGCAATCTTCGTAATTCCCGTAAAAGTCGCAATTGTTGTCAAGCCAAACGGTGAAGCGGTAAAGTTCTTCCGGGGTTAGCTCGAGTCCGAAATGCTCTTTCGTCAAGACGTTCTTGTAAAGCGGACTTGCCAACGAACCGAATTGCCCCGGAAGGGTCTGCGGCTCCGTCCAAAGGTAATGGTTGAAGTAGAAACAATACGGACGCAAATTTTCAAACGAGTTGAAGAAATGCTTTCCTTCAGGACCGCGCGACAGGTCGATCGCCTTCGCGTTTCCTTTCGCCGCCTCTTGCGCGTGGCAGTCGACGCATTTTGCGTCTAATATCGGCTGGATCAAACGGGGATAATTCGTCGGTTTCGTTCCGTCCGGGTCGGGTTCGATCTCGCTCGGGGCGCGTCGCGTCGCCTTGCAGTTGCGCGCTACTAATTGCGGCGCCGCCTCGTGTCGGTTTTCGTGGCACCCTTGGCAAACGAGCCGCTCGCCGGGGTGAACGTATGCGTCCGAACGCATCGATTGAATCGCGACTCCGTTTTCGTCGAGCGCTTGGAAGTAGATCGGAACGTCGACGGGAACCTTAAAATACGCGCTGCCGTCGTCTTCGACCGGGATCGTGCCCAATACTTGACGCGCGCCCTTCTGATGACCGTATCCGATTAGCGGATCGGAATCGCGCCAAGTAGTTTTCGGAAGGAGTTGGACGATTCGAAGTCGTTTGATTTTAACGTCTTTCGGGAACGGATGCGTCGAGTCGTAAACGTCGACGAGCGCGATTTCCGCCGTTTTCGGCAGTGTCGCAGGGTCGATCGGAACATATTCTTCGCCCGGCGCAAGCGGCTTGCCGACAAGCGTTCGGCGCGGAACGATCGGCGGCGTTTCAACCGCGCGAATCGGAATCGGGTCAAGACAGCTAATTTCAGGATCGCGGTAAAGCAAGGTTCTGTTGCCGAACGCGTCGATAAGGTAAATTCCGTAATTGGAGGAATAGGGCGACGAGTCGCCACGCGCGGTCGGATCGTAAACGCACAGGAAGAAGAGTTCCGAAAGCGGGTAGCAAGTCGCGTATCGCGCCGGGGCGGCGTGTTGCGGAGTTTCCGCCTCCGGGAAGAGCTGTTCCGGGGTGATTCGACGAAGCGGTCCCATTCCGTCGTCGTCTTGGACGCGCAGGTCGATCGACAAGAGCGAGCCGTAAACTTGCCCGTGATGCGCGGCGGCGGTCGCCGTTATTTTGCCGGAATCGCCGGGAACGGGACGAATATTTCCTTCGAAGACGGGTCGGAAAAACGCGCTCGTGTTATAATTTGCGACGAGCGCGCGCGGATCGCAACCGTCGGGGGTCGTTATCCAAGGCGAATGCGCGTTGTTGGCGCCTCGGTCGACGTAATCCCAGCGCGTGTAAATAATTTGACCGTCGGCGTCGACCGCAGGCTGCCATTCGTTCGTTTCGTGCGCCGAAAGTTGAACGACGTCGCTACCGTCGGCGTTAATCGAAAACAGGGTATACGTCGGGACGATTCGCGGATGGCAGCGTCCGTAACCGCCGCGTCGCTCCGAAATGAACGCGATACGACCGTTGGGAAGGAAACACGGATCGAAGTCGTTTGCCGCGCCATCCGTCAACTGAGTAAGATTCGAAACGGCGAGCGTTTTCGGGTCGAAGTCGCATTTGAACAGATGGAAAACGTTGTCGGGACGCCATCCGAACGTACTACGGGGCGATTTTG
>JAZUGM010000055.1:0-3464 GCA_045641205.1 Thermoguttaceae bacterium
CTTAACGCGCACGTCGCCGTCGACCCGTCCGACGTCGACGATCCGCAAGAGTTGCAACGAGTTTATCCCGCGCTTGGACGACCTCGAAAGAACGACGCCAAGGGCGAGCAAATCGCGATCGTCGGAGTCGGCGCGGTCTTGCCCGGCGCCAGCGACTGGGAATCGTTCCGTCAAACGCTAGGCGATAAACAAGACCGGCGCCGCTCTTGTTCTCGCACGTGCTGGAACCCGGAGATTTTCGAGTCGTCCGAACGTTCAAGCGGCGCGCCCGTTCCAATGCCGGAAGCGGGAACCGTCGATTTTGAGTATGATTGGAAACGGCGCAAAATACCGCCTAAACAGCTCAAACTTGCTTTGCCCTTGCAGTTTATGATGCTGGAAGCGGCGACGCAAGCGCTTGGAATCGACGATCCGCGTGATTTTGACGAAGAAAGTGGAAAACGCGTCGGTTGCGTCATCGGTTCGACTTTTACCAGCGATTTCGGCTCCCAACTTGCGCTCGGCTTAAAATTGCCGCAGGCGATCAACGCGTTGAGATCGCGTTTGCGCGCGTTGAACTTCGCGCAAAAAGACGTCGCGGCGGCGCTGGAGCAGTTCGCGCGCGCGTCCTTCAAACGTTTTCCAGCCTTGCTCGACGAAACGGGCAGTTTTACCGCAAGTTCGCTCGCGTCTCGCGTTTCCAAGTCCTTTAATTTAATGGGCGGCGCGGTCTCGGTCGACGCCGAAACGCAGTCTGCGGGCGCGGCGTTGATTTGCTGTCTCGATATGCTCGAATTAGGCGACGCCGACAAGATGATTTTAGTCGCCGGACAACAAGACCTCTCGCCCGAGCGATTTGAGATCGCGCGACTTCGCGGCGTTCTCGAATCGAAGCCGGGCGCTCCTTCTCCGCTCGACGACCAAGCGGAAGGCGTCGCGCTCGGCGAAGGTTGCGTCGCGTTCGCGCTCAAGCGACTCGACGACGCGCGACGAGACGGCGACCGCGTCTTTGGAATTATTCAGGGCGTCGGAGTCAGACGCGCGCTCGACAAAACGGACTTCGGCGCGATCGACGCGGCGGTCGACCAAGCGTTGGGGCGCGCGCGAACGACGCTCGATTCCGTGCGCGCGCTCGAAACGGTCGGAACTTGCGTTCCCGAGGACGATCGCGTCGCGTTGCAGGCGTTGGCGCGTCGATACGACCAAGGCGCTCTTTATTCGGGCGCCGGCGCGCGCGTTCCTGTAGCGGCGCGCGTCGGCGAGTTCGGTCTTTCCGGCGGTTGCGTCGGCGCGTTGGCGATGCTGGCGGCGCTTGTCGATCTTGACAAAAGCGAAGTCGGCGCCAATTTCGGTCTGACGCGCGCGTCCTACCTTGACTCGTATAATACGTTGCGTCCAAACGCCGACGCTTTTCCGTTGCGCGTCTTACGTCCCGACGGTCGACTTTTCGTCGGAGTCGACGTCGCTTCGTGTAACGGCGTTCGACAGCATTTGATCTTAGAACGGAACGAGGCGGTCAAGCCCGACGTTCCCAAACAAACGACCTTGGAGTCTAAAATGAATCCCGTAACTCCCGAAAGCGCCAACGACAATATCGTCTTCTTTGACGCGACGCAACGACGCGTCGACAAGAAACGTCGACAGGCGGTCAAACGACTCGCGCTTGAGGAACCCGAACTGAAACAGGTTCAACCTCCGACTCCAGTTCCTCCCGTCGCGAACGTCGCAAAGTCGGTCAAACCGAAGGAATCAAAGCCAAGCGTCCCGCAAATTGTCGAGCCTGCTGAATTGAAGCCGAGCGTTCCGAAAGGCGCCGAGATCGTCGCGACGGTCGTTGCGTCCGCGCAAACGCCCGCGCCTTCCTTTGCCGACGTCCTCGCGCCTCGAGCTATCGCGCCCTTTTTCCTAGACGTCGACGTCGACGCGCCGGTCTCGAGCGTTCCGACGGCGCCGACAGAAGAACCTGTTAAACCCGCGCCTCAAAAACAGGAAGCGCCGCCCTTGACACAAGCGTCCGAAACCGCCGCGCCGTCTCGAGAGGAGCTTGCGCGCTTTATGATCAATTTCATCGTCGAGCAAACCGGCTTCCCGGAAGATATGGTTGACCTCGACGCCGATCTTGAGTCCGACTTGCAAATCGACAGCATTAAAAAGGGTCAATTATTCGGCGAATTGAGCGAATGTTTCGACGTTCAGCCCGACGGAACAAAAACTTTCGACGACTTTAAAACGTTGCGTTCGATCCTAGATTACATCGTCGAAGCGCTGGGAAGCGCGCCTGTCGAAGTTGCACCGACCGCGCAAGAACCGGCAACCGCGCCCGTTCAAAGCGCCGACGTTCCTTCGCGCGACGAACTTGAAAAATTTATGATCAATTTCATCGTCGAGCAAACCGGCTTCCCGGAAGATATGATCGACCTTGACGCCGATCTTGAGTCCGACTTGCAAATCGACAGCATTAAAAAAGGTCAGCTTTTCGGCGAATTGAGCGAGTGTTTCGACGTTCAGCCCGACGGAACAAAAACCTTCGACGACTTCAAAACGTTGCGTTCGATCCTAGATTATATCGTCGAAGCGCTGGGAAGCACGCCCGGCGAAGTCGCGCCGACCGCGCAAGAACAGGCGCCCGCGCCCGTTCAAAGCGTTCAAAGCGCCGACGTTCCTTCGCGCGACGAACTTGAGAAATTTATGATCAATTTCATCGTCGAGCAAACCGGCTTCCCGGAAGATATGATCGACCTTGACGCCGATCTCGAGTCCGACTTGCAAATCGACAGTATTAAAAAAGGTCAGCTTTTCGGCGAATTGAGCGAATGTTTCGACGTTCAGCCCGACGGAACAAAAACTTTCGACGACTTCAAAACGTTGCGCTCGATCCTAGATTACATCGTCGAAGCGCTTCAAAAATAACGCGTTGCGTTTCGTAAACGTCAAGCGCGAGTCGAATCGCCTAAGCGCGCTCGACTCGCGCTCTTTTTCTAATCTCTTCGAAGGAACCGCGATCGATGAATCTGAACGAATCCCCCAAACTTCAATTTGATCCAAACGCAATCTTTCCGTTGCGTCTGTCTCCCTTCGAAGAATATTACCATATCGACGACCGCTCCGACCTCCCAATGACGGAAAACAACGTCTGGCTCTTCGAGGGACGCGTCGAACCCGACCTTTTACGCCGCGCGTTGCGACGAGCCGCCGCGCGCGAGCCGCTCTTCTTCGCAAAAATCGCGCGACGAAGGCGCAAGTTGTTTTGGGTCGTCGACGACGAAACCTTAAAACTGCCCGATTTACGCGTCTTGCATACGGACGAGTCGATCGTGTCGCTTCGCTCGGGCGTCGTTCCCCTTAGCTTCTTCCAAACGGAGCAAGAAGTCGGCGTTCGTTTTAAGCTCGTCGTCGGTCCCGACGGATTCGTCGTTCATATCGCGACAAACCATTCGACTGCCGACGGCGCGAGCGTCGCAAGGTTCCTAGGGGACTGGTTCGCG
>JAZUGM010000056.1:0-2695 GCA_045641205.1 Thermoguttaceae bacterium
AAAAGTCTGTTGCGTTTCTGTAAGCGGCGGCTCGCGCGCCCGAAAGTTTTGGATCGTTAAGATTAAAAAGACGAACGGTCTCTTCGACTTTTCGTTTCATTTCAGATGTCGCTTTACCGACTGGAACAATATTCCCTTTCCACCCGAAATTAAAGTACTTAAGAGGATTTTCTTTTGACGGATCGACGATTTCGTCGACGCAGAAATTGCGTTTTTCGCCCTTTAAAGCGTCTTTAAACTTTCCGCACGTGCCGGGACTATTGCAAGATAAAAACAAATTATCCCAGTCGAACGTCCTACTTGGAACGTCGGCTCGGCGTTCCAAGTGTTCAATATGACCGCCAAAACGACCGTCGTCGTCTATTTTTGATTCGCAATACGCGCAGTGTCGTCGTTGACGTTCGTAAAGCGTGTTTCTAATTGCAAAATAAGAATCTTTTTCATTCTGAACAAAGTTTTCCCAACGCTTTCCTGTTTTGTACTTGCGTGAAACTTTCTTCAAGTCGACGGGGGAATTTCCGCGATTAAATCTGTGCATTATTCTCTTTCCCCCGCGCCGCAAAAAGACGCCGAACCTCAATACGACGAAGCGGCGGGTACTCGCTCCCGAAATGTTCCGCTAAACGTTTATATTTTTCGCGTCCTTCAGGTGAATCGGCTAATCCTTCGCGTTCCAAATCTTCGTACTCGTCCAACGCGCGAACATACAGATCGTCTTCCGGCGCAGGCGACGCGCCAAAAATCCGACTCAAAATTTGTTGACTTTCTACACCGCGCGTCTGACAATTAAAAGGAACAATCTCCCCTCTTTCCAAGACTCGAAGCGTCTCTTTTGGAACGGAAGAGACAACTTGCGGACTATGCGTCGAAACGATAAATTGCACGTTCGGAAACGTCTTTTGCAAATCGATCATAACACGCTGTTGCCAATCAGGATGCAAGTGCAAATCAATTTCGTCGATGAGAACGACGCCCGGCGTCGCCAAAATACGTTCCGGGGTCGCGCCCAGCAAATCGGAATTCAGTTCCAAGGCGCGCGCTACTAAGTCTAAAACAAGCGTTAAAACAATTTTGTATCCGTCGCTTAATTGGGATTCCAAACGACAAGCTTTAAATTGTTCGTCGTCTTCGTAATCAATAATCAAATCCAGCGGACGCAATGTCGTTCTCAAGTTTTTAAAACCGGGAAGCGTCTTTTCAACGGCTAGTTGCAACGTTTTGTATTCCAATAAATCATAATCGAAATCTCTTCGCGCATCCCTTTCGCGCAGTCTCTTGTCTTCAAGGTAATAGACCCATTCGATCGTTTTTTTATAGTCTAGACGCCCGTCAAGCGCGCCTCGATAACCGTCGTATCGATCAAACGCTTTACGAAAATTCCGTCGTCTTTCCGGCTTCTTGTACACGACGGCTCTTGACGTATTATAATAGGCAAACACGGGAAAAGGATCGGGCGCAACGCCTTCGGCGACGACTTGCTCAAAGTTGTTGATTCGATCCATAATAGCGTCGCCCCAGGCAAAAATTTCCTTATGCCCTCGTCCCGGATGAAGGCGAACTTTTTTCAACGTCGCCGCCGACGCGTCGCGTTTTAGAGTAGCGTCCCAACCAAATTCGTCGCTTCCTTCGATCGCCGTCGCGGCGATTCGCATAAAAGGCGCCTGCGAAGAGCGGCGGCGTTCGTCGAAAAGCGTCGAATCCTTGTCCCACGTTACACGAAAATCGGTCGCTTTCAGTTTCGGCGACGGAGTCCTAGGAAAATGAGACAAGGCGACGCCCAACAGATCGGCGATCGCCTCCAAAATCGCCGTTTTGCCTTCGCCGTTTCGCGCGACTAAAACCGTCGATCCTACCTCGATCATTCGCGTCGGAACGTCGGAGGACGACGCGTCTAGCGACGACTCGGAACGACTTGGAAAAGTCAAGTCCAAACGTTCAAAACAACGAAAATTGTCAAGCGTTAAACTTTTTAATCTCATCACGGAGTCTCGGCGCGATCAAAAAAGGAACGAACGATTAGTCAAACGCGTTCAGTCGACGTTAAAAGAACGAACCCGCCGTCGTGTTTGGCGGTCCGGAATTAAAATCGCGCAGTCTCTTGCGTCGCGGAAGAATTTTTGACGTGCGCGGCAAATTGTTCGTCGACGCTTGCGCCGAGTTTTGGGCGGTCGGCACGGTCGTTTGCGTCGCGTTCTGCGGCTGGGTTTGCGTTACGGTTTGAGTCGGAACGACTTGTTCTGGCGTCTGCGATCCTTCCGTCGCGACGAACACGGCTTGCGTGGCGCGAGATTTTGTCGCCGTCTCTTCTTGCGCGACTTCGGCGTTCGTCTGGGCTATTTTCGATTCCGACGCAGAATTCGTGATCCACTTGACGTCGGAGTCGTCGGATTTTGAAGACGCGGCGCTTGCAAAGCTCGAAACTTCTCCAAACCCCAATCTTTCGTTCAACGCGGAAGTCGGATCGTTTGTTCCCGCTCCGTTCGTTTGCGGAGTCGGCGCGGCGTCTTCGTTCGGTAAAACGATCTCGGGCGGTTCCAATTCCTCCGCTTGGGCGGCGGTCGGCGCGACGACGGTCGTCTGGTCGGGCTGGATTCCTGCGCCGTACGCGTCGTTTTGCGTTTGTTCGTTCGCCGCGTCGTTTTGGTCTTTAGACGCGACGGCGCTTTGTTCTTGAAGATTTGCGCGTCGTTGCGCT
>JAZUGM010000057.1:0-2911 GCA_045641205.1 Thermoguttaceae bacterium
GACGTACCGCCGACAACTCGCTGGAGTAATACTCCAGAACTTCCACTTTGGCGACGGTCGCTTGCGGTCGAAAGAAATCGACGATTTCCTTTAGTTCGCGATTGACGTCGGAAACGACCAGATCGAGATTATGCGCGCGCGTAAAATTCAAAAATTCGTTAAGCAGTTCTTCAAGCCTGATCGTTTCGCGCTTAACCGTCTCGATTTTTTTGAGCGCGCGCCGTCGTTGAGGCGAGTCTTCCAAATCCTCGACGTCCTCTTCGAGCAAGCCTAAATTCAAGCGAATCGTCGAGAGCGGATTCTTAACTTCGTGCGCAAGTCCGCCCGCTAAACGCGCTATTTCAGTATACTGTTCCTCAAGACGGCGATTCATATCCTTCGTCGTATAATCCTTGAAGTCGGACAACTCCAGCCAACCTTTCTATTTGCCGCAACGTCGTATTTTGCGCATACGAACGCAAAACGCCGACGTCCGTTAATCGGCGCTTGACGCGCAAACGCGCCTCAACGCAACTCGTTCGCCGTCTTTTCAATTTGACGCTTGACTTCAGTTCTCGACATTTTTTCAATCGGATAGAATTGGACGGGCTCAAAGAGGTCGTCCTTTGGATCCTGTTCGCGTCTTTCTTCATTGGCGTCGACTCGCGCTAGCACGACTTCGTCTTGCAAGTCGTTCAGCCATTCGGGCAAATCGAATCCGACGCCTCTTGGTTCGGCGGCAAATTCTTCGACTTCTCTTTCCAATTCCTTGAAGACGGGATTGTCCTCGCCCTTCTCCCTAACCTC
This sequence comes from Thermoguttaceae bacterium, assembly GCA_045641205.1. Lineage (GTDB taxonomy): Bacteria > Planctomycetota > Planctomycetia > Pirellulales > Thermoguttaceae > RUG369. Next base: position 787 of record JAZUGM010000057.1, read on the forward strand.
GGAAATAGCGTCGAAGACAAGTCCGCACATTTGCGCGACGTCAAGCGGTCGAACGAACTGCTCCTTCAGACGTCCGTGAACGCTTTCAAGCCAAATGCCGTAACGCTTTGTCAACGACTCGTATCGACTCAAACTCTTTCCCGCTAAACTGACGCTTTTCGATTTGACGTTGTCCTTCCATAACTCCGCCGCGTGCGAACAATCGGAACGAATCAACGAGTCGTGAACCCAATAGACGGGCTTAAGGTTCCACACGGTTCGCTCGTAATTAGCAAGGATTCTCAAAAAATCAACGAGCATATAGAGCTTTTCGCCGTGATCCGACTGGGTAGTGGAGCTATTATAATCAATATATTCCGTATAATTTTCCGCAACGCACTCGAGCGTCGCGTCCAAAAGATTGGCGGCTTCTTCGTAAGACGTCCTTCCTTCGACGATCGCGGTAATTAACTTGTCTCCGTTCTCCAATTCTTTTCCGTCTTTTTTCATCTCGATAAGAGCCGACAAGAAGGAATCGACGCCCTGATGCAAAATCGCGCGAATATTTCTAAACGCAAGAAATTCCTGCGTAAACAAGTCTTCGCCGTACTCCTGAATAAAGTTTTTCAGAAGATTCCAGTGCGATTCGCCGGCAATTCCTTCGACGGAAGAAATACGAATATTCTGACTGTGAGAAAGCCAGAATTTCAAGACGACGTCGAGCGTTTCGCTCAAATAGAACACAAGCGCCTCTTCGTTAGACGAAAAACCTTCGGCGCCCCCCGCGCGCAACCGCCAACCCCTTGAGGCTTCCGTCAAGGTTTCCGTAACGCTACGCATCGCCGCTTCGACAAAACGGTCGTACTCGGTAATAGAACCGGGCGAAGAAAGACGAATCTGTTCCATTTTTTGAACGCAACTGACCAGCTGGAACGTTTCGTACAACAGTCCCAAACGAGGCGCGTATTTCGACAAACGTAAGACGGCCTGTTGCAAGCAACGACAATCGACGATCGCTTTAACGTCGCCTCCGCGCGCCGTCGGAATGTACAAAAGCGTCTCCTTCTCCAAAAGAGTAAGCAGTTTCGACCACGACGTCTTGACTTTTTTAGCGTCGCGTCGCAAAAAGGCGCCGAAAATCTTCAGAACTTGCAACTTCCAAGGCTTCTCAAATTTTTCCGTTTGCTCTATTCCCAAGGTCGCCTTGAGGAATAAAACCGCGTCTTCCACTTCGACGATCGTCCAAATAATGCGATCTAATAAAATTTCCTTCGTGCCGCGAACTTGATCGTATTCCGCAAGGGAATCGACCGTACCCGTCGATTCTTGAATATGATAACGCGAGGCTTTGTCGAGCAACTCGTACATATTTCGTTCGAAAATCAGCGCTTGGTCGAGCCATCCTTCAAGACGCAACCTTGCGTCGGAAAGTACTTCGTCGTCAAGAGCTTCGGCGGAAGCGTAAAGCAACGGAGATTTTCCCGCCGCAAATTTCCACAATTTCGCGGTCGAAAAGACGAAAGCGAGCCGATCGGAAACGCGGTTCGTTTCGTTTGCAAATTCCATATCTTCCCCGCCGACGGAAAAACGAGACGATTTCGAATCAAACGTGTCGTCTTCGACGCCGTCGTCCGCGCTGTCGTGATAGCTCATATTCTCGTAGGCGGCGCGATAGGTGGGGTCTCCGCCCGTAATCGTATCTTCGTCTTCTTCGTCTTCGTAGTCCCCGTCGTTGTCGTAGTCTTCGTCGTTATCGTAGTCTTCGTCGGGTTCGTAGTCTTCGTCGTTATCGTAATCTTCGTCGGACACGTAGTCTTCGTCGTCGTTTTGATCTAAATAATCGTCCTTTTCCTCGTCTTCGGGATCGTCTTCGAAATCGTCGTCGAACGCATCGCTTTCTTGGTCGTCGTACTCGACTTTCGGCGACTTCTCCTTTTCGTCGTTCGCCTCTTCCAAAACGTGATTGATCACGTCGTACAATTCAGCCGTTTTGACGTTGTCTCCCAGCTCTTTAAGAATAGCCTCCCAGAGCTTTTTCTGTTCCAGTTCGTTTTCTTCCAGCGCCGTCAGACGCGCGTTCTTTTTCTTGGAATCAGCGTCTTGATCCTTTTCAAACGCTTTGTTTGAGAAGTCGGAGGCCAAGCGG
>JAZUGM010000058.1:0-1671 GCA_045641205.1 Thermoguttaceae bacterium
CTCGCCTGGCTCTTTCTTGATCGTTTCCGGGCGAGACGGCGCCGGAATCGCGTCCCCGTCTTCTTCCATGCCGTGAAGATGAACCGCCAAGCATTCCATCGCCTCATACGTGGCTTCTGTTTCGTCGTCCCCTTGAGTATATGCTCCAACGAGATCGGGAAAGCGAACTGCGTATTTTCCCGAATCGGGAACTAAAAGGGCGTAATAGGTATAACGTCTTTTAAATTTCATTTGCTCTTTCCTTGTTTCAAGCGTCCAATGAACGCGAATATCGCGTTAAACGCGCCTCCTCCCGCCTTGCGGCGGGGGTTAGTTATTGGGTTTATTTAAATTTCAACCCAGTTTGTTTTTCGATTGATTTAACGTTGCCTATGATAACGTCTTTTTTGGGATGGGTTACTGTTACTTTTCCTTTCTCTGGTTCATCTGGATTAACGAATTGGTAATGGTCGCCTCGGACCGACTTTAATTTCCATCCGTTCTTTTTAAGAACTTGGATGATTTTTATACTTGAAACCATGTTTTCTGGTCCCTTCTATATTCTGTATTATATGCCTTTTTGTTTTTTGTCAAGATCATCGCGCTGAATACAACCATCTCGGAGTCTCCATTCTCTCGGCGACGCGCTTGTCTAGTTCTTTCTCGAAACAGGCGAATTCAGCAGCCGAGATCACGCAGTTGGCTCGTTGGCGAACAAACGCGCGGCGCGCCGAGTCGGCGGATTCCGTGCATTGAGCGCTCGTCCTGGCAAGAGATATACCTGCGCTATAGACCAACGCGTTTCGCGTATCTAGCGGCAAATCGCCGTTGCGGTACCCCGCCGTGAGCTGATTCGTAAGATTGACGAACGCTGCGGCCTCAAACGTGTCCATGATCTCCATTTTTCATTCCTTCATGTAAAAAGTGCGGTAAAGACTCGTCGGTCCATCGCCTCGGCTAGTTACGGTTCCTTGAAATATCAGTCCTTGATTAGCAAGCGCTAAAACCGCTAGGTCGACGTGCGTATACGGCAGTCCCAATTCCAGAGAGAGTTCCGCAACAGTAAGCGCGTTCTCTTTCGTGCGGTTGGCAAGCGCCGCGCAAACGCGCTCGATCGTTTCTTCGTGCGTCATAGTATCTGTCCCAGAAGAACTCGCCGCGCCTTGTTCAATTCGTCCGTCGTCAGCGCGTTGGCTTCCCATTGCGCCGCCAACGCGGCTTTCGCTTCGCGCAGCGTATCGATAGCTAATCGAGTCGCGTCAAGCAACGCGTCCATCTCGTGAAGGACGGCGCTTTCGCGTTCGACAGGAGTGAGTTCTCTGTTGTCAAAACGGTTTTTAACGCAGTTCGTACGCTCGACAAACGCCGCAACCGACGGCGTGTTAAATTCAATTTCTCTCATTCTTCAACCTTTCCGTAGTAAACGCATTTGACTTCGTTGGGTCCGTACTCGTTGTGAACGACAACGCAGTCTCGATACAATCGGCCGACGCTGTAAAGCTCCGTCGCGGCGCTGTAAACGCTACTGGACGGAAGCCCCAAATAATGAGCGCACTCGGACAACGTTAGTCCGAAGGCGCTCGTTCGATTCGATAGCAGGATCAAAACTCTATCTTGCGTTTCTTTCCGCGTCATTTGACGTCCTTTCGTTACTTGTTCGCGTTCAGCGTCAGCGTCGGAACAATTCCGGCC
>JAZUGM010000059.1:0-10640 GCA_045641205.1 Thermoguttaceae bacterium
CCGCAGGGTCGTCGGCTCCGCGCGTAAACGTCGAATATGTTCTCGACTGGCTCCAAATTCGCGATTATTTCGGCGATCGGGTCGTCGCGGGCGACGAAGTGAAAAACGGCAAGCCTTCGCCCGATATTTTTTTGGCGGCGGCGAAGAAAATGGGCGAGAGCGCGGAAAATTGCGTCGTGATCGACGACTCGCGTAGCGGCGTCACGGCGGGTCGGCGCGCTGGCGCCAAAGTAATCGGCTTTTTCAGCGGCGGTCATACCGAAGACGAATATGAACACGCCGACGTCGTAGCGCGCTCTTTTGACGAAGTTCGCAAGATTTTAACGGTCGATTCCGCAGGAAACGTCGATTTTGCCGTTTAGGCGGCGCATAGGCGTTTTATCGGCGCTTATTGGGAATACAAGTTCGAGAGAAAGACTTTATGCTAAATCGTTCTTCAGCGAGTTCGGCTTCTTACGTCGTTGGAATAGACCTTGGAACGACCAATACCGAATTGGCGTATTGGAAGCTCGAGTCGGACGGCTTTTCGGGGCGTCCTTCGACGTTTGAAATACCGCAGTTCGTCTCGCCCGCCGTCGTCGAGTCGCGCGCGACGTTGCCTTCGACGGCGTTTGTCGACAAGGCGTCCGCGCGCGAGTCATACGACTGGAAATTGCCTTGGGAGTCCGCCGAAAAGGACGAAGACGCGCCGGACGAAAATTCGGCGGAAGCGACGCGTCAGGAGAAAAAACGCGGCTTTTTCAGTCGACTGTTCGGCGGCGAGGTCGCGCAAGAGAAAAAAGAAGACCCTTTACAAGACAAGTTCTTTCTCGTCGGCGAAATCGCCAAGTCTTTAGCGGCGGAACGCCCGGAACAAATCGTCGTTTCCGCAAAATCGTGGCTGACTTGCTCGAAAGTCGACCGTCGCGCGCCGATTTTGCCTTGGGGCGGCGAGAAAGACGCGCCGAAAATATCCCCGCTCGTCGCGTCGCAGTCGTATCTGAAGCATTTGGTCGACGCTTGGAACTACGCGTTTCCATACGCGCCCTTCGCGGAACAGTCGGTAATTTTGACGATTCCGGCTTCTTTTGACGAGAGCGCGAAAGAACTGACCCGCGAGGCGGCGATCGGCGCCGGAATCGATCCCGAAACGCTCCTCTTTTTGGAGGAGCCTCAGGCGGCGCTTTACGCTTGGCTCGCGCAAAAAGGGGAGGACTGGCGCAAAGAATTAAAGGTCGGCGACGTCGTTCTTGTTTGCGACGTCGGGGGCGGCACGACCGACTTGTCTTTGATTCGCGCGGAAGAGGAGTCGGGCGAATTGACGCTGAATCGCCTTGCCGTCGGGGATCGACTCTTGCTTGGCGGGGACAACGTCGATTTGGCGATCGCCTATCGCGCGGCGGAATCCTTCAAAGAGCAGGGCGTTTCTTTGAATCCTTGGCAGTCTTTCGCCCTTCGACGTCAATGCCGACTTGCTAAAGAACGAGCGCTCGACGAGAAAAATCGAAACCAAGCGGGCGTCGACGACGCCTATAAGATCACGGTCGAAGGTCGTTCGAGCCGCTTGGTCGGGGACGCGCTTTCCGTCGACTTGTCGCGACAAGAGATCGTCGACTTGGTTCTTGAAGGCTTCCTTCCGATTTGTTCGCTTGACGACGCGCCGAAACGACGCAGAGGCGTCGGCGTGCGCGAGATCGGCTTACCTTACGAAAGCGACCCCGCGATTACGCGTCATATCGCGCGATTTTTACGAGAATGCCGCAAAACGAACGGCGACGAGATCAAGCCGACTTATTTTCTCTTGAACGGCGGCTTTTTCAAGTCGAAATTGATCGAGCGTCGACTTCAAGAGCAGTTGGAAGCGTGGTTTCCCGATTCGCCTCCGCGAAATCTTTGTTCCGACGCCGATCTTGTCGGCGCCGTTTCGAACGGAGCCGCTTTTTACGGCAAAGTCAAATTGTCGGGCGGAGTTCGCATTCACAGCGCCACGCCGCGTTCCTATTATATTGGGATCGAGTCTTCCGGTCTTGCCGTGCCGGGCGTTCGACTCCCGTTAAAAGCGTTGTGCGTCGCGCCCTTCGGCATGGAGGAGGGTACGGAGATCGACGTTCCGTCCGACGTTTTCGAGCTTGTCGTAGGGGAGCCCGCCGTCTTTAGATTTTTCAGTAGCACGACCCGACCGCAAGACGAGCCCGGCGCCGTCGTCGATTATTTCGACGGAGACGAAACTTCCGAATTGAAGGAGACGACGCCGATCGAAACGACGCTCGGCTCTCCCGAAACGCAAGGCGAATCGTCCGAAACGCAAAGCGCCGGGGTCGACGCGTTTGAATACGTCGGCGTGCGTTTTCGGTCGCGCGTTACGGAACTTGGCGCTTTGGAAATTTGGTGCGAAGACGTCGACTCCGACCGTCGCTGGAAACTTGAATTTAGCGTTCGCGAAGAATAACGCGCAACGTTGCAAAAGTAGCGTTGTAAAAAAGTAGCGTCGTAGAAAAGTAGCTTGTAAAAAAATCGATTTAAACGAGCGCGCTTTGTTGGCGTCGGTCGTCGTATTGGAGATTCTGATGAAAAACGGTTATGTAATCAACGTAACGGCGGTCGACAGACCGGGTATCGTCGCCGCCGTCAGTTCCGCGATCGTCAAACTTGGCGGGAACGTCGAGTCCTGCAGTCAGACGGTTCTCGACGGATATTTCACGCTCATTATGACTTTTTCCACTTCCGAAAGCTATGAGTCGGAATCCTTAAAAGAAACGATACTCGCCGAACCGTCGCTTGAAGGCTGTCAAGCGTGCGTTTTTCCGCAGACGTCGCAAACGCGTTCGAAGGTCGCTTCCAACGCGAATTCCTACGTCGTTACGGCGTTTGGGCGCGACTGCGAAGGAATCGTCGCGCAGTTTACGCGTTATTTGGGCGACAAAGAAATCAATATTATCGACTTGTACGGCAGCATCACCTCCGACGGCGAATTTGTCCTGATTAGCCAAGTCGAGATCGAGCCGCACGTCGATTTGCAAAACATTCAGCTCGATCTTGAAACGCTCGGCGCGCAACTCGGGTTCACCGTGCGCATTCAACACAACGACGTCTTTGTCGCCACTAATCAAATTCGATTGGATCGATAAGGGGGCGTTTGATGAGCGACGTGAAAATCGATTTAGATTCGCTCGACGAGACGCGGCGTCTTCAAATGGAGCGAATGCTTGCGGACAAGTTTATTTGCGGGCTTGTCGGAATTAAATTGATCGAGGCGGGCGACGGACGCGCCTGCGCCGAATTGGAGTTGCGCGAAGACCATATGAACGGCTTGGGAATTTGCCAAGGGGGCGTTCTTTTCTCGCTTTCCGATTACGCGCTGGCGGCCGCGTTCAACTACAAATCGGAGCCCGTCGCGTCCTTAAACGTTTCGATCGAATTTTGCAAGGCGGTTTCGTCGGGCGTCTTGCGCGCGGAGGCGGTCGAGACGTTTCGCTCGCGCACGACGACTTTGGGCGACGTCGTCGTTAAAAACGAAAAAGACGAAGTAATTTGTCACGCGCGAGGTCGAGGCTATATATTTCGTTCTTAAAAAGAGCGTCGAAGGGCGCTCGGGGGCTTGACCGTCGCGCGCATTCGGGGAAAATATGCGGTTAGATTGTTAGCGGCGACGACGCGCGCGTTTTGCGGCGTCGCGCGAGTCGACATTGAACTAGGAAAGGGTTGGAATGGATCCTCAAGTTAAACGCGCGTTGATTAGCGTTAGCGACAAAGTTGGACTAACCGATTTCGCGAAGGGGCTCGTCGCGGCGGGCGTTCAAATTTTTAGCACCGGCGGAACGAAGCGTCATCTCGAATCGAACGGCGTGCCCGTGACCGACGTCACGGACTATACCGGTTTTCCGGAAATGATGAGCGGTCGTTTGAAGACGTTGCATCCGAAGGTTCACGGCGGTATTCTTTGCCGTCGCGACGACGAGGCGGATATGAAGTCGGCGACCGAACACGGAATCGAACCGTTCGAATTGGTCGTCGTGAACCTCTATCCTTTTGAAGCGACGGTCGCACGAAAAGACGTGACCGACGCCGAAGCGATCGAGAACATTGACATTGGCGGACCGACGATGGTTCGCGCCGCCGCGAAGAATCACGCTTTTGTCGGAATCGTTACGAACGCGAGCCAATACGCGCCCGTCCTTGAGCAGATTCAAAAGAACGGAGCTTTGACGCTTCAAACGCGTCGCAGTCTTGCGCGCGACGCATTTGCGCACACCGCTTCTTACGACGCCGCTATCTCGCGATATTTTGCCGAACACGACGGTTGCGACGTTTTCCCGAACACGGTTTCGAACGCGCTGAAATTGTCCGCCGAATTGCGTTACGGCGAGAACCCGCATCAACGCGCCGCCTTGTACGTCGATCCGAAGTACGACGGACCTTCCGCCGTTGCCGCGCGTCAGCTCAACGGCAAGGAACTGTCTTACAACAATATTCTCGACTTGGACGCGGCTCTTGCGATGGCGCGTTCTTTCGACAAGCCCGCCGTCGCCGTGTTGAAGCACAACAATCCTTGCGGCGCCGCCGTTGCCGATTCGATTAGCGAAGCGGTCAAAAAGGGTATGGAAGGGGATCCGTTAAGCGCGTTTGGTTCGATTATCGGCTCCAATCGCATTCTTGACGAAGCGTCCGCAAATTACTTGGCTCAGCCCGGTCTCTTTGTCGAGGCGATTATCGCGCCCGGTTTCTCCGAAAAAGCGCTGGAGATTCTAACGACTGTTCCGAAATGGAAGGCTAACGTTCGTTTGCTCGAGTGCGGCGGCGATAAATTGACGCCTGCGTCGACCAGCTGGGCGCTTCGTCCGTTGACCGGCGGCGCTTTGCTTCAAGACGCCGACGTCGAATCGGATCCGGAAGACGAATGGAAGGTCGTCACCGACAAGGCGCCGACTGAAGAGCAAATGCGCGATTTGAGATTCGCTTGGGCTATGGTTCGTCACGTCAAGTCGAACGCGATCGTGCTTTGCAAGGACGAAGCGCTTATTGGCGTCGGCGCCGGACAAATGAGCCGCGTCGATTCCGTTGAAATTTCCGTGAAAAAGGCGGGCGATCGCGCTCAAGGCTCCGTTCTTGCTTCCGACGCCTTCTTCCCGTTTGACGACGGTATTCGCGCCGCGAAGGGCGTCGTCGCGGTTATTCAGCCCGGCGGATCGAAACGCGATCAAGACGTTATCGACGCGTGCAACGAGTTGGGAATCGCGATGATCTTTACGGGTCGTCGCCATTTCAAACATTAATACGCGCGGTTCGCGTCGTAGCGTCGCGAAGTCTCGCTTGGCGAGCGTTTTGTTTGACGCGCGACGCGTTGAAATTTATTGCGAGCGCTTGAGTCGTTTTGAATCGATTCCGGCGCTTTTGTCATACGGCGTTCAAATCTTACGCTCTTGAATCGGCGTTCGGGCGCGCGAGTTTTTGTCGGCGTTTTAAATCGCTCTCGACGATAAGCGAATTAGGATTGCATAACGAGCCCTTTCTATGAACAACAGCGAAATTGCGGAGATTCTCGACCAAACGGCTCGATTATTGGAGCTTCGTCAAGGCGACTCTTTGCCTGTCGAAGAGTTGCGCGACTTAGCCTTTCGCGTAGCGCGGTTGGAAGTTCCGCTTGAGTTGTTTGAAAACGCGTCGGCGCGTTCGGAAGAAGTTCGTGAACTTGAACGCGTTTTCTCGTATTGGTTCGCCGGGTTTTCGTTCGAGTCGTCGCAGGTTTTTTTTGAAACGGTCTTGACTGGGTCTTCTCAAATTCGCGATCGACTTCTTAGCGAAACGCCTTTGCCAATTCAGGATTTATTGAAGATCAAATCGTTGGCGGTTCAAGACGTTTTGAACATTCGCGAACGATTTGGCGTCTTTGACGTCTACGCGTTAAGAGAAGCTTGCAAACAAGGAATTTTTTCTTCGTCAAATTTCTTCTCCGAAAGTGAAGAACTCGACGTGTTGGAAGACGTCTACAAGTTCGAGAAACAGATTTCGAACGGTCGAATTTCGAACGGTTCCGACGTAAAAACGACGGTCGATCCTTTTCTCGCTTCGGCGTCTTTGGAGGACGAGCCGCCGATCGACGGCGAGTCGACGATCTTTCACGCGAACGCCGACGCTTTGGCGGATTTTATTATCGACGAGATTCAGCGTTCGAAAATTACGTTGAAAAGCGTCGCGGAAGATTTGACGTCTGAAAAGACGCTTGAATCGGTCAAGCGCGCGACGAGAAGCGCGTTCGACGGCGTCAAGAAATTTTTTGTTTCGCGTAACAGCGAGTCGTATATGCGGATAAAGATGCGCGAAGACGCCGATCGCGCGGCTTCGTTGCGACGTCAAAACACGGAGTCCGAACGAACGCGACAAGCGGAGGAAAACGTAAACGCTCCTTTGAACGTCGTCAAAGTCGGCGCTTTAGGTCGTGGAAAGGAAGCTCTTTCAAGACTCGATTTTCTTATTGAGACGGACGACGCGCAGAAAGTTTTTGAGAGAATCAAAAGAACGGGACTGATTCGGGAAGTACTCGCGGAAACGACGAATTTTCTTTCCGCGAAGTTAAATCCGAGCGCGTTTGTCATGCCCTATAACGCGCGACCTACGCCCGAAGCGACGCTTAATTTTTACGCGTCGATCGGTTTTGTATGGGGCGCGCGAGAGATATTCTTGACGTCTTCAAAGAAACACTTGGAATTTCTGAACAAACGCGCGTCCGAACGCGGCTTGACGTTGAGTCCTTTCGGACTTTATCGAGGCGTTCAACGCGCGTCGTCAAGAACTACCGAGCGAATCTATGACAAACTTGGATTGCCGCCGATCCCTGCGGAATTGCGCGAAGGCGCGGTTGAGACGGATTGGATTCAAGCCGGACGACCCGAAAGAATCCAGTTGGAAGACTTGCGCGGCGACTTGCATCTTCATACTTCTTTTTCCGACGGAACTGAAGGCGTGGAGGAGATGGCGACCGTAGCTTTTCATAACGGTTTGTCGTATATCGCCGCTACGGATCATACGAAAAGCGTTCCTTACGTCGCCGGTTTGGACGATTCGCAAGTTTTGCGATATTGGGAAGTTATTGACGAGGTAAACGAGCGTCTTCGCAAATCCGGCTTCGCTTTCCGCGTTTTTAAGGGCGTGGAAGTCGACATATTGGACGACGGTTCGCTAGATTTAACCGACGAAACGTTGTCGAAAGCCGAATGGGTCGTCGCAAGTATTCATTCGAATCGAAATCGATCCTTTTCGGATATTGAACGTCGGTATTTGGGCGCGTTCCGCAATCCTTACGTCGACGTGATCGCTCATCCGACGGGACGCGTTATTGGAAGGGAAGCGCCTCTTAATCTCGATTTAGATTTCCTTTGTGAAAACGCTCAAAAATACGACAAGTTGCTTGAACTCAATTCGCAACCTCGACGTTTGGATCTGAGTTTTGAAGGTTTGGTTTTGGCAAAGAAGCGAAACGTAACCGTAGCGATTTCCACGGATTCGCATTCGCCCGAACAGCTGATTTACTTACGTTTTGGCGTTCAACTTGCGCGACGCGCCGGTTTGACTAGCGCCGACGTTGTCAACGCGCTTTCGCTTGAAGATTTTGAAAGTTTTCTTTCGAAACGAAAATCAAGGCGCGTATAGTTTAATTGCGGGGCGTTCCAACCAGCATAGGGTCGTTTTCATAAGACTGAATAGAGAGAAGAATATGCGTTTACAGTATCTACTTCGCAAGTATGCGTCCCTTGTTTACACGATTCTTCTTTTTCTGGGACGTTTCTTTGTTTTGTGCGCGATCGTCGCCGGTCCTTGGAAAAACGGCGGCGCGGATCTCTTGTATCAACGTTTCTTTTTGCTGTTGGCGCTAGGGAGCGGAATATGCGCCTTGGGCGCGTTGGCGACGGCTCCGCTGGAACAACGAAAAGAAACGAATCTGGTTCCCGGTTTGTGCGTCTCTATTCCCTTGTTGCTAGGATTGGCGCTTTGCGTTTTGCAAGTCGCGCCTCTTTCGGAAAAGACGCTTGCTAAATTGTCTCCTTACGTATTGGAGCTTAAGGAGTTTGTAACGCCGACGCTCGACGTCGAGGCGCCTTCCAAAGTTGCCGAAGGTCAAGAAAAAACCGAACTTCGGACTCGTTTGAGCGAGAAGGTCTTTCCCTTGGCGGAAGACGCGAATTTCAATATTAACGAGGCGTTGGCGCTTGAAAATTCGATCGATCAAAAATATTTAGAAGACGTTCCGACTTGGGGAAATACGATTAGCGTCTATCCTCTAGCGACTCGCGAATGGACTCCGCTCTTTTGGTGCGGTTTTCTATTTGTCTTTTCGACCGTCGTTTTGTTTAACAGTAAGAAATCGCGTTCGGTTCTTTTTGTCGTCGCAGCGGTCGTAGGCGTTAGTTTCGCGTTGACGTGCCTGATGTTTCGAGCCAATCCCGCGTCGCGTGAATTTCCCCTTTTGTCCGTTTTGGCTATTAAGGATTCCGAGTTAAGGCTGGGATTTGGAACGTACGTCAATAAAAATTGTTGCGGAGGCTATCTTGTCTACTGCTTGGCGCCCTGCGTCTTTTTGGCGGGCAAGGTTCTCGTAAAATCGGCGCGCTTAATAAGGGAGGAACGCGAGCGACGCGACGAAGAGAGCCAAGGTTCTAATCCCTATTACGAAGTTCGAAAAGACGCGATGTGGAAGGTCGTTTTAGGGGACGTTTTCGATCTTTTCAATCGACGTTTAGTCTTCTGGTTGTGTTTTATCGTCGTGATTTTCGCAACGATCTTGGTTTCGAAGTCGCGCGGAGCCGCTATCGCCGCGCTTTGTGCGATTCTTTGCGCCTTCGGCGTATTGGCTTGTAAAAAAGACGCGCGTCGTTACTGGTATATTTTCCTTTTAATTGGAATTGCGACGGCGGGCGTCGTCGAGTCGGTCGGCTTGACTCAATCCGTCGACGATCGAATGGCGACGCTCTTTAACGAGGATAAAAACGGCGAAACTGCGATCGACAGGGACGCGCGTTTGGAAAACTGGCGTTCCGCGTTGGAAACTTCGCGCGACTATTATTGGTTTGGCTCGGGTTTGGGCACGTATTCGCTCGTCAACGGCGCCAACGACGTTAAGACGAAGGACGGGTTTCTCTTTTACTACGCGGAGAACAGTTTCATTCAAAATTTAGTGGAAATGGGGCGCGTCGGTTGCGCGTTGTTCATTGCGGAATATTTGTTGTTGTTCTTTTGCTTTGGGCGTTTGCTTTGGAAATCGCGCGGTTCTGAAGAATATGCGATAGGCGCGGGCGGATTGTCTTTGCTCGTCGGTCAGTTAATTACTTCTTCGAGCGACTTGGGTATTTATTTATCGGGTAATTTGACGACGTTCGCCGTTTTGTGCGGCGCTTTCCTTAGTTATAAGAGAGCCGATTCTCGTAAGGACAAAAGAAGCAAAACCAGAAGCGCGTCTTCGAATAGACGTCGACGAACCGAAACGCGACGCTTCGGCTGGATCCCGGTCGGCGTTGGCGCGGGCGTGTTGGCGGTTTGCGTTTTGAGCGGAATAGTCGCGCTTAAGGAAAATAAGGATTACGCGCGTCGATACGTTTTATTGAAAGAATCGAAATTTACTGCGGAGCAGTACGTTAATTTGTCCTCAACGGCGCTCGACCCGCTTATTTCTAGTTTTGAACGTTACGTTCAAACGCGGGACGACAGTTTCGAGATACGCGCTCGACTGGCGGAATTAGTAATTGCGCGCTATCGTTTGAGATTGTTGGAATTTTTGAAAGAACAGCGTCCCGACGCCAACTTGGAAGATTTGTGGAACGAAACCGCCCTTGCGATTCGTTTGCAATCGTTGTTGAAGTATCAAGAAATTGGTTTTGACGTCGCCGTCGCTTCTATTAGAAACAATCGATTCGCCAAGGAATCCGTTTTGCCCGCGATGATTCATTCGTTGAGGGCGCGACGCATATGCCCCGTTTCTGCAAGACCATACGTGTCGACGTCAGAAACGGTTCCGTTGACCGCCGATTTGTCGTGGCAAGAAAATCAAGCGCTGATCGAACTTTACGCGCGTCGCGTCGCGTTGTTTGGAAAATACGATTCTTCCTTGTTGTTTAATTCCGGTTTTTATTTGGGCGCCGCCGGTCTAAAATCTCTTCAAATCGAATTTTGGCGCAAATCGCTCGAATATGACGCAAAAAGAATTAATACCGTATTGACGTTATTGGCCGCCGAGACGCCTTCGAACGCGCTTAAGGACGCCGTCGTAAGAGTTTTGCCCGACGACCCTCTTGTTATGGCGTCAATTCCGCGCGCGTTTGGGAGTAGGCTTAAGGGCGCGCCTTTGTATTTGGTCGCTATCGAGAGAGGACGGAGCTATTTCGACAGTCGATCCGAAGAAGAAAAGGATTCGTTTTTTTATTCACTTTTCTTTCAATATTTTTCATAACAAGTTAAGGTCGTCGACTGTTATCTCCGTTCCTGACAGAAGATCATTGCTTCTTTTGACTGCAGGATATATTCATATTTATATATAAAGTGATATTATCATCATTCTTTTTCATGGTCAATTATACAATTACGCAGGAAAAAATAAACATTCCGGGCAGGATCTGATTCTTGATAATAGCCCTCTCTTATGATAAGATTGCCATAATTATCTAGCAGGAGCG
>JAZUGM010000060.1:0-3303 GCA_045641205.1 Thermoguttaceae bacterium
CGCTTTGAGACGGTCGTTTCGGGCGTGGTGAAAGAAGCGTCGAAACGGGACGATTTGGCGGACGACGACAAGTCGAGCGCGTTTTTTCGCGCCGTGTTCGCTAAATTGCTCGACGTCGAATCCGGGCTGATTCCACCGAATTGGTGGGAAAACGTCGACGTTCCGCCGATTCTGTGGTTCGAACGTTATCTCGTCCGCGAGATTCCGACGATGACCCGCGAAGCGCGAAGAATTAAAGAACAAGGCGCCGACGCGTCGGACGACGATCCTTTTGATCGCGAAAAAATCCGACGTTTCGCGCATCGTAGCTTGACGTTTCGTAAATTTTTGTTCGAAGCGTCGGGCGTTCCAGTGAAGTTTTAGCGTTTGTTTTTTGTCGCGCGACGACGAAAAGCCGACGTTTTTGTTAGCGTATGTTTGCCTCAATTTTACGACAAGGTGAATTATGAAAAAGAGTTTTTGTTTTCTGGCGAGTTTTGTCGCCGCCGCTCTGTTGAGCGTTCCGGCGTTTGCCGACGTTTCGCTTCCTAAGTGCTTTACCGACAACGGCGTTTTCCAACGCGAAAAGCCGATTAGCGTTTGGGGCTGGGCCGATCCTAGCGAAGAAGTGACGGTCTCCTTCAACGGTAAGTCCGCGACGACGTTTGCCGACGCTCAAGGCGCTTGGAAAGTTCAACTTCCGTCCGAAGAAGCCTGTTTCGAGGGCAAGAGCCTCGTCGTCAAGGGCAAGAACACGCTTGAATTCAAGAATATTCTCGTCGGCGAAGTCTGGATTTGTAGCGGTCAGTCGAATATGGAAATGCCGCTCAATTCGTGGGGACAGCCTCGTCTCGCTTGCACGGAAGAGGAAATTAACGGCGATTTCAGCTTCATTCGCTTCAATCGTCCGAACCATGTCATTACGACCGAAGAATTAAAAGACGTCGCGACGCCCGGCTGGCAAGTCTGTAAAGACGGCGTTCAAGCGAACTGCACCGCTTGCGGGTTCCATTTCGCGGTTCGCCTTAACAAAGAACTGAACGTTCCGGTCGGGTTGATCGATTCCAACTGGGGCGGTTCGAACATCAACAGCTGGATTCCCGACGCCGGTTGGAACGAAGTTCCCGAAACGGTCGAAGTCGGCAAAAATCTGCTTGCCGCGCGCGCCGACGCCAAAGATTGGGACAAATGCGGCGGAATGTACAACGCGATGCTCGCTCCTTGGAAGGGCTATAATTTCCGCGGCGCGATCTGGTATCAAGGCTGCACGAACGCGGGCGAACGCGAATTCTACTATTACAAGCAGAAGGCGATGATTCGCGAATGGCGCGAAGTCTTCGAAAACGGCGACTTCCCGTTCTATTGGGTTCAACTTGCTCCTTTCACCGCGATTAAAGACGATCCGAACGACACGGGCGACTGGCCCTATTTGCGCAACGGTCAAACGATGTGCCTCGAAGTCGCCAACAGCGGTCAAGCGGTCATTATCGACGCCGGCGAAGTCGCCGACATTCACCCGCGAAACAAATGGATCGTCGGCAATCGTCTCGCTCTGTGGGCGTTGAAAAACGCTTACGGCAAGACCGGCTTCGAATGTTGCTCGCCTATGGCAGTCGACGCCGCGTTTGACGGCGGAAAAGTCGTCGTGACGTTCAACTGCGTCGCCGACGGACTCGTCTCCGGCAAATTGAACGATCGCGTCTTCGAAAAGACCGACGCCGACCTTGCGCGCTTCGCCGTCGCGGGCGAAGACGGAAAATTCGTCTGGGCGACCGCGAAGATCGTCGGCAAAAACAAGGTCGAAGTCTCCGCCGAAGGCGTCGCCAATCCGACCGCCGTTCGTTACGCTTGGCAAATGTCTCCCGACGGGTGCAATTTGTACAGCTCCGAAGGCTTGCCCGCCACGCCGTTTGAATTGAAGAAGTAGTTTTTTCTTCAACGCGTCGAAGGGCGTTTGACTCGCGGTCGTCTTTAACGTTTTGCAGATGCGACGAACAATCTTGCGATCGTTTGAGACGACCGTTCGCGAGTCGTTTCAAATTTGCCAAGGGGAAAAATGTTTAATTTTCGCAAACGATCCGACGTCAAACGTCGTATCCAACGTTATAACGAAATCATCAAAAACAATCCCGTCCCGAGCGCCGACGAGATTCCATTTTGGCTTTGTGAAGACGACGTTTTTCATCATATTTTCGACGGTAGTCCCGACGAAGAGGGCGGCAATTCGCTTTTTGACCTTGTGAACAGCGTCTTACGCAACGCGAAGATGAACACGGTTACAAAGTTAGTCGTCAAGAATCCGAATCTGTTGAAACGTCGTCGAGGGCAAAAATCGATGATCCTCGATCTTTTAGCCGAGGACGAAGAGGGCGTCGTATACGATATCGAGATTCAGAAACGCAATCGACCCGGTTTTTGGGATCGTATTTTTGCTTACGGAGATCGTCTTAGAGCGGAACAGTTAAACACCGGCGACGATTACGATTCGTTGCGACGCGTCGTCGTGATTGCCTTTGTTACGTTTGCCATTCGGGACGACGAGAATATCGATTTTGACGTTTATCGCGAGACGTCGCAATACGATCCGACGGTTACTTACGACGGCAAAACGACGATTTTTATTCGAATCCCCACAAAAAAAGGGCAAACGTCGTCGCGTATTGAAGATTTCGGGTTAAAAGTTTGGTTAAAAATGTTCGGTTATCCGAAGTTGACGACCGAAGAAGACTTGAGGGGGTTGGAGAAGGCGTACCCTATCGTTAGAGGAGCAAGGAAGAAAATGTTGGACTTTTTCGGCGTATTTGGCGGTCAAGAAGTACGAAGAATAGAACTGGCGCTTGCCGAGGGCATATCCGAAGGCAAGATCGAAGGCAAGATCGAAGGCATATCCGAAGGCAAGACCGAAGGCATATCCGAAGGCAAAGCGTTGGCGAAGCGCGATTTTGTCGTTTGCGCGTTGCGACGTCGTTTTCCTAATGAAAACGAAAAATTCTTTTCGTCTTGCGTTGAAAAACTGGAAAAGAAAAGCGTCGACGAATTGGATTCCGTTTTTGACGTCAGTTTGACTTGTTCAAACGCGACTGAATTTGCCGAGGCGTTGTAACAGATACGAACGCCGTTGCGACAAATCAAGCTGAAAGAAAAGAAAATGTTGGACTTTTTCGACATATTTGGCTGGCAAAAAGCGCGAAGAATAAAAAAGGCGTTTTTCAAAGGTTTTTCTGAAGGCTTTTCTGAAGGCTTTTACGAAGGTCAAGCGTTGGCGAAGCGCGATTTTGTCGTTTGCGCGTTGCGACGTCGTTTTCCTAATGAAAACGAAAAATT
>JAZUGM010000061.1:0-1735 GCA_045641205.1 Thermoguttaceae bacterium
TGACGCCTTTTTTAAACTCCGTAACGCTACGACCAAGAGAACGCATTACGGACGGAAGACGATTGCCAAAAAGCAAAAAAGCGATAGCGGCGATTATAATTAACTGAGTAGGCGAACCAACCATTCCGAAGAGGGACATAATAATAACCTTTCAGCAAATATTAACGATCAAATCGAGGTCGAGTCTCTGGAACCTAAGCCAAGCAACCCCAACGACTCCGATAAATCGTAAAATTCAACAAATAAATATCTAACTTACGGAAGACAAGCGCCCTTGTCAGGCTCCCTCGTCTCAATCTGCGACGTCGACGCGCAAAAGACGCCGCCGTCCCGATATTTTAACTAATTTAAATCGCGCGTCAACAACGCCAAGCGGAAATTCAAACGAAAACGCTTGTTTCCCTTGTTTTCGACGTTTCGTCGAATATTTCGTCGACGTTTTGTCGAATGTTTTACGGCGTTTTGTCGAATGTTTTACGGCAAAATCAAGTTGGCGCGCGTCGTTCAACTCAACACGAACTGTTCTTCAGGGGGGAAGAGCGCTCGAAAACGTTCCGAAAGCGCCAGAATAGTCTTAACGCTCAAGGTTTCCGCGCGAATCTCGCCGCGAAGATCCATTTCGTCTAAAATTTTGTCGACGTTTTCTTTTTCAACGCGATTCTTAAAGGCGCTACAAAGAACCGAACGAATAAACTTGCGTCGGTGGAAAAAGAGCGCGCGAACAAACTCGTGGAAGAATTTTAAATTGGGAATCTTAGCGCGTTTTTTCTCGTTATAAATCATCTGAACGATCGCAGAATCGACTTTAGGACGAGGCCAAAACACGCTAGGCGGCATAATTCTAACGATACGACAATCGCATTGCGCTTGCATCCAAACGGCCAGCGCCCCGTAATCCTTTGTGCGCGGCTTGGCGACGATTCTATCTCCGACTTCCTTTTGAATCGTAACCGTCATCGAAACGGGCGGGACGTCGGTGAGAAGTAGATTCGACATTAAGGGCGTCGCAATTTGATAGGGCAAGTTGGCGCATAATTTGAAGCGCCGCTCGGGCGACTTTGCCAGTTCTTCGCGCACGACGTCCAACACTTCGCGATTGAGACGGTTTTTGTTCTCAAGAATGTCCGCAAATAGAAAACGAACGTTGTTTTTGTCCCAATGTTCCTGTTTTGCCATCTCGTGCATCACGGAATCGACTTCGACCGTAACGACGGAACCGGCTTCAAGAGCCATCGCGCCCGTCAAAGAACCCGTCCCCGTGCCGACTTCCAACACGACGTCGTTTTGGTCGAGATTTGCCGACTCGTGCAAGAGATGCAAGAGGTTTAAATCAATGAGAAAATTTTGCCCCAACTTGCCGCGAGGATGAATCCCCAACGTTTCAAATCGTTGCATCAAGTAGGTTCGCGTTTGGTTATTGGAAGAGCCTTCGCTCATAAAGACGCCTCTAAACAAGGTTGTTGCGTGATAGGTCTAACGTTACGGAGAGTATAACACAAATAGTTTTTTCTTAAACCGTAGGGAACTTTATTTTGTAAAAGTTATTTTGTAAAGGATCCGGATTTGACGCCTTGGATTTTTGTTTTTTTCGATCGTCGTTTGCGCAAAACCGACGTTTGGAACGTCTCCTTGACGTCGACAAGGCGGCGGAAATTCCGTTTTGATTCAAGAACATAAATCGACCGCTTCGACTTTGCGTTTTTACAACCGAGACAATCTGTTCCGAAAAACGAGA
>JAZUGM010000062.1:0-16611 GCA_045641205.1 Thermoguttaceae bacterium
GGGAACCTTCGAACTCGATTTTCTGCTTTACGACTATTTAGGCGTCGATTTGAAAACGCAAAGCAACGGAACGCTGGAAACGTTGCGCCTTCCGACGCGCCTGTTCTTGCCCTTCGTTTTTATGATCCTGATTTGCTTTGTTACGCCGCGCGCCGACGAAAAAGCGTTGGATCGATATTACGTCAAGATGAAGACTCCGGTCGATCCAGACCCGGAAAAAGACGCCGAAGAAATGAAACTTTCTTACGAGAATCCGAGCCGGTTTGACGATAAACGACTCTTCAAATTTGGCGGACTTGAATTCCAACGCCCGATGTCGGTCGATATTTGGGGCTTCGTTATCAGCTTGGCGATTTGTTTCGCCATTGTTTGGGCGATTATCGCCGTCGCCAACTATCAACCTTGACGAAATTACGACGAATTGGCAAAATATGCCGCCTTGTTCTTAATTGATCGGGCGGCTTTCAACGAACATATTCAACCTTAACGACGTCGCGCGTTTGAAGGCGGCGCCAATTTAACGACAATCAGATCGAAAACGACAAAATGTTAACGACAAACGAAATTCGTGAAAAGTATTTGACGTTTTTTGAAACCAAAGGATGCGTTCGCCGCCCTAGCGACGTTCTCGTCCCTCGTTGGGATCCGTCCGTTCTTTTCACGCCGGCCGGTATGAATCAGTTTAAGGATCATTTCCTTGGACGTTGCAAATTAGATTTCACGCGCGCGACCACCTGCCAAAAATGCCTCCGCACCGGCGACATCGACAACGTCGGTCGAACCGCGTTTCACCATACGTTCTTTGAAATGCTCGGCAATTTCAGCTTCGGCGACTATTTCAAGCGCGAAACGATTCACTGGGCGTGGGAATTCTTGACCGATAAGAAATGGCTTGGAATCGATCCGTCGATGTTGTCCGCGACGGTCTACAAAGACGACGCCGAAGCCGCGAAGATTTGGCTCGAAGAAATCAAATTGCCCGCCGAAAAACTTCAATATCTCGACGAAGACGAAAACTTCTGGCCTGCGTCCGCGCCGAGCGAAGGTCCCGACGGTGTTTGCGGTCCGTGTTCGGAAATTTACCACAAGACCCCGCAAGGCGAAGTCGAAATTTGGAACCTCGTATTTACGCAATTCAACCGCGTCGGCAATCCGCCCGACAATTTGAAACCTTTGCCGAGTAAGAACATCGACACCGGCATGGGGCTCGAACGCGTTACTTCCGTCTTGCAAGGCGTCGAAACGAACTTCCACATCGATTCGTTGCGTCCGTTGGTCGACGCGGCGGCTGAAATCTGCTCGCAAAAATACGACGATCAAGACTTGACGAACGAAAACGGACGCCGCTTGCGTCGTATCGCCGACCACGTGCGCGCTTGTACGTTTGCGATTCACGAAAACGTCTATCCCGGTCCGAAAGAGGAAAAATACGTTATTCGCCGTTTGTTGCGTCGCGCGGTTCTCGACGGCGTTCAAATGGGAATGAAAAAGCCGTTCTTGTTCCAACTCGTCCCGGTCGTCGCCGATTTGATGAAAGTTCCTTATCCCGAGCTTTCCGAGACGATCGAACGCGTTCAAAGCGTGATTTCCTCCGAAGAAGAACACTTTATGGGGAATATCGACGGCGGCTTGCGTCGACTCGAAAACGTTTTTAAGACGATGGAGTCGGAACAACGCGCGACCGTCGCGGGCGTCGACGCCTTCGAAATGTATCAAACTTACGGGTTCCCGCCCGAGTTGTTCGAAACGCTTGCGAGTGAGCGCAATTTCGGATTCGATTGGAAAGGTTTCGAGAAGGAAATGGAACGTCACGGCGAGCTTTCCGGTCTTGCCGAAAAGAACCTCCTTTTCAAACGCGACCCGCTCGAAGGAATCAAAAAGACAAACAATCCGCCCGAGTTCCTTGGATACAAGACGCTCGAAGCGAGCGACGCCAAAATTTTGGCGATTCTCGACGGCGAATCGCTTGTCGACGCCGCGAGCGCGTCCGATAAAAAACTGCGCGTCGTACTCGACAAAACCCCGTTCTACGGCGAAAAGGGCGGGCAAGTCGGCGACTCCGGCGTAATTCTCGCGCAAAACGGCGCTAAATTCGTCGTTGAAACGTCCCAATACGACGGCGAATTTATCGTTCACGTCGGAACTTTGACGAGCGGAACGCTGGAAGTCGGCAAAGTCGTTACGGCGCAAGTCGACGCCAAACGCCGCGCCGCGATTTCTCGCGCGCATACCGCGACGCACTTGCTTCACGCCGCGTTGCGCAAGCGACTTGGCGGACACGCCGAACAACAGGGGTCGAAAGTCGACGCCGACGTCTTGCGTTTCGACTTCACGCATCATCAGGCGCTTGATCGCGAAACGCTCGTCGCGATCGAAAAAGACGTCAACGAATTAATTCTGGACGCCTACCCGGTTACGTGCGACGAAACTCCGATCGAAGAAGCGCGCAAATTGGGCGCGATGATGCTCTTCGGCGAAAAATACCCGGATATCGTCCGCGTCGTCAAAATGGGACCGTCTCTCGAATTTTGCGGCGGCACGCACTTGAAAAACGCCGCGCAAGTCGGATTCTGCAAGATTGTTTCCGAAGAAAGCGTCGGCGCCGGAACGCGACGTATTACCGCCTATACGGGTATGGAAGCGGTCGCCAAAATTCAAAAATCGGACGAGATCGAAACGACGCTCGCGGGCGTGTTGCGCGCTCCAGTTGCCGAAATCGTCGGACGCGTCGAAACGCTCGTCGCCGCCAATAAAAAGCTCCGTAAGGAACTTGAAGACGCGACGAAAAAAGACGTCGCCTCGGTCGACGAGTTGCTCGCCAAAGCCGAAAAAATCGGCGGAACGAACTTCGTTTCTTTGGTCGTCGAAGGCGCCGACGCCGCCGCGTTGCGCGATTTGATCGACCAACTCCGACGCAAATCGGAAGACGCCGCGATTTTCTTTGCAAACGTCGACAAAGCGGCGGGCAAAGTCGCCCTGACGACCGCGCTGACTCGAAATCTTGTCGAACGCAAGTTGAACGCCGTCGAATGGATCAAAGCCGTCGCGCCCCTCGTTCAAGGCGGAGGCGGCGGACGACCCGATATGGCGAACGCGGGCGGAAAGAACCCGAACGGAACGAAAGACGCTCTCGAAGCCGCCAAGAAATGGCTTGCTGAAAAGTTGAGCTGAATACGGCGTTTGAACGTTAGACGTTAAAAATAAAACGAGAGAAAAGACAAAGCGCTTTTCTCTCGTTTTTTACATACGAACGACGATCATTTGAAGGTTTTTTAACCGACGCCGCCGGGACTTGCGAAAGATGCCTTGAAACGATATAATATAAGCGTTTGAAACAAACGTTTCGGACGTATGAAGACTTGCGCGGCTTGCGTGCGCTTTGGGACGGAAACGCGCGTTGACGAGCGCGTCCCTTGTCGCTTAATTGGGAACGACTTAGGCGACGCGGCGGCGTTTTATTCGTTTTTTACTTTATCGTTTTTTTTGCGTCGAAGCAAAACGCTTTGACGCCTTCGTTAAGAGGACGCTATGAATTTTATCAACGTTAAATCGAGGACGGACGACAAATCCGGCTTTACGCTCGTCGAACTTCTCGTCGTGATCGCGATTATAGGCATTTTAATCGGTCTTCTTCTTCCGGCGGTTCAAGCGGCGCGCGAGGCGGCGCGTCGTATGCAATGCACCAACAATATGAAACAGTTTATGTTGGGAATGCAGAACTATCACGACGTCAACAACGCGCTTCCGGCGGCGCGTTGTACGATGAAGGGCTTGGAAGCCCCAAATCAAGGCTGCTGGTTCGCCAGCGGCGCGACGGGCGGCGTGATGAGCGCGGCTTGCGTTATGCTCCCGTTTATGGAGCAACAGGCGCGTTGGCAGGCGATTACCGCTTATGCGGCGACCGTTTCCAACGGCTGGGCGATGTCCCTCGGCGGTCAAACCGGCTTTGAAGGCGTTATTCCGACTCTTCTTTGCCCGTCCGATCCTTACGCCAACGAGCCGTATTATCAAAACAACGCGCGTTCCAACATTATGCTTTGTCGCGGCGACTCGGGTTATTGCGTCGACATTAACGACCGTCAGCTTTTGTACGCCGGTCTTAAAGTCGGTTCGCGAACCCTATTTGCCCCCGACCAATGGAAAACGCTCGCCGCTTGCACCGACGGAACAAGTTCGACTGCGGCAATTTCAGAGTCTTGCGGACCAGGAGACAACAGTCTTGACGTCTACGGCGGCATTACGAACGGCGTTACGATGACGAACGACACGCCCGGCAATTACGCGCGTCCGAGTCTTTGCCTTAACGGCGCTATTTCTCCGAGTAATCCGAATCAACTGATCTCGGGAAGCGTCAACAATCGCGCGAAGATTATGAGCGACGGACGACTTTTCGCCGCCGGGTATACCTCCGTTTTGCCGCCAAACTCGCCCTCTTGCGGAACGATCGTCGACGGTATTGCAAATCCCGGTTGTTGGGGCGTTATTTCCGCGAATAGTCGACACAGCGGCGGCGTCAACGTCGCGATGCTTGACGGGTCGGTGCGCTTTGTCAGCGAGACGGTCGACGCCGGCAATCCGTCCCAATGGGTCGAACCGGGCGTTACGACGAAGAGTCCTTACGGCGTTTGGGGCGCGATGGGAACGCCCGCGTGCGGCGAAACCGTTTCGTTGTAAGCTACGCTTGTCGTCGCCGAACCGACTTTCTGATCGGTTTGGCGATTTTGTTCCGTTTTGATAAGGATTCGATAATGCAGAAATTTTGTTCGACTTGGACGCGCCTCACGGTTTGGGCGTTCGTTTTCTCCCTAGTTTTTTCGACGGTCGGTTGTCAAACGAGCGGGCGTCCGTCCGATATGCCGAAATTGGTTAAAATTAAAATCGTTTTGACCCAAGACGGACAACCGCTTACCGGCGCGCTTGTCAATATGATTCCGACCGACGAAACGTCTAAATACCCGTCGGGCGGCGTTTCGGACGAAAAAGGAATTTGCGAGCCGCGAACGCGCGGAAAGTTTCAGGGCGCGCCCGCCGGAACATACGACGTCACCGTCTCGAAACAAGCGACGGAAGAAACCGGCAATATGATCCCCGGCGCTATGCCGGGACAAGAGGTTCCTGAAACGAAAAATTTCAATCTAGTCGACGCCAAATATGGAAAGCCCGGCGAATTAAAACTCGAGGTCAAGCCCGACGGAGACAAGACGTTTACGT
This sequence comes from Thermoguttaceae bacterium, assembly GCA_045641205.1. Lineage (GTDB taxonomy): Bacteria > Planctomycetota > Planctomycetia > Pirellulales > Thermoguttaceae > RUG369. Next base: position 5,212 of record JAZUGM010000062.1, read on the forward strand.
TTGAACTTGGCGCGGCGGTCAAAGAAGAGGTAGTCAACGGAGCGCCCGGCGCGCGTTGACGCTTTTAACCCGTCGTTTTTCCTTTTGGGGACGCTTCTGTCGTTCGCTTTAACAATTTGCGAGGCTTGCAAGTTTGCGCGTTCAGTCCGCTTGCAAATCTCGCGTTTTTTTGCACGTATTAACTTCGTTGAATTGTTTTCCGCGCTTTTAAAAATGTGAAAAAAGCGCCGTTGAAAGGAAACGCCGATGAAACGCGCGTCGTTTTTATTCGCTTTTTTAACGCTTGCAACTTTGCTTGCGATTTCCGCCCCGTCCGCGTCCGACGCTCAAACCGCCGATACGACGGCGCCAAGTTGGCTTGACGATTGGCAAAATCCGCCGAATTGGGCGCGCCCGCTCCAAATTATCCACGGAGGAACGATCAACGACGACGCGATCGCGCGTTATCGCGACCGTTGCGGAATCGGCGGGTTTGTCGTCAACGTCGATTTTGCAAACGGCTATTTGCGCAACGCCGACAACTGGGCAAAATTCGTCGCGGGCGTTAAAAAAGCCGACGAAGCCGGAATGAGGCTTTGGATTTACGACGAACAAGGCTGGCCGAGCATTTCGGCGGGCGGTTGCGTCTTGGAAGCCGACCCGACGCTTGAAGCGCTCGAATTGGTTTGCGACGATTCCGCCGACGCCGCCGAAAAATTTTATTCGCGCGCAAGCTACGAGTATACGTTCGCGTCGATGGACACGCTTCGAACCGCGCGTCGCTGTCCGAACGCGGTCGATCCGAAAGCCGGACGAAAGTTTGTCGACGTAACCCACCGGCGTTATCGCGAAGCGCTCGGCGCGGAACTTTATAATCGCGTCGAGGCTTTTTTTACCGACGAGCCGACGATGCTCGGTATGAGCCTTTTGCGTATTATGACGCCGGAAGAGCGTGAAAAATACGGAGTCGCCGACCCGCTCGACTGGTCGAAAAAAATATTGCCCGCCGTTCCGTGGCGCGCCGACTTAGCGGACGTTTACAAAACCCGATTCGGAGAAGATTTGCGAGCGAATTACGCTTCCCTTTTCGGCGGCGATTCGGCAAAAGACAAAGCGGTTCGTAAGAATTTCTGGACGCTGATCGCCGACGAACACACAAACGCGTTTTTCGGCGAAATTCGCAAGTTCTGCGAAGAAACGCCCGACGGTCCCGTCGCGTCGGGGCACACGCTTCTTGAAGAAGGAATGATTCTCAACGTTCCTCTTGACGGCAATAAACTTGAAGTTTTAAAAGAATTCCAACTACCCGGTCAAGACCTGTTGACGAGCTTTCCAGCCGACCAGCTCAACGGCAACTGGTCGACGAGCGTTTTTCCGGCGTCGGCGGCGTATTTGATCGGCGAACGCAAGTTGATGACGGAAATTAGCGATCATATTCAACGCAATTCCGCAAATCCGCGCCTTGCGACGATCGACGAAATGAACGCCGCCGCAGGAATTATGGCGGCAAACGGAATCACCGAGTTTAATTTGTATTACTCCGTCGACGGCGGAAGCCAATTCCCATATCGCAACGAAGGAACGCACCGTCGATACGCCGATTTTGTCGGTCGTATGAACGCCGTCTTGCGCGACGCGACGCCGATTCGACCCGTCTTGCTCTACTACCCGATCGAAATCGCGCAAGAAGAATACTTGCCGATGGCGGGTACGTTTAACGGCGCGTCGCAAACCACGCGAATGCACGCGATTTGCGACGCCTTCAACGGGCTGGGAATCGCGCTGACCAAGGCGCAAATTCCGTTTATTTTCGTCGACGACCGTTCGATTCGAGAGTTGATCGCGAACGGCGCCGGACAAAAACTCGACGGCTCGAGAACCGTTCGAAGCGACTTCGAATTTTCGGCGATCGTCTACCCCGTCGGAGTCGAGAAAAAGGCTTATTCTTGGAACAACAAGAATTTAAAAGAAGTCTACGCGTCCGACTTGCAAAATTGGCGCGAGCCGGAAACGATCAAAGCCGCCCTCGCCGAAAACGCCGGTTCGCGTCTCGTTCTCGATCCGCCGACGCAAAACGTTTCGTTGGGCTCGTTTGTTCGCGACGGAAAATTCGCGTTCGTCCTGACTTGCGTCGACGAAAACGGCTGGGAAGGAACGGCGACGTTTGCTACGTCAAACGCGTTTAGCGGAGTCGGTAGCGACGTAAACGTTTCGAAAAACGGCGTTTGGCAAGTTTTGAATCCCGATTCGGGCGAAATTGTCGAAATCGAATCGAAAGACGGCGCGGCGCCGCTGAAACTTGAAAAGAACCAAACTCGGATCGTCGTCTTGCCTTGACGTCGAATCGCGATTTGTCGCGCGCGACGATCTTTAAGAATTAAACGGGAGAATAGATTTTTTCTTTTCTCCCGTTTTTTTCTGTGAAAAGTGAGAAAACGCTTATTTTTTAACGCTTGTATCCAGTATCTTTGAATACGCCCAGTCGGAATAAGCGCCTCCGTAAACGGCGCAAACGCGGAATTGATACGTCGCGTTCTGCTTAACGTCCGTCGCTGTGCGCGAAGTTACGTTTGCGTCCGTTATTTCCGCGCGATTCCAAGTCTTGCCGCCGTTTGTCGTATACTCGACCCGAAATCCCGTTTCGTAGGTCGAATTGTCTTTCCAAGCGAGTGAAACGCGTTGCTTTTGGGCGTCGTAGGTTCCAAGCGTTAGATCGCTTGGAGCTATGACGTCGGCGTTCAGTATCTCCGAATACGCCCAGTCGGAATAGGCGTCACCGACAAAAGCGCGAACGCGAAACTGATATTTCATATTCAGCTTAACGCCTTTCGCAATACGCGACGTTGCATTAGTTCCCATTTTTTCCGAAAGAAGCCACGTTTTACCGCCATCGGACGAATACTGAACCAGAAAACCCTTCTCGTTGCTCGAATTGTCCTTCCAACTGAGTGAAACGCTTTGCGTCATCGCATCGTAAGAACCAAGTTTAACGTCGCTTGGCGCTTCTATTTTGCCTGGAATTACAATCGGTTCCGAATACGCCCATTCGGAATACTCGTTTCCTCGGAAAGCGCGGACGCGGAACTGATAGGTTAAGTTGCTCTTTAACCCCGTTGCGACGCGCGAAGTAACGTTTGCGCCCATTTTTTGCGAGTCGCGCCAAGTTTTGCCGTCGTCGGACGAATACTGAACAAGAAAACCGTCTTCGTTGCTCGAATTGTCCTTCCAACTTTGCGGCACGCTTTGCTTCTTCGCGTCGAAAGTTCCAAGTTTAAAGTCGCTTGGAGCCTCTAGAATACCCGGCGTCAATTTTGCGTATGTCCAATCGGAATATTCGTTCCCTCGAACGGCGCAGACGCGGAACAGATAGGTTAAGTTGCTTTTCACGGCCGTCGCGACGCGCGAAGTAACGTTCGCGCTCATTGTCTGAGATTTGTTCCAAGTTTTTCCGTCGTCGGTGGAATATTGAACTAGAAAACCGTCTTCGTCGTTCGAATTATCCTTCCAACTTTGTGGAACGCTTTGCGTCTTCGCGTCGTAAGTTCCAAGTTTAAAGTCGCTTGGCGCCTCTAGAACGCCCGACGGCGCTTTCGCATACGCCCAATCGGAATACTCCTTTCCTCGGAAAGCGCAGACGCGAAATAGGTATGTTAGGTTGTTTTTTACACCCGTCGCGACGCGCGAAGTAGCGTTTGCGCCCATTGTCTGAGATTTGTTCCAAGTTTTTCCGCCGTCGGTGGAATATTGTACTAGAAAACCGTCTTCGTCGTTTGAATTGTCCTTCCAACTTTGAGGAACTCTTTGCGTCGCCGCGTCGTAAATTCCAAGTTTAAAGTCGCTTGGCGCAACGAGGGGAGTAGAAGACGTCGTTGCGACGATCCAATATTGTCCAAGACTGGCGTAATCGGTATAAATTACGGAGCCGTTTTTCTTTAGACCTGTTCCTTCGACGCTAAGACAATAAGTTCCGACGGCGCGTCCCGTTATCTCGACCGTCGCCGATAAGGAATCCGACGGATCGAACGTTTGAAGCAATTTTCCAGAAGCGTCGTAGAGTTTGACAAGCGCGTCCAAATTCGTTACAGATTCGATTCCGCCGACGTTCAACGCCAATTTTCCGCCGCCGTATTCAAATTTGAAGACGTCGACGTCCGTATTCTTTTCAACGATCCCATTTGCGCAAACGCCCGACGTAGCGACGGAAATAGTTTTTGCCTTTGCCGTTGTGTTTCCAAAGTCGTCGGAACGATAGCCGAAGCCGTTCCGCGTTGTTATAATCTCAAGATCGTCCTGCTTATTAGTCGCGCCGACATATTCGCCTTTGCTCCACTGCGTCAGAGGTTGGGAATGCCCGTTGCCCATAATTGGCGCCCACCCGTCGGCGCCGGAGTAATACGGGGCGTTCCTATAACCGTCGTGCCCAAGTCCCAACGTATGACCGACTTCGTGGGAAACCTCCTCGGCGACGTTCTTTGCCGCAGAAAACTCTTTGGAAAACACATAGGCGGGCGTGTCGCTGTCGGCTGTAAAAGAGTCGAGAACGGAGTTGCCGCCCGCCGTTTTTTTAAGCCAATCGGAAGAACTGCCGCCGATGCAAACGCGAACGCCGTAAGTATTGTCGTTCTTGCCGCTTTTAATTAACGCGCTTGTCGACGGTTCGACCGTCGTAACGTTCACGTCAAAAGGCGCAAAGTCTTCGGAGACGCGAAGCCATATTTCATAAATCGACTTCAATTCGGCGTTGGAGAAAGAACTTCCGTTGGAATCAAGACTGTACGCGGGCGTTGTAATCTTCCCGTATCCTAATCGATGCCATTGTGTTTCGCCAGAATTGACGTGTCCGTTGAAATCCAGATAAATCGTGTAATTCGAAGTAGGACGACTACTTAACCCGAAAACATACTTTTCGGTTAGTTTTTCAGGGGATTGACCGTCGGCGACAAGCAAATCGTCGATCGATAGACGGGGAATCGGCGCGACGGTCGACGCCGCTTCGTAAACGGAATCATTTGACGTCTGGGAATCGGACGTTGCGTCGAGCCAAGCCGCCGCCGAGAGTAATTCGCGGTTTTCGAGGGATTCGATTTGCAGTCTGCGCGATTTTGACGAACGGTTTCTAGTAATCTGGGCGCCCGCGTTGGCGCGTTTTTTCGCTTTTACAAGCAATATGCTAAACTTCTTTTTGAAATTCATTGTCTTTGTTCCTTGATAACGTCTATTTTTATGTACGACGTCCCGTTTTTCAAGAGGGAAAACTTTGCGTCGCACGTTGATAAATTCATATTCTATGAATATCGTTCCTTGGCGCAATAAACCCGGCTAATGCCTGAAATAATTTTTTTCGAGAATACTTGCCGTAAACGTTTACGATTTGGCGTCATAGACGGAAAATTTTTTTGATTGCCGGAAGTTTCAAGGTATTGTAGTAGACGCTTTGAAACGATATAATAACGCGGCGTTTGGTCGTTCAGACGTTAAAGAACTCGTTCGGTTTACAAGGCGCGTTTGAAAAATCATACGGCGTTAACGAGTCCTTGGGGATTTGTAGCAATTTTGCCGTATGCTTCGTTAGTTTTCAAAAAGACTGGAAGCGCCGGAAATTTAGACGACAGAGAAAATGTGGGACTCCTTTCGTTTTATCGATTTATTTGCCGGTATTGGAGGCATAAGACTTGGCTTTGAATCGGTCGGAGGACGTTGCGTTTTCTCTTCGGAATTTGACGAAGACGCTTGTAAAACGTATGAAGCGAACTTTGGCGAGTATCCCTCGGGCGACATTACCAAAATTAGCGCGTCCGCCATTCCCGACTTCGATATTCTATTGGGCGGTTTTCCCTGTCAGGCGTTTTCGATCATCGGAAAAAAAGAAGGGTTTGCAAACGAGACTTGCGGCACGTTGTTTTTTGAAATAGAACGCATACTAAGCGAAAAAAGACCACCGGCGTTTATGCTTGAAAACGTTCGCAATTTAACGGCGCACGACGGCGGCAAGACCTTTAAGGTTATCAAAAATCATCTCGAAGCGCTGGGATACTTCGTTTACGCAAAAGTCTTAAACGCTCTCGATTACGGGGCGCCGCAAAAGAGGGAGCGCATTATTATCGTCGGTTTTTTAGACGACGTGGATTTTCGTTTTCCAGATCCGTTGCCGATAAGTCAACGACCGAAATTAGAAGACGTTTTAGAAGAAAACGTCGATTCCAAATATTACGTCAACGATAAAATTCGAATTTCAAGATTGTCTAGGCTGAAGGACAAGAACTACCCCAAGCCGTATATATCGCACGAAAATATGGCGGGTTCTATTACGCCGCATCCGTATTCTTCCGCTTTGCGCGCCGGAGCTTCCGCAAATTATATTTTAATCAACGACGAACGAAGACCGACGGAAAGGGAAATGTTGCGAATACAAGGGTTTCCCGATTCCTATAAAATTGTGTCGTCGTATGGCAAAGTTAAAAAACAATGCGGAAATTCGGTCGCCGTGCCCGTGATAAAAGCCGTTGCGCGCGAAATGCTTAGGGCGTTGCGAAATTATCGACGTCGACCAAACGTTTGAACAAAACGTGACGAAGCGTTTTAAAAAAGGTTGCGTAAGGATCGCCTCGCAAGCGACGCGCGATAAGCCGTCCGTCTTTAGACGAGCGGAAGGAACGACCAAAAGACGACGAACGTAGCTTGCGACGTCGTTTCTCTTTGTTAACGTCGCAAAGGTTAAAGCGAAGAAAAATCCCGACAAGCCAACGGCGCAACCCCTTGTTAAGGACGTTTGAGAGCGTTATAATAAAATTGATAGGAATGGGAATTGCATACGTTTGGGGCTCGTTAGGGTTGTAAGTTGGCGTTGGTTGGATTTGCTTACAAAACTAAACTAGTCCTTTTTTGTAGACGTCGATTTTGGTTGGATATTTCCCTTATTTTTAAAAAGCGGGGAAAGCGCGGCAGGGGGCGTCCAATGAATTTTGAAACCGAGAAAATTGAATACAAGTCTCAGTTTACCGAGGGAATCTATAAAGAAGTAATAGCCTTTGCCAATACCGACGGGGGCGACGTGTACGTTGGGGTAGACAATAACGGGAACGTCGTTGGACTAACCGACGTCGATAAGGAATATACGAGTATTACCAACGGCATACGTAGCGCAATTATGCCGGACGTTACTATGTTCGCGCGCGCTACGATACGACCCGCCGATAAAGTCGTGCATATTGCCGTTAGCGAGGGTACGAACAAACCCTACTATCTCAAGGAAAAAGGAATAAAACCAAGCGGCGTTTTTGTGCGTCAGGGTACGTCAAGCGTTCCCGCTTCCCACGAGCAGATTCGTCAAATGATCAAGGAGAGCGACGGCGACTCCTTTGAAGAAAATCGTTCTCTTGAGCAGAATCTGACCTTTGAAGCCGCTCAAAGGGCTTTCAAGTTCTACGGCGTGGAATTTAACCCGGAAAAATATCGGGCGCTTGGCATAACGCAAAAAAAAGGGGGCGTCTATACCAACCTTGCCTTGCTTTTCTCCGATCAGTGCGCGCATACGATAAAAATCGCCGTGTTCCGCGACGAAGCCTGTACTGAATTTCGTGACAGTAAAGAGTTCGGAGGATCGATTTTCAAGCAATTTGAAGACGCCGCGAACTATTTGGCGCTTTGTAATAAAACAAGTTCCGTAATCAAAGGTATGGTGCGAACGGATAAATCGGATTATCCGAAGGAAGCTGTTCGCGAAGCTTTGCTTAATGCGATCGTTCACCGCGATTACGGCTTTAGCGGCAGCGTTATCATTAATGTTACCGACCATAAAACGGAGTTCGTCGACATTGGCGGACTTCCGCCTGGACTCTCCGTCGAGGATATTCGTTCTGGAATCTCTCAGCCAAGAAACAAAAATCTTGCCGAGGCGTTCCATCGTCTGCGTCTCATTGAAAGTTACGGAACAGGTATTCGAAGAATATTCAATTTGTACGCCGACTGCGCGGAGCAACCTCAAATCTTTGTTACCCGCAATACGTTCAAAATTGTTTTGCCGAATATGAATCCCCCGGCGTAAGCTCGAGGGGGACGTTGGCGTTTTTTCGAGCGCGCTTTACGTGTCTTTGCTAAAGTCGACAAAAAGTCGTTATAGTTTCTGTGAACGGTTGCGAAAGAATAGCGTCTGAGGGTTCTGTAAAAAACATACGCGCTTTCAAACGACGCGGCAACTGCGACGCGCGTAAAAAATTGGTTTGCGTAACGTCGATCAAAGCGGTCTCCGCTCGTCTAAAGACGAGCGGCTTGTCGCGCGGCGCTTATGTGCCGATTCGTCCGCAACGCTTTTCTATGAACACTTACAATTTTTCCGATGCGCGTTGATCGCGGTAAACGGGCGCTTTGAGGTCTGGCGGATAATTTCGCTTTTATTACGGACGCGTTTTCTGCGGCGCCGTCCGCTTATCTAAAGATAAGCGGCTTATCGCGCGCGCCTTGCGGCGCGATTCAAATGCAAACCTCGGTCAAAATATTGCGTGAACGGTTACAGAATATTTATATACAGAAAGAAAAAAGCAAGCCGTTCTATAAAACAAACGACTTGCTTTAAGTCAATTCTCAATAGGGCAATAGGAACCTTATAAAGTCAACAACAATACCATACTAGCAAAATGCGATAACGGCACATAGCAACGCCAATATCGTCGAATCAGAATTATCTGAACCGACAGTACTACAGGTTTGTTCTTGAAGTTCTTCCACTCTATCCCTCTGAAACAAAGTAAGAAAATCACTTCTCAAAATAAGAAAACAAACGAAAGCTAGTAATTAGCTGAGCGCAGATCCTGCATCACTACCGGATCCAGCGCCGATGGCAACGGCACCGCCTTTTATCAGCACTGGTCCAGCCGGACAACCAACTGCAGTCAACGCAACACCCGCACCGACTGCAATAATCCCTCCAACCACCACGCCAGCGCCAAAACCGCTACCACTGCCGCCGTTATTATTGTTATTATTATCGCTCATACTCACATCATCTCCTGAATCTAAACCACAATCTTGCATTTACAATCGCGAAACTCAAATTCTAGCAGAGAATCGACATATTTTAAGATTCTGAAACATCTCTATTCCAAAACCCACTATCGATTATACCGTTTTTTTTTGTACAGCCCACAACGGTAAAAAACATAAAAATTTCACAAAAAAATGGACGTCGATAAATTAATTCGACGTCCCAACAGATCTGTAAAGGGTAATATGCGTTCTTTGAACTATTTCTTTTCGTTCGTCCCTTTCGTCTGATGTGAAAACTTCTGAATCACATAATAAAACACGGGCGTAAGGAAAATCCCAAAGAGCGTAACGCCGATCATACCGGCGAAAACGGCGACGCCTAACGCGAACCGCATTTCGTGTCCGGCGCCTTTGCCGTACATTAGGGGCGCGACGCCCAAAATGAAGGCGAGGGACGTCATAATAATCGGGCGCAAACGGAGACGACAGGCTTCCAGCGTCGCGTCTAGTCCACGCATATTTTCCTTCGCTTGCAAATCTTTGGCGAATTCGACGATCAAAATCGCGTTTTTACAGGCTAGACCGATCAAAACGAAGAACCCGATCTGCGTGAAGACGTTCATATCCGATTTCGCCATATTGACGCCGACTAGCGAACAAAGCAGGCACATCGGCACGACCAAGACGATCGCAAAGGGCAACGACCAGCTTTCGTACAACGCCGCAAGGAGCAGGAAGACCAGCACGACCGCCAGAACGAACACGTAAATCGCCGTGTTGCCCGCGCGTTTTTCGAGTAGCGCTAGTTCCGTCCATTCGTACCCCATCGAGTCGGGCAGGATTCTGTCGAGCAGTTTTTCCATTGCCGTCATCGCTTCGCCCGAACTGTAGCCTGGGGACGCCTGTCCGCTAATCGCCGACGACGGGAACATATTGAACCGTTTCAACGCGAGCGCGCCGGTCGAGTCTCGAGCGGTAAGCAACGAGCCCAGCGGAACCATTTCTCCGTTTTTATTGCGGACTTTCAAGCGGTAAATATCGTTCAAGTCGCCTCGATGCTTCCAATCCGCCTGCGCCTTCACTTGGAAACTACGCTCTAGGAAGTTAATATCGTTGACGTAGTTTGAACCGAGGTAGACGTTCAACGTGTCGAACACGTCTTCGAGCGAAACGTTCATCGACTTGACTTTCTTTCGATCGACGTCAAGGAACAACTGCGGCACGGCGCCTCGGAACGCGTTTTGCAACGAGTACGTTTCGGGCAAATCAGCGCCTTCGTCGACGATAGCGTCTCCGATCGCTTGCAAATTCGTAAGGTCGCTCGAGCCGCTCTTGTCTTGGAGTTGCAATTTGAATCCGCCGAATCCCACGCCGTCGACCGGGGCGGCGCGGAATACAAACGTCTTGCCTTCCCTTAAGGTCGAGAATTTTTTGAGAAGCTCCTGCTGAATCACGACGTCGGTTCGACCCGTAAGCGCGCGTTTTTCAAAAGGTTCCAAGATAAAATTGAGCGATCCGACGTTCGACGCGGCGCTGTCGACCATCGTACTGCGTCCTTCAATTCCGGTAACGTAGGCGACGCCTTCCGTTTCCAGCGCCATTCGATAGGCTTTACGCATCATTTCGCGCGTTCGGAAAAGGGACGCGGAGTCGGGCAACTGCACGGCGCCGCGCATAATGCCCTTGTCTTGGGTGGGAATAAAGCCCGTCGGAGTCGTTTTGAACGTTCGCGTCGTCAGGAAGAACAAACCGCCGTATACGATCAACACAAGCAACGAAACGCGCAAAAGGCAACGAACGACGCCGACGTACATTTTTGTCGAGAGATTAAACGCGCCGTTGAACAATTTGAACAGCCAGCCGAACAAAACGTCGACTAGCCACGTTATCGGATCGCGTCTCGCGCCTTTGGGCAAAAGAAAGATCGCGCAAAGGGCGGGACTTAACGTCAAGGAAACGAAACAAGAAATCAAGGTCGAAACGGCGATCGTCAGGGCGAATTCTCGATAGAACATTCCGACGATGCCCGGCACGCACGAAGCGGGGACAAAGACGGACGCCAAGACGAGCGCAATGGCGACGAGCGCGCCGGAAACTTCTTGCATCGCTTTATAGGAGGCTTCTCGCGGCTTCAAACCGTTCGCCATATGCCGCTCGACGTTTTCGACGACCACGATCGCGTCGTCGACGACGATTCCGATTGCCAGCACGAGTCCGAAGAGGGACAAATTGGTCAAACTAAATCCCAGCGCGTACATTGCCGCGCAAGTTCCGATCAAGGAAATCGGCACCGCCAGCAAAGGAATAATCGCCGCGCGCCAGCTTTGCAAGAAGAGAATTACGACGATCGCGACAAGAATAACGGCTTCAATTAGAGTCTTTTTGACTTCGCGGATCGATTCTTTGACGTAAGGCGTCGTGTCGTAAGTAACGACGTAT
>JAZUGM010000063.1:0-15847 GCA_045641205.1 Thermoguttaceae bacterium
AACGACGAGATTCCAAGTTCTCTTGACGTAATCGGGATTTCGAAGGATCGTTCCGTAAGTCGTAACGACTAAATCGCAGTCGCGCGGTATTCTATCGTCCAGCGGCGTTTCACGATTTTTTCGAAGCGACTCGTTGATCGACGGATGATCGAACCAGACCGAAAGCGTCGGCGCGAACCGCTCAAGTTCCGATTTCCAGTTCCCTAGCAAAGAGGCGGGCAGAATTAGAAGGGACGGCGACGACTTCCTTTTTTTCGCGTTTGGAGCGTTTTGAATCAAAAGAAGAAGCGAGATAATTTGGATCGTTTTGCCAAGCCCCATGTCGTCCGCGAGGCAGACGCCCAAGCCAAGCGAAGTTCCAAAGCGAAGCCAAGCGAGTCCTTCGCGCTGATACGGACGGAGCGTCGCCCTAAGCGACGCCAAGCTCGAACGATAATCGGATTCGCGAAAGGAACGCGCCCGTTTAAGCGTTTGGGCTAGACGATTTCCAACTTTGAATTCCGTCGGCTCGTCGTCGGGCGTTTTTTCGCAAGAGGCGAAATTATCAGGCGCGCCCGCCAAAAGACGCATGCCTTCGAGAAAATCGACGCCTTGAGCGCGTTCTTCTTGAAGCGCTTTCCAATGCGACAGCGCTTCTTTCAATTTTTTCCCGTTCGCTTCGACCCACTCTCCGCGCAAGGAAACCAGACCGCCGTCGGACGCGAGCAACGTTTGAATCTCGTCGTCGGTTAATTCGGCGCCTTCAAACGCGACGGAGACTTGAAAATCGAGAAGCGTTTTTATTCCGACGCAACTTTTCTTTTCGCCGATCTTTACTTGAATTTTGGGACGCGCTCGTTTCTTCCACCAATCGGGCAGGCTTATTTTAATTCCCGATTCTTCAAAAAGGTCGCACGAACAAAGAAATTCGTAAGTTCGCTCGGTCGTCCAGAAATTCGGAGCGTAAATTTCGCCTTTTTGAACCATATCGCGCAAAAGGGGCGATTTTTGCTCCGCCGCGCGAATAGGCGCAAGGATTTTTTGCAAAGCGCTCCTGTTCTTTGCGCCCGCGTATTCCGTCAGCGCGGCGCCAAGCGGCTTATGACGAACTCGACCGCTCGAGGAGAGATCGGGCGTAAACGTCGCAAGAAAACAGAACGGTTTCGCGTCGTCCCTTTTATTCTCCGCAAGATGGAACCAAACCGACCCGACGTCGCGCCAGCTTGGCGCCCTTTCGTGGAGAAAACGTTCGACGCCTTTTGCGTCCGAACGCGCGTAACGAAGCGCCGTTTCCGACCAAGACGAGACGATCGACGCAAGAAGTTCCGGCGTCGCGTATTCCGCGCCGATCATAAACGGAGCCGACTCGACCAATTCCAACCGACGATCGATCGGAACGAGCCGCTCGGAAAGCGTCTCGGCGTCGACGGTTGCAAACAATTCCTCCGGCGTTCGACACAGTTCGCGTAAAAACAATTCGCATAGCGACGTCCAAAATCGAACTTCAGGACTCTGGTAAAAAGGCTCGTTAGGCGCCGTTCGACTTTGCCGATAAAGTTCGGCGATTCCCTCGGCAAGCGATTTTTCCAACGCGATAAAGACGGATCGTAACTTCGGATCGAGTTCTTCCGCGTTTATCGTCGCTATTCCGTTCAGATAAAATCGTCCTTTGAGCGAAGGCGTCAGACCAAATTCTAATTGTCGCGACGTTTCTTTCAAATCGCGTCCCTCCGCGTTTTCACTGTTTTAAAAATTCGACAAGACCGTCAAAAATTAGAGTTCAAACGGCTCGTCGACGGAATAGCGAATCCCGCCTTCCGGCGTTCGTCGCGCGTCGACGTCTCTCGCGGGCTCGAATCCGGCGTCGTCTTGATTGTCGTAGACGCGAACGCGGTTCGTCAGGTCGAAAACGAACGGCTTCTTGTCTCCGGCGATGCGGCGCGGCAGGTCGTCGTTTCTCTTAACGACGTTGTTTCGGAACGTTATTCCGTCGGTCGAACGCGCGTAAAGAATCGGCGAGTCGAACGTGTCGAAGACGTTGTTTTCGATCGTATAGGCGCCCTCTTTGCCGCCGTTGTACGGGAGTTTTTGCGCCGCGAAGTCGGGTATTTCCGGGTAAATAGAAATCGGAGCTTCGCAAAACTGATAAAACGCCGTCATACAGTTGACAAATCGATTGTTTCGAATAACGACGTCGCGGCACGGCCCGCTTTCGTACCAGCCGTTCGCGTCGCCGCAACAAAGAATCGCCGTGCCAGAAACGTAGTCGAACGTATTGCCTTCGATAAGAACCGGCTTGCGCGTCGCGAAGAGACCGCCGCGAGCGCGATTGTTGCGTATCAAGTTGTCGCGATAGACGACCGACGCCGTTTGCGTTACGTTCTCAAGGGCGCAATTCTCGTCGACGACCACGCCCGACGGAATCGGCTTTTCAAACGTCAATTCGAACCGACTCGCGCCGTCGAGACTCTCCGCTTCGATCGGTCTAATCGATTCGACGACCGCGCGTTCTTCAACCGGGCGCCCGTCGGCGTCGAAAAAAGACTCCATTTTGCGCGCGTTCAAAAATTCGACTTCGTCGCCCGGAACAGCCCAGCGAAAACCGCTCGTTTGCGAGTGCATAAAGCGACATTCGCCCGTGCGCGCGTCGATTTGTTTCATCGTTTTGACGTAGGCGCCGTGAACGTTGATCGCGTCGTCCATCATCGATTCAAAGACGCCGTTTTTCACGACGATCTCGCCTTTGCAACACGAGCAGTGAATCGCGTCCGCGTTTGCTGTAAAACAGCGCTCGCCTTCGATTCCGTCTTTGAGACAAATCGAAACGCCGTCGAAATAAAGATTTTCCGAACGTTGCGCGACGACCGCCTTCGCGGGCGCGTAGTGAATTTTGACGTCCCGCATCGTCAGATTCTTACAACGATTAACAAAAACGCCCGCAAGGTTGAACGTGTCGACGCGCAGAACCAAAACGGAGCCGACGACGAGTCGACCGTCGCGCCAATTCGGGCAAAGAACGAGCCCGTCGGCGCTTATGGAAGAACCGTCGAAATTCGTTCCAATATCGGCGACGTCGAAAAGCGTTCGTTTCGTCTTCGGATCGAACGCGAGCCCAAACGCGGGCGTCGAACGCCAGCCGTCCCCGACAAAAACGACGCGTCCGTTTTCAACTTCCGTCTTATACCAGCCCGACGGACGAAGCGCTATTCCGTTTTCGTCGTTGCGGACGACTTCGACTTGAACCATTGCGGGCGATTCGGAGTCGACGCTAAAATTCTGAACGACGACGTTTTCGCAGTCTTCAATAACCGCCGTCATAACGGGACCGCGCGTCAGAAGCGTCGAGCCGTTGAAGTCGACGACGGCGTTTTTCAAGCCGCGCAACGTCAGCCCGATGCGTTTCGGGTTCGTCAGGTCGGTGTTCGAAACAAACGCGTCTTCGACGAGCGCGGTTTCGAAGTCTAAACGATAAACCCCCTTAGGAATAGAAACGACGAAGGGCTGTTCCGATGTTCCGCGTCCGAACGAGGCGGCGACCGCTTCTTCAAAGTCGGGAATATCGGGCGCTTGCGACTTGCAAACGGGCGCGTCGGACTCGCTTGCGTATTGCGCGACGTTCCAACAGAAGGCGCAAGCCGATGCGACGGCAAGCGTTAAAAATCGTTTCAAACTGCGGGACATTGGCAATTTCTCCTTGGATCGGTTAGAATTTTAATATGCTCGTTACCCCTGAATTTGTTCAGACTACTCTATGAGATCGGCTGGATCTAACGAGTTTTCGGTCTTTCGAAGGCGGAAAAACTCAAAGGCGACGAGCATAAAAACGCATTTGATGGAAGAACTGCGAACTGCGGCGTCTATCGTTCGAGGATCGAGTAAAAAGCATATCCTGCGTTATAAATTTACGTTCCGCTAGGAACTAAAACGACGCGAATGCCAAAGTCGTCGTTGGACGCCGAGACGTTGCCGTTCCGATTCGCCGACCGGCAGTCCCGCGCTTCGGCGTTCCAGCTACCGCCCCGAACGACGCATAAATTTTTGTCCCCGTATTTAGAGAACGTCCATTCCCATACGTTGCCTAACATATCGTAAATTCCCCAAGCGTTAGGGCGCTTAGTTCCAACCTCGTGCGGGACGCCCTTACTGTTTTCGTTATACCAAGCGTACTTGTCGAGGTTAAGTTCGTAAGTTGAATCCGCTGTTCCCGCGCGACAAGCGTATTCCCACTGTTCCTCCGTCGGAAGTGCGAAACGCCAACCTTCGGGCGCGACGTCCAACTCATTAAGTTTCTCGACAAACGCGACGCATTCGTCCCAACTAACTCCTTCAATGGGAAGTTTCGCCCCCTTGATGCGACGCCCCCGTTTCGTCTCGACGCCAACGGCGTCCCATTGTTCTTGAGTCGTTTCTGTTTCGCAAATCCAAAAATTTTCGAGGATCGTCGCTGGACGCAAAGGTTCGTTTTCGTAACGTTCAGATTTGCTAGAAGGACTGCCCAACGTAAATATTTCTCCGGGACAATAACGGAATGTAAACTCAACGCCGCGACACGTCAGAGTTTTGCGTCTTAACGGCTCGGGATCTTCTAGCGACATACACGCTTCCCATGGTGGTTCAAGCTTTCTTCTGTAGTTTCTATAGTATTCCACTACGTCGATAAGTTTTTTCCTCGCGTAGTCAAGTCTTTCCCTCGCGTCGCCAAGTTTTGTTTCGTCCTTATCGTAATTCGCCCGCGTAATGACTTTGGCATTAATGAGCGCGGCGTTCACGGCAATAAATCCGTCATAGTCGGCAAGGCGCATAACTTCGTCAAGTAACGTCTGCGTCTGAAAATTATAATCATAGGAACGGTATTCCCTTGCTTCTACAATACGTTCCGTCTCGTCTACAATACGTTCCGTCTCGTCTACGATACGTTCCGTTTCGTCTACAATGCGTTCCGTCTCGTCTACAATACTTTCCGTCTCGCCGTTGTCAAGTCTGCATCCATCGTAACGGCAAGCCAAATTTATCAAGAGTTCCATTCGTTGCCTAAGGCGTTTTGCCCTGTCGGCAAGACGTTCCGCATCGTCGAAGAGCAATTTAGGGGTAGGGACTATTAGACATGCATCAACTTCTTGCGATTCACCGCCGTCGTCGTCTTGTAAACTTTTGGCCAGACTACGACTAGATCCAAAACTAATCGCCGCTCCCGCCCCATAGTTCTCGCGTAAATTTTCGACTGAACTACGACTGTCGACGTTTTTGGAACCGTCTTCGTTTTTCTCGTCGGAATCGAACGTTGAGTCGTCGAACTTGTCAGGGACGTCGTACATTAGGTCGTTTTCTGGCGATGGATCGATTAAACTGGGCGTGCTTAAAACAATATATTCCGACGCGTCGTTTCCGTCTGTTCTCGCCAAATCGGCGGTCACGCACCTTACTTTTCTTGACGGTAAATAAATAAGCGAGAACGCGACAAGGAGCATAGCGCACAACGTCGCCAGTATTTTCGTCCAGCGAGGAAAGCGTTCATCCGACCGCGTTCTTATATCGTGTTTGAACTTCAGATTACGAAGACAACAAAGAACCCCCGGTTCGATTCCTTCTAAACTTGCTTCGCACGAGTCGTCTAATTCTAGTTCCTGTAAACTGTCGCCTATTTTAAGTACGACGACGGCGCCCGACAAGCTAGTTCGAACGTCGTCGTTTGCTTGATCGGTCTCTCTTGGTTTTATCCGAATTATTACGTCAAGTTTGCTTCCGCCTTTCTTGCTGCGACAAGTAAACGTCTCGAAGGAAAATTGTTTGTCGAAAAAGAGGCGATTAACGTCCGACTTGAATTTTATCCCGCCCTTTTTAACGAGCAATTTATCAATTTCTTTACAAAGTTGCCCGCTTAGTTCGTTTCTTTGGTCTTTTTCTGCTTCAAATTGCAGAAGTTCTTCTTGCGTGCAAGTAAAATACGACGAAACGAAACGGTCTTTATTTGTCTCGTTCTGATTTATTAAAGACATCTTACTGGTTTCCTTTCCGTTCCGCATCGTACCTGTTAGCCGCGTTGACATAACTCCGAACTAGTTCCTTCAAAGCTTGCCCCCAGCAATTTCTAAGCGGAAGCTTGGCGTTCCAATATTCGTCAAACGAATCGTTCAACAGATAGCAATTGTGATCTTGCAACCAGAATTCAAATTCCCAGGCGATCAAAACGCCTTTGACTTGTCGCGTGAATTCAAGTTTTTTAATTGTGGGAGATACGTTTTGTTGGTGGAAAAGAGAAATATCTTTCTCGAACTTTTTCATATTTGAGGCTTCCGCAATCCAGCGAGAGAATCGATCATACTTCGAATCGCCGTTGTTGTACGTTTGATTGTTAAAGACGTATTCGTTTACGAATATGCGAGTTTCTAAACTTGGTCTCTTGAGTTGGTTCTCTATATGAATATATGAACAAATCGGCACGGAAACCGTTCTCGTGGCGGCTCCGTCAAGCGGGGCGTTGCAACGAAGACATAGACGCTCGGGAGACACGCATTCGTTACTACGCGATCTTGATTTGTTATTCGGCATAGAAGGAGAATCCAGACGTTTGGAAGACGTTTGCTCGTTTCTTTTCTTCAAAATTTCCCGATACGTTTCCGTACAGGCGTCGCATTTGAAACATTGAATTTCTTGACGCGACTCGTCTTCGCACATAAGTGGGAAGTACAACATATTCTCGCGTCGAACAAGAAATCGATCAGGCGCGTTTTCCGACGAACGAGCGCAATTGGCTTTATGCTCCCAAAAACAAACGTTTCCATTCGGCAAAACTCGGTCTTCGTCCGTTAAGAGTTCGACTTTCGAAGTTTCCCGTCCTTCGTCTGTCTGGACGTCGCCGACAACGTTTGGAGAACGGCGACTCTTCAACTTGCCGCCGCACTCTGCGCAGACGAAGTCTGCAGTAGAACGCGACCTGAGAACGCCTTGTTCGTTTAGAATTCTCCAAATAAGCGAACCGTCGGTAAAATTGCCTCGATTACGAGATCCTATTCCCAAAAAATCTCCCGTCTTGTTATCGTCCTTTTCGGAACATTCCTTGCCTTGAACGCACTTTTCGACGAACCTCCAAAACGAATTCTTTTTATCCCAGCCGACGATTTTGCTCTTGACAAATTCGTTATAACAATCATCCCCCAAAAAACCAAATTTGTATCGTGATTTGTCTAGGGACGCGATCCAAAAATAGCAAAAACCGTCTACGTCGTTTTGTTTGACTTCGTAAGGCGCCGCAGTCCACGTTTTTAGAATGCGTAATGTTCTGACTACGGTTGCACGAATGAAATTTCTGACAATTTCATTTCCCGAATTGCGCAACGCTCCAAGAGTATCTTCCGGATTGCCTTGGTCGTTTGACGAACACAGATTCCATAAAACGAACTCTGGTATTCTACTAATTTCTTTGTTCGGTTCTTTTAGATTCAGATTCTGATTTAGATTCTTCAGAAACGAACGTATTGCTTTCTTATTAGGGACGGTTCCGCTTGACCCGTATGAAAGCAAAATATTCACAAATACGCGTTGAGATTCTTTAAACGTCGTAACGTTGATTTTCTTCAGAAATTTCTCCCATTGTTTCTTTTCCGTACATAATATCGAAATTGCCGACTTGTACGTTAAATCGTCGAGCGTATCTGTTGATCGAAACTCTGTTTCAAGGGAATTAGACGCGCGTTCCTCCCGTATAAAAAAGCAACAACCGTATCTCAAAGGAGCGTTTTTGTGCAAAGATTTAAGTTCCTGTTCCCAAATCTTGCTTATAGCGCTACGTAGTTCTTCTTTTTTCGGGATGCTCTTTACGATCAGCATTGTCGTGCGACTCCTTGAGTTGGTTCCTTCGCACGGATTCTAACAATCCGCACTCTATGACGACCTTATTATACATTCTGTTTGTCAAGAAGTCTTTAAATAAAACGTAAAAAAAGTAATTTTTTTCTGGTTCTGGTTATCCATAAAAAAAACGCCTCGTTCGTAGGCGTCTTTTTTATACTACTCGCCCTTGAATTTTTCCAGACCTTGCCGACCGACCGACGGGACGCAAAAGGTGAAAAATCCTTTTTAAGTTCGCGGCGTCTGGAAAATTTCAAGAGTAAGGAGTAGGTCAACGGCTATGTGTAATTACGTAACGTGCGTCAGATTTGTTTTCATTCAAACGACTCGTCGTAACTTTACGGTTCCCTCCGTCGTCTCTATGATTTGGATAATTTCAGAATTGAAGAGTAGGACGACTTAGTTTCTCTATTCCCTTAAGCGCCTTGTTCGTTTATAACGAGCAAGGAATATTATCGTCGAAATTTGAGCAAGAGACGCCAACGCGAAGGTCAACGTTCCGGTTCCTAACAATATTTTAACGCCGACGTCGTCGAACAGACGGAATTCCGATATCGTAACGCCGGTAAGCGCAAGCAACGAATAAGCCAACGGCTTGCCGACCGTTAAAGCCAACGCCGCGACCGTTGCAAGCGCAAGACTTGCCGTAACGACTGTTTCTGCAAAAATCTCTTTAAATAATTGCGTTCTTGGCGTTCCAAGATCGATCATTGCGGCGACGTCGTTTTTTCTCAATCGTATCACAAGGAAATCGGTCGTTATAATGTTGAGTAAACACAACGCCAGCCCGCTAATATTGAAGAGAGCGACAAAGGACGTTAAATTTTTCAAAAGAGCTTTCGTCCCCTCGATTTTATCGACCCCGGAATCTGTGATCGTATATCCCATTGTCGTTAAGTCGACTACGAGTTTGGCGGCGGCGTCGGTCGATTTGGCTAGAACGCGCGCGCTGTA
Organism: Thermoguttaceae bacterium; assembly: GCA_045641205.1. Classification (GTDB taxonomy): domain Bacteria; phylum Planctomycetota; class Planctomycetia; order Pirellulales; family Thermoguttaceae; genus RUG369. Next base: position 8,782 of record JAZUGM010000063.1, read on the forward strand.
GGAGCCTCTTAGCTTTTCCATTGCCTCAAGGTCGACAAATCTTTCTTTCTGTTCGTCGTAGGTCAATTCGTCTCGTTGCCATGCGACGACGTTTTTTAGATCTTCCATAGGAACTTTTGTGTTGACGTCATTAATTCCAAGGAAACGAAATTTTAACACGATTCTTTGTTTTTTCCCAAAGTTTAGCATTCGCGTAAAACAAATCGGAACTTCGCATCCTTGTTTCCATTCGAAAGCGCCGAGCGCTTCGGCGTCTTGGAAGCTTAGTTCCAGACCTTTTGCATCTTCCGATCCTTCGATCTTTTCTAGTCTCAATTTATTTTCAGGGTCGTTTTTTCGACTTCCTATCAAACGGATCGGAACGCCGTTGATCGTCGCATCTGTTTCAACCTTTTCTTTAACAAATGCGGTTCCCAACTGTTGCAAATCGTTCACGAGATTTTTTGACGTTTCTTTCGGCGTTTCTTCCGTCGTATCGAACTCAAAAATGCGCAATTCTTCAGAACCTTGTTCAGTAAAGGGTTTTACCGCGTCGTAAAGACGAGCCCTCCGATAAAAAATTTCGTTTTCCTTAACGTTTGCATCCAAATAAATATGTTTTTCTTCAGACTTTCCGTTTTTGTAAAGGTAGTTTTCAAGCGTCGTTTGGCGCCCAATAAGAATCGATTTACATTCTGATTCCGAGACAATTCGTATCAGCTTTTTTTCTTCGGGTTGGAAGCCAAACGTTTTAGGAACGTCGCAGTCGTTTTTTACGATCAAATGTTTCCATTCGTCAAATCCATTGACGTTTTTTTGAGGAGTCCGATATAACTCTACGTTTTCTTCGTCTTTGCAATTCACGCCGAAAGAATTGTTGCTTACATAAGACAAGTTAGATGCGTCGACGCGTCTGACTTCGAACGTCGTTTCGTGTAAATCCGAGGCGTGCGACGCGTCGACGTTTTCGGAGGGGAGCCTTACTTCGTCTTCTGGTTCCCAGCGAGTCGATAAACAGTCCGAGACGTTCTTTGTTTCAAAAACGTCGGACGTCGTTTCTCTATACTTAAGTCTTGGATCGTCGTCGGACAAAATAACGAAAACGTCGTTTGCCATATTGACGACGCGTGTCGGGTACGTCATATGCGTATTTGCGTCGATTATTTTGGTTGGGTCAATCAAAGCCCAAGTCGACGTTTTCAAATTAGGCGTTTTTAAAACGCCGTGCTTTTTGAAGACAAGTTTGGTACGTTGCACGTATTCTTCAAGTTGCGTCGAATCGCCTTCTCTAAGGTAAACGAAAGCTCCTTTTACGAGACAATCCGTTTTTCCGTCCATTGATTTGAGGACGCCCGACGCCCAAGCGTTCATCGTTGCGGCATCGGTTTCTAAAACGTAGCCGACTTCGTTGGTTCCTCTACAGACTCCTACGACGTTTAATTGACGTTCGGTTGATTCTTTGATTCCGTCTCGCGTTCGTTCTTGAACGGCGACGATTACGACCTTTCCTTTTTTGACGTCCTCTTCTTTGACGCCAAGACGATCGGCAAGCGGCTTCGTTAGCGTCGTTTCATTACTCGCTTGTGGACCGCGTCCAACGCGCATTCGTTCCTTGCCAAATAGCGCGTCTTTCTCCGACGCCGATTCAAGTATTGAAACGTTTGACACGCCTTGATACAGAAGAGTCGGAAGAATCGTATATAATCGTTCAACGTTTTCGATTTCCGGTCGTTGACGCAACGACTCAAGACTCTCGTCGGTAAAACATCCGGACTCTATTCCTGCGGATATTTTAAGTCCGCGAAGAGTCGTTTGATCTTGGCTCTCCGTCGCGTCGACATAGATGGAAATCGCAAGTTTTGCGACGACAAAAAGTCCGGCCACAAATAAAGCAAGACCGACGACGCGCATTATAGTGACCGCGCCGTAACGTTTGAGACTTTTAAACGCGTCGGAGATTGCGCAAGACGTCGAGTAATTCATTGAATCCATTGCGTTCTCGCTAAGTAGTTGCGACGTCCGCAACGTTGATTCTTCTCGTAAACGCGTCGGACGTCAATTTATTGTTGGTAAAAATGAATTGTGCGCAAATTGTGCGCGATAAGAGACGATTATTTGGGTAAGTTTGTTTTTTGGCGCCTGTTCACGAGAAGCCGCCAAATGAAATTCGGGTTGAAATTGCCAAAAAAACGACGATTCCAGACGCGGGTTCGCGTCGCCGACGCGTTCAATCCAAAATCAACGTTTTTACTTGGGCGTTTCCAACCGAACGCGCTATTATTACGGCGTCGCCCGTCCCAATCCAACCGCCAAACTACGCTCGGCGTCCTTTCGGGAAAGCGTTCCGCAAACGCTTACTTTTGATTCTTGGAGGGAGTCGGCGTATGAAGGCGTTTCGCTGGTTGCCGTCGTTGGATCGATTTTTGGGGAAGTCTTGACGTTGAGATCGTCGTTTTGAGCTTTCGCTGGAGTTTGCCGTTTTTTAGAGCGTTGTACTTCCTCGATTAATTCTTGAGTGGAATTGAATCTATCCCAAATCGAACTTTTCTTCAGAGCCGTCGCGTCGATAAGTCTACCGTTCTTCATCAACAAAAGCAAACAATCCATATACGGCGCAAACAGAGCCGGATCGTGCGTTACAATTAGCGACGGAATCTGCGCGCGTAAAACGGCGTCGACGACCCGATTGGAATTAGGACGATCCAACGCGCTTGTCGGTTCGTCGAGAATCATAAAACGCGGTCGTCTTACGATCATTTTCGCAATTAGCGCGCGTTGCAACTCTCCGCCTGATAATTGGTCTGGCGCCTTACGGCTTAATGCCGTTAACCCAACGCTTTGCAACGCTTCTTGCGCTAGTTCGGTTGCGTCGTCCGCGTCGTATCCTGCCAACAACGCCGGACGTCTAACATTGTCAAGAATGTTTAAATAACTTATCATACCATTAAGATTTTGCGAGATATAGCCGATCGAAGCGCGATGACCTCTCAAGGAAGTTTCGTCGTAATTAATCGTTCTATTGTTAAACAGTATTTTTCCACATTGAGGAGCAAGATTCCCCAACATCAAATTGACGATCGTCGTCTTGCCCGAACCCGATTCGCCGATTAACGCATATCTTTGCGGTCGGTTGGCGGTTTTATTTAACGAGAAAGAACAATCCTTTAAAACAGGCGATTCTCTTCCGTATCTAACGGTTACTTTGTCAAAGGAGAAGTAACTTGGAGTTATGGGCTTCGTTGACTTGCTATTTTTTTTATCCATTGTCCTCAACCTTTTAATCAAGGAAGACGCAACGAGAATAGGTCGTAATTCTCGCGCGTCCATAACAGAGTAATTAACCGTCAAATATTAAGGAAAAGCGCTTTCAGGAATCCAGCCTGTCGGCTGTTTGGACGTTCTGTCCCAACGCTCGGGCATATTAAGATATTTTTCGAAAGTAACGAGCTTCTCCTTACACTGTTCCAAGAGTTCCGATCGTTCCTTCTCTGTTTTCTTGCGAAATTCGTCCTCTGAGCAACTAAGAATGCTGGTCTTTCCATAGGGTAGACCGCTTTTTTCATAATCGAAACGAACAGAATGGTCTTCAATGGTTGGATCGTCTGGGTCGTTCTTATGATCCAGTGTTTTCGTATCAAACGCTAAAAACATAGCTTTACGGTAAATTTTGAGACAATCCCCTGCCGCTTGACCAAACGAACAAAGCATTGCTTTGATCGTTTCGGCTTCAAAAAACCGAAGGTATACTTCTAGATTGTCGGAACTTTCGTCCGACACGATCCAGCCTCCGACGACCGTCGTTTCCCCGGCCTCCAAACGCCCTTTAAACCGTTCAAATTCGACGCCTTGCGTTTTCAACACGCGAACGACGTCGTAAATATTGTCGGTTGTGGTGTTAAGACTTTCTGAGATTTCCTTTGCGTCCTGACCCTTGGCAAAGCCGTCGAATACCTGTCCTGTTAATTTGCTCTTCTCTAGGCTTTTTTGGAGGTTGCTCTTAAGGTCTTTTGCCAAGACGTCGACGTTCTCAAAAAGACGCGTTTCGCCCTCGGTTCGCGACGCCAAAGATTCCAGTTGTTCTTTCAAGTCGTTTTGCTCGACGGCGAGAACGCCGACGTGAACTTGAACGCTTTTTGCAAGGTCGACGATCTGATCTATTCCAATACAGGAAGGATTGTTCGCGCCGGATTCGTGCCAACGCGCGTCGCCGACGATCAATATATGACGCGTCGACGAAGAACGCCAAGACGTTTCGTTTAAGGCGTTTTGAATTGCGACAAAGCCCCGCTCTGGCGCGTCTCCGCCCCCTGTTGCTTCTATGGCGGAAATCTTTTTTAGAAAGTTGTTTACGTCGGTTAAATCGTTGAATTCATATTGTTGGGAACCGTCGCAAACGTCGCGGTAAACGACTAGACCGAACTTGACGTCGACTCCGTCTTGTTCTTTAAAATCTTGTATTGCGCGAGCAATTTGAGAAACGCCCGATTTTACGTTCGCGATCGCAGATTCCATTGAACCCGTGCCGTCTATGAGAAACGAAACGTCGAGACTCCTTACCGCCGATCCCAAGGTTTTTATTTCTTCCTTCGTATATTCCTTGGGGGAATCGCCTTTGATCCTACCCAACGCATGTACTTTGTACGCAATCTTGCCGTCGCCAAGCCTTTTTTTGTCGCAAATCAACCAAGGTTGTTTGGGCGCCGGGCGCTCGGGCGCGACCGTAAATTCGCCGATAGGCTGAACTTCTTCCCCGGTCAGACTTTTTTCGGCGTCTTCAGACGAGCCGTAAAAAACAATGCGATTGGCGCGCGCAGGCGAATATTGCGGTAAAAAACCGACGCGATGTTTCCACGTTACTAAGTCGTTTTTGTCGATATAACCGATTCGCGAGGCGCTCAGGTAAGATTCTCCGACCCTAACGTAAGTACGACCATTAACGTCTACTTCGCCAAACGAATACAGTATTTGGAAATACGGCGCTTTGTTCTTGGATATCGCGTCTTTCAGCGGATCGTCGTAAACTACGGCGTCGTCTACGGCAACCACTACTTTTTCGAATAAATCCAATCTTCCCGTGGGATCGTTAGGTTCGTCGACGTCCACCGGTTCCAAAGTTGTGTCTATTTCTTTTACTTCGGGCGGCGAAACGAGATCAGCCGACTCAGGTATTGAAGGCTCCTCTTGTTTTGCGCAACCAAAGCCTAACGTTGCTATGACGACGGCTACGCAAAAATAAATTCTTTTTTTCATAAGTTTTCTCCTAGTTTAGAGGCGGGAAGAAAAACTCCGTTTTCTTCTCGCCGTAACAAGCGTCTAGTACAAAAACTTGCCGATACTTCGACAAATCTAGTATGATGCTTTACTCAAAAGAAACTTGACGAGATTCGTCTGCGGCGTTCGTTTTACCGAGCCAAGCGTCGATACTTTGAATTTGAGACTCTTTCTTAGAGATTTCGGCGTTTCCAGTTTGAAAATCGATCTTAGTTCCAGTTAATCCGCCTTGAATAAGTTCCGACCGCGCTTCGTCGACGACGCCGCAGGCTTCCTTGTACGCTTTTTTGACGTCGACTAACTCTTTGTCTTCGAGCAGGGTAAGTCGTTCCAATTGGACTTTAAAAAGTTGCTCCGTGTTTTTGTACTTTGTTTCCAAAGCTTCGAGACGATTAGGACCGGAAACCGCCCAGTCTTCGAACGTCTTACTCGTTTTGGTCAATTCTACAACCTCGGCGGCGTATGAACGCGCTGCTTCCTTCGCTCCCTGCCGTCGCAGACCGAATCGTTCAATTTCCACGTCGAGTTCCTCGTTTGACAATTGCGAACCGTCGGTGGTAAGAATCGGTTTGCCGTCCTTCATCCGATCTTTGATGAATTGCAATTTGTCCTCGCAATCGACAACGATCGCATCCGCTTCTGCCTGTCGTTCCTTCGTCGATTCGATAAGGCGCATCGTCTTGTTGTAACCAGATTGAGCGTTCTTGACGTTGGCGCGGTAGACCTCGATCTTTTCGCGAGCTTCTTTGAGTGCTTGATTTTGGACGCGAGTTACTTTTCCGACGATTGCGTCCGGTGTTACGGACCAATTCTTACCCCAGAGGGCGACGACCATACACGCTGCCAGCGCAACGATAACGACGACAATTTTTTTCATAATAGTTCTCCATATGTGATTGCAAACTTCCGTCTGTCAATGCGATATGACGATCGCTTAACAGACGCGTCCATCGTATAAAAGAGAAATCTTTACGATTTCATCCTATGAAAACGGCGTTTCTTAATAGAAATCTTGGTTTCCTTGTTTTTCATATTAGGATGATGCGCGGGGAATTTTTAGGCAATTTCTCCGAAATTTTTGTTTTATAACGAAAGTTTTTAGACGTCAGTACACGAAAAGCGGTTCGAAGACGGTTTATAACGTTAAAAAAAACGCGCCGTCCGTGAAAAGCCGCCGAATGAAATTCTGCGGTTTTCGGGAATGTTTTTTGTGAACTCTTACGAATAGACATACGACATACCATTGAAATTTTTCTGACGACGCCAAGAGAACGACTATAAAGTTTTTTGGGGGGTTCTACGCCGAAGACGAAAAAATTTCTTTCAGTCTCGCGGCTTTGTCTGGAAAATTGGGGGAAAGGAGTATACTTACGCATAATAAAAAGAACGCAAGAAGCGCGTCCAAATATAAAAAACATACGTTTAATTATAAATATTCCTGTCGACTCAGTACGTTTCTTTGTCAATTTATATTGACAAAAGCGCGCGTAAATTCGTGAAAGCTTTGTTATTCAAACGAAGTCGCATCGAACGAACGTCGTTTACCATATGTCACAAAATAAGAGAAGCTGCATACGAGGCGATTCTCTTCTTCTCTATTAACTCATATTAGGATGCGACGAGTGAAAAAACGTTAGAATCGCGATATGTTTCTAACGACACTTTACCTATTAACTCATATTAGGATGCGACGAGGGAAAAAGCGTTAGAATCGCGATATGTTTCTAACGACACTTTACCTATTAACTCATATTAGGATGCGACGAGGGAAAAAGCGTTAGAATCGCGATATGTTTCTAACGACACTTTACCTATT
>JAZUGM010000064.1:0-8482 GCA_045641205.1 Thermoguttaceae bacterium
GAATTGGTTCGGAAGGTTCGCGCCCGCCTCGCCGGTCAATCTGTCGTAACTATAGGAAGCGACAAAGTATTTTTCAGCCAACGGATAGGGCGACTTGAAGCAATGGACGGGCCAACGCGCCTGTTCGCGACCGCCGGTAGCGCGTTCGGCTTCGCGCGTCGCTTGCCAACCGCTCGGCGCGGGCGTGTCGAAATCTAAGAGGTCGGGCAAGAGAGGCGCGTAAGGCAAAGGCGTCTCGCCTTCGGGGTAAAGAACGTCGGGCGTCAAACGTTCGACCGGCGCGGAACCGTCGACGTCTTTACTCACGTCGAGCAACACGACGCTTCCGGCGCTCATACCGTGGTGCGGACCGCCGATCGCCATCGCCTTTTCGGAGCCCGGTATCGACTTCGGCTCCCACATTCCGGGCGGATTGAGCGTGTTGTTTCCGTAATAAATACGAACGTCCGTGCCGTCTTGGCGCGTCGACCAGAGTTGCTGATAGTAAACGGCGTCGCGATCAACGTAGTCCCAGCGCGTGTATAAAACGCGTCCGTCGTGCATCAACGTCGGGAACCATTCGTTCGTTTCGTGGAAAGAAATCGGTCGCGCGTCGGAACCGTCGCCCTTGCAACGCGCGAGCGTATAAACGTAGCAGGGACCGCCGCCGCAACGATGGAAGCCGCCGCGTCGGGTCGAACAGAAGACTAGGTCGCCGTCGGGCAGAAGAATCGGCGCGAAATCGTCGTAATCGCCGTCGGTCAACTTCTTGGCGTCGCCGCCGTCGATCGTCGTTTTGTAGAGATGGAATCGACGCGCCATTACGTCAGGATCGCGCCAAGTTTTAGGAGTCGTCGGCGTTTCACAGTAGGCGAAATACAGGTCTTTGCCGTCGTAACTCACTTCCGGCGTCATATAGGAGCCGAGAGGTAGATTCTTCGGCGTAATATCGCGCGTCGTCATCGACTTGCCCGGTTCGTCAAGGCGGAAAATTCCGCCGCCCGGCCGCGCGGTATAGCCGTAAACTTGAGTCAACTGATGACTCATAATCGAAGGCGCGTACTTGAGGAAAACAAGCGATTGCAAGCGGAAATAGGGCGCGTTGAGCAAGATTTCGCGTTTGTATTCGCGAACCTCGCGCCAAAGCGCTTCAGCCGCGCGTTCGTCGTTCGACGCTTTAATCGCGTCAAAACGCTTTTCGAATTCACTCCACTTTTGATCGTATTCGACTAATTTCGATTCGAGCGCTTCAAAATTCGCGGCGATATTTTCGTCGTAAGGAAGCAACTTTTCATAAGAACTGTCGTCGAGCGTCGTTTGAAGATCCTCAATTAACGCGCGACCTTGCGGCAAACGTTGTTCGAGCGCCTGCGCGTAAGTATTCGGTTCGCGTTCCGTACCAATACCGTCCTGCATCTTCCAATCCCATTCGACAAGCGCGCTCGCCAGCGCGGGTCGGAAATCGGGCGAAGTCTCGATCGGATCGAGCGACTGCGGCTTACGTTTCGGATCAAGCGAAAAAGAACCGCTGATCGGCGCCGTCCTATACTGAAAATCACTAATCTCGACGGCGCAAGTCTGACCCGCTTTTAACGCGGGCGCGGCGATCGTCAAGACTAGTCCCGCGTCTTCTCGCGCGAAGTTCCCCTCGACGCGTCCTTCGTTGATCGTCGCGTCAAAGGGCGCCGCATTCGGTCGACTCCACGAAACGCGACAAGGAACGTCGCCAAGGTTCTTGCTCATACAATTAACAAAAACGGCGTTCTCGACAAACTCTTTCGGAATCGAAACCTGAACGAACGACTCAGACGTCAAGTCGGCGACGATGCGATAATTCGGCGCCTGTTCGACGCCCGCCTTCGGAAAACCGAGCAAAAGCGCTTGAGCGCCCTCGGCTCCGTCGTGATAAAACCAACTTCCGGCGATCGTGCCAAAGGAAGGCGCGCGCTCTTCGCCGTTAATCGAAACGACGACTTTCGGCGCGGACGCGTCTTGCGCGCGAAGAACGCTTGAAACGGAAAAAAACGTCAAGACGCTTAACGCTAACGCGCTCCAATATTTAAATTTCATAATACCACCATAAACAACAACGTTCGGCAAATCTTGTTGGAACGACGGGACGGCGCTTTCGCCAAAAGCGAAGCCGCTCCACAAAGACGCCTTAACTTATAAAATCAAGTCTTTTAAGACAGATTATAACAAACGCGAATTATTTCGTCGACTGCAACTTTTCGTATTCTTCAAGAATGGCGCGCGCTTTGCGACCGATTCCAAATCTTCCGACCTTATATTGCAACATCTGGCGAATAGTCGCCAAATCGGAGACGCCGCCGGCGACTTTCAAATTGACGTCGTACCCGACCGCTTCGCGGATAAGACGCAAATGCTCCAACGTCGTGCCGGTTTTCGCCCAGCCCGTCCCCGTTTTAACCCATTGCGCGCCCCCTTTGACGACCAATTCGGCGGCGCGTTTCACATTATCGGCGTCAAGAACGGGCGCTTCAATAATCACTTTTAAGGGAGTCGCGCCAACCGCTTGCTTCACGGCTTTAATATCGTTTAACGCCTCTTGGAACATTCCGGAAAGGAGGTATCCGACGTTGAGAACCATATCCGTTTCGTCGGCGCCAAATTCGACAAGGCGCTTCGCTTCGGCGACTTTCATTGCGGTCGACGTTTGACCGCTAGGATAACCGATCGTCCCGCCGATTAAAAAGGAGCCGCCGAGGCGTTCGCGTTCCTCTTTGAGGAAAGGAAGGAACCCGGAAAGCGCAAAAGCGGCTTTGCAGTTAAATTTTGCCGCCAAATCCGCGACAAAAGCCACGTCATCCTTAGTCGACGTCGTTTGAACGGCGCTTACGTCAAGCAAACCGGGAATGAACACGTTGGAAAAATCGTTTTCTGACATTTTATAAAAATCTCTGCATAACGACGCGCCGACGATAAATCAACGGCGCTAAAACCCTAATATCAGTTCGTCGAGGACGTTATCGCCTCGCGGCGTAATTAACCAACAATTCGCGCGCGACTAAAAAATCGTCGTAGGCTTTGTCGTAAATCGCCGCGTTTTCCGCGCGCGGCTCCGTTCGTTCGCCGTCTTGAACGATTTCGTCGATTCGATCAAAGGAATCCCAGACGCCGGTTCCGACGGCGGCAAGCGCGGCGGCGCCCAACGCGGCCGCGTTCTGATCGACGTTCGTTTTGACGATCGCGACTTTCATAACGTCGGCGTAAATCTGGCGCCAAATCGGACTGATTGCGCCTCCGCCGACGACCGTCATACTATCCGCGCTCGCGGAATTGCGGAAGAGACATTCGCGGACGTTGCGCAATCCCAACGCGACGCCTTCCAAAGTCGCGCGCAAGACGTCGGCGCGATTATGCGCCAAGTCGATTCCGACGAAAGCGCCGCGCAATTTCGGCGTTCCGTCTTGCGACGCGCCTCCGGCAAAGCTCGGATTCATCGCCAGACCGTTGGCGCCGACGGGCGAACTTGACGCCTCTTCGATCATTAGTTCGTAAACGTTTCGCCCTTCCCTCTCCGCGCGTTCGACAAGATCGCGGCACATAACGTCGCGAACCCATCGAAACGTCGTTCCGGAGGAGTACAACGCCAACGCGATCGCGTATTGACCTGGAACGCAGTGCGCAAAAACGTAGGGCTTCGTCTTAGGATCAAGTTCCAATTTGTCGTCGGAAAGCGCGATCCAAGTCGACGAACCCATCGACGCGTAGGAACGACCGCTTTTGAACGCGCCCGCGCCAAGCGCCATACACGAGTTGTCGACGCTGCCGCAAACGACGACCGTGTTTTGATTCAACCCAAGTTCGTCCGCCGCTTCCTTCGTCAGCGTTCCGATCGGCTCCGTCGACGGCAAAGCGTCGGGCAAGAGTTCGCGATCGACGCCCGCCGCGCGCATCAACTTTTCGTCGTAGTTCCAATCGCGCAAATTCCAGACGCCGCAACCCGACGCGTAACCGAAATCCGTGACGATTTTGCCCGTAAGCCAATAGTTGACGTAGTCTTTCGTCCCAATGAATTTGCGCGTTTTTTCGAAGATTTTAGGCTCGTGTTTGCGCAACCACAGCATCTTAAAGACGACGTAATGCTCCGCCGAAAAACCGCCGCCGGTCGTCAAATACCATTCCGTCGGATCGACGTTTTTAAAATATTCGTCGGCTTCTTCCGTCGCGCGAACGTCGGACCAAATCGGCGTTTGCGCGCGTAAAAGTCGACCGTCGCGATCAAGGGGAACGCAACCGAGACTATGACCCGAAAGCGCGACGCAAGAAATCTCGTCGGCGCCTATTTTCGTCGATTCAAGCAATTTACGCGCGCTGCCGACGACGGCGCGGCGCCAATCTTCGGGCGCTTGCTCGTACCAGCCGACGTTGGGAAAACTCGTCGAATATTCGACAAAGGCGGACGCCAAACATTTGCCGTCGGAATCGAACAGCGCGGCTTTATTCCCGCCCGTGCCCAAATCGAACGCAAGGATTTTGTTTGCCATTTTCGTCGTTTCCTCGTCTCATTCGTCGGTTTTCAACATCGCGCGATAGGCGCCCGCAATTTCAGGGTGAAGCTCGAAATTCAAACCGTTGGCGTCGCAAGGAACGTCGAGCGTCGCCAAATCTTTTTTGAGTTGCGCGCATTCTTCTTCGGGCGAGACGCGGGGCGGAACGGCGCGTCCCAAGGGCGCCATCCACGCGTTGAGCGTGTGACCGCCGTCGACAAGCAAATCGTGCCCGGTGACGTAATTCGAAGCGTCGGACGCAAGAAAAACGACGGGACCGTACAAATCTTCGGGTCGTTCGACGTATCCTAACGGAGTCAACTCGCGAATTCTTGCGCGCGCTTCAAGGGGCGTCGACGCGTGCATCGGAGAAAGAAGATAGCTCGGACTAATGCAGTTGACGTTAATATTATACGCGCCCCATTCCGCGGCAAGCATACGCGTAATTTCAACGACGGCGGCCTTGCTCGCGTTGTAAGAAGCGTTGCAGTTGCTAATTCTTGCGGACATCGAGGCCGTGTTGATAATTTTTCCGCCGCCGCCCTGCTTGATGAAGACGCGTCCTTCGGCGCGCGCGCAAAGCCAAACGCCCGTCATATTGACGCCGATCACTTTGTTCCAGTCGTCGAGAGAATAATTTTCGTCGCCGCCAAGAATGCCGATTCCGGCGTTGTTGACGCCAATATCGAGACGACCAAATTTCTCGACGACTCCCGCGACTGCGGAATCGACGCTCTTTTCGTCGGAAACGTCGCAATATTGATAGATCGCTTGAACGCCGTAAGTCTCGGCGATTTCCTTAGCGACTTTCTCGCCCGCGACGCCGTTGCGACACAAAATCGCGACGTCGGCGCCCGCCGCCGCCAACGCGGTCGCGTATCCTTTGCCAATTCCGCCGCTTGCGCCCGTGACAAGCGCCTTGCGCCCCGACAAATCAAACATTTTCAAATTGGCGGACATCTTATTCTCCCTAATCTTATTAAAACGCGTCGACGTCGCGTCGACATAATACATTAATAGGAAGTATAACCCCGCGTTATGAGAAAATCAAGCGTTTTCTTGAAGAACGACGCTTTTCACTGTTTTTTTTGGTAAGCGCCTGCGGTAAGCCGCCGCATATAATGCGGCGGTTGGCGTTGAATTACCAAAAAACGAACGATTTCTGAAAAGAACGCGACGCTGTCGTATTTGAGCTACGCCTTTCATTATACAACCGTAACCGCCGCATTAAATGCGGCGGCTTACCGCGCGCGGCGCAATGCGACGCGATACGAACGCGACGTTTTTCTCAATATCCAGTTGACGCCGCCCCGACGCTCGTTTATCATTCTGTTAATCGTTTTTCTTTCTCGAAAAACGTCCAAAAAACGCAAGACAGGAGCCGCGTCGCAATGCAAATCGCCGAACTACTCGCCAATTTTCGCCAAATCGCGCAAACGCCCAAAGAACAAGGCGACCTCTTCGAAGAACTAGTCGCCAAAATCTTGCGCCATTCGCCCGAATACCCGCAAATCGAACGCGTCGTTTTTTGGAAAGATTGGGAAAAAGCAAAAAATATCGCCGACATTGGAATCGATCTTGTCGTGGAAACGCGCGACGGCGAATTTTGGGCGGTTCAGTGTAAATTTTACGCCCCTGACGCGACGATCCCCAAAGAAGAAATCGACTCCTTTCTTGCCGCCGCCGGGCGGGATTATTCCGGCAAAAAATTCTCGCGTCTGTTGCTTTATACGACCGCGCCCCTAAGCGCCAACGCGCGCAAGGAAATTGAAGATCGAACGCCGCCTGCGGTTTTGCGGCGCGTCGATATGTTCGACGACGCCCTTTACGACTGGGAACGACTCTACGACGTCCTTAAAAATCGAACCGACTCCGATTTTCTCCGCCCAAAAAAATCGCTTCGCCCGCACCAACTCGCCGCCCTCGACTCCGTAAAATCAGGCTTCGAATCCGCCGATCGGGGCAAGTTAATTATGGCTTGCGGAACCGGCAAAACGCTGACTTCCCTCCGCATAACCGAAGCCGTCGCGCCCGACGCCGGGCTTGTCCTCTATCTCGTCCCGTCCCTAACCCTCCTCGCGCAAACGCTCGCCGAATGGACGCGCGAATCGAACCGCCCCCTCGCTCCGATTATCGTTTGTTCCGATTCCCAAATTCACCGCCAAGACTCCCGTCGAAACGCCGCACTCGTCGGAAAAGCCAAGTCGAAAAGTAAGAAGAACGAAACGCAAGAAAGCGACGAGCCCGAGTTCGATCCCGTCCAATTTTCGCACCCCGCGACGACGAAGCCGGAAATCGTCGCCGAACGTTGGGCAAGAATCCGCGAATCGCAAGAAGCGCCCCTAACCGTCGTTTTTTCGACTTATCAATCGATTCAAGCGATCTCCGACGCGCAAAAAATCGGCTTGCCCGCCTTCGATCTGATCGTTTGCGACGAAGCGCACCGAACGACCGGCGTCACGCTCGGAACCGTCGACGAGTCCGCCTTCGTCAAAGTCCACGACGACGCCGTAATCAAGGGCAAGAAGCGCCTTTATATGACCGCGACGCCCCGCGTTTACGGCGATTTCGCGCGCCAAAAGGTCAAGGAGCAAAAAGCCGAACTTTGCTCGATGGACGACGAAGCCCTTTATGGCAAAGACTTCTTTACCCTGAGTTTCGGCGCCGCCGTCCAACAGGGCTTGCTCGCCGACTACAAAGTTTCGATCCTAGTCGTCGGCGAAGAATACGCGCGAAAATACCTTTCGCAGTGCCAAACGGTCTCCGAAGTCGCCGAGTCGGGCGAACTCAAGCGCGAAGACGCCGGGCGAGATTTAGACGTCGACGACGTCGCCAAAATGATCGGCTGTTGGCGCGGACTCAACAAGCAGAGCAAGTTTGACGGCGCCCCTTCGAGCGAAAACGACGATTTCGCCGCCGACCCAGAGCCGATGAGACGCGCCGTCGCCTTTTGCCGATCGATTAAAGATTCCAAAGAATTCGCGCGCGCTTTCAAAATCCTCGGCGACAAGTTGCTTGAAGAGGAACGCGCCGCGCAAATCGCCGACGAAGACGCCGCCGCGAGCAAGCGCGCCGAAGACGCCGAGCGACGCGACGCCTTTCTTACCCATTCGGGTCGGTCGAACGCCGAAGAAAAGAGCGCCGAGTCCGAACGCGTCGCCGAAGTCGGCGTTTTCGCGCCTAAGCGCCCCGCGTCGGTCGAAATCGAAACGGAACACGTCGACGGAACTTTTCCCGCCGACGAACGCGAAAAGCTCTTGCGCTGGTTGCGCGAAGATTCCGACCGAAACGCGTGCCGCGTCCTCTCGAACGTTCGTTGTCTCTCCGAAGGCGTCGACGTGCCCAACCTAGACGCCGCGCTTTTCCTATCCCCCCGCGCTTCGCAAGTCGACGTCGTGCAAGCGGTAGGGCGAGTTATGCGACTTGCGCCCGGTAAAAAATTCGGGTACGTCGTCATTCCGATCGTCATCGCGGAAAACGTCGACCCGGAAGAGGCGCTCGACGACAACGAACGTTACAAGGTCGTCTGGCAGACGTTGCAGGCGATTCGATCACACGACGACCGATTCCGCGTGCTAATCAATCAGCTCCAAGTCGGGGAAAAGTCGAGCAAACTTAACGTTCAAGTCATTGGCGAGGGCGAAGGAACCGAAGGGGGCGCCGCGCAGTCGACGCTCCAAACCGACGAAAACCCAAAGGACAAAAAGAAGGAAAAGACGCAAGAATCGCGCCCGTATTTGCCCGGCGTTTATGATTTCGTCCACCCGATAGAAAAAGCGATACGCGCGCGCGTCGTCAAAAAATGCGGCGATCGCAACTATTTGGACCAATGGGCGCGCGACGTCGCGAAAATCACCGCAGGGCGAATCGACGGCATACGCGCAAGGCTCGAAAATCCGACTTCCGAACAAGAAGCGGCGTTTAATTCGCTTCTTGCCGCGCTCCGGCGCGAGATCAATCCGAACGTCGACAAAGAACAGGCGCTCGAT
>JAZUGM010000065.1:0-3883 GCA_045641205.1 Thermoguttaceae bacterium
GTCGATTTGCGTTTTATAGTCTTCGTTTTCAAGTTCGAAAGCCCAGAAGCAACCGATATCCGGCGTTACCGCGCGGTTTTCGATTTTGGCGGGCAGTCTGTCTTGCGCGACGGGATTCAACGGCGCGACTTCTTCGCCGAAAGAAAGCGTCGCGCAACAGGACGACAGTAGTAACGCGAACGACGCAAGGCGCGTTTTCACAGTGTTTGTTCGTTGCAATTTATTCTCCTTATTGCGGTTAAATTTATTGCGGTTAAAATTTGACGAGCGTCGGCGGTAAGCCGCCAAATGAAATTCGGCGGTCGGATTGGAACGAGGGACGCCGTAATCTTTGTGTGTTCGATTAAAAAAGCGCAAGGAAAGGCGTTGATTTTGGATTGTAAACGCGTTGATTGCGCGGAAGCGCGCCTAGGATCGTCGTTTTTTGGTAATTCCAACCGTCCGTTACTGCGGCGGCTTTTGAGGCTCCTCCAGCGATTTTATCGAAAAAAACGAACGAAACAAGAGGCGGTCAAATTAAGAGCGCGATTTCGTTTAAAATTCCCGCGAACGCTTATGATTCAGCGATAAATTAGGCTTTTCTCGTCAAGAAAAAAAAGTTACAATCCTTTCGCGCGCCGTTTTACTTAAGCGCTAGCGCCGGTAGTCTAAGGACGGACTACTTTTTTAAGACGACGTTTGGCGTCGACGATTTCAAAAAGGATTTTTGACGATGTTTCTTTCTTTTCCTTTCTTCCGACGATTCGCGCGCGCGTCTCCCGTCGCGTCGTTTACGCGTCTAGGGAAGGGAAGCGTCGCTTTGCGCAAGGCGTTGTGCGTTTTGGCGTTCGGTCTTTGCGTAGGATGCGGAACGACGAAGTTTTCCGACACGTCGCGCACGGCGACGGAACAGCTTCTTATTTCCAGCGCTATGGAGGAACTTGTCGACGAATACGATTATTCGCGTTTACTGGGGCTCAAGGTCTTTGTAAAAACCGCCAATTCGTCGACCGACGTGGATTATCTCAAAAGCCTTGTGCGTCAGCAACTGGCGGCAAACGGCGCGTTTGTAAAAGACGGCGAGGATTCCGCCGATTATATTGTCGAAATTGCGCCGGGCGCCGTCGGAACGAATCGTTACGAACTGATGTACGGCATACCCGAAACGACGATACCCGCGCTTGGAACGATCACGAGCGCGACGTCGATTCCCGAATTCGCGCTTATTAAGCGAACCGATCAGAAAGCGCAAGTTAAATTGCGTATGTGGGCGTATAACAAGACGACGGGCGCGATTATTTGGCAGTCGGGCGTCGATACGAAATCGTCTCAAATTCGAGATCGCTGGGTCTTTGGCGCGGGGCCCTTTACGACGGCGACTTACGACAAAGCCGGCATGCGACTCGGAGGCGACAGGGCGTTGCCGCAAAGGAAAGAAAACGGTTTCGAGGGCGAAGACGTTCCGTCGATTCAATCAAGCGCGTTTTACGAAGAGATCGACGAGAAAGCGATCGAGCGACTTCAAAAGATCCGCGAAGAAGGTTTGGCGCGCGTCTTAGAAGAGGCGGAAAAAGAGAACGCCGAAGAAGACAAAATCGAAACGGAAGAAGACGCGGCGGCGCCTCAAGCGGAGGGAGAACAAGCCGCGGAAACGAAAGATCAGAGTCCTAGCGAGACGACGACTGCCGAATTAAACGAATCGGCGCCTGAAAACGCGTCGGGCGTCGAGACGACGGAAACGGCGCCCTCGCCCGCGCCTGCGGCGTCGACTCCAGAAACCTTGGAAGTTCCGCCTAGTCCGCAGAAGAACGCGCTTCCGACGAACGGTGGAGAAGAGCTGGATTTAGGTTACGATTTCACGTTAAAAGTCGGTTCCGTTTACGCGCCGAACGCGTCGTTGCGTCGTTGACGTTCTTGCGGTTCAAATCTTTGACTTTTTGTCGACTTTAGATTAGTCGACAAAGGGCGTTTGGGGGCGTCGAGTCTTTGTCGTTTGGCGTCGTTTCCTTATTTTTTGTCGTCGACGTCCTTTTAACGTATTTTTTTTCGCTATAAATTTGAAATTTGTGAAAATCTCTTGCTTTTTTCTTTTCTTTTTGTCTTGAATCTGGTATATTCAAAGGACGCGTAGGCGTTCGACTTTGTCGATTTTGGTTTGCGCTCTCGTCGTCGCGTCTTTTTCTTTGGGAAAGCGCGCGATGCGCGAGTCTTTGTTTTTTTCGCGATTCCTTGCGTCGTGTTTTTCGTTTGACGAAAACGTCGCGACGTGCGTTTGACAGGAGTGTTGTTATGGCGGCGTTTGATTATGTTTCGAAGATTAACTACGAAGGTCCAGATTCGAAGAATCCTTTGGCGTTTCGCTATTATAATCCCGACGAATCGATCGAGGGTAAGGCGATGAAGGATCATCTGCGATTCAGTTGCGCCTTTTGGCACACGATGCGTATGAACGGCTCGGATCCCTTCGGTTCCGCCACGATGTCGCGTCCTTGGGACGACGGCTCCGATTCGGTTGAAAACGCCAAGAATCGCGTTCGCGTTTTCTTCGAATTTCTCGAAAAGGCGGGGTTCCAGTATTACGCGTTCCATGATCGAGACATTGCGCCCGAAGGAAAAACTTTGGCGGAAACGAACAAGATTCTCGACGAAGTCGTCGCCGTCTTCAAAGAGGAGTCGGAACGCACTGGGATCACGATGCTTTGGGGTACCGCCAATATGTTCAACAATCCGCGCTTTATGCACGGCGCGGCGACGAGTTGCAACGCCGACACGTTCGCTTACGCGGCCGCGCAAGTGAAAAAAGCGATGGAAGTTTCGAAGGAACTTAAGGCGCAAGGCTACACGTTCTGGGGCGGTCGCGAAGGTTATCAGTGCATTTGGAACACCGATATGAAGCGCGAACTCGACCACTTGGCCGCTTTTATGCATATGGCGGTCGATTACGCGAAAGAGATCGGCTTTACGGGTCAGTTCTATTTTGAGCCGAAACCGAAGGAACCGACGAAGCACCAATACGACTACGACTGCGCCGCGTGCATCAACTTCCTTCGCGCCTACGGACTCGACAAAGACGTCAAGATGAACATCGAGACGAATCACGCGACGCTTGCCGGGCATACCGTCGAACACGAAATGGAATACGCCGCCAGCCAAGGATTCCTCGGATCCGTCGACGCCAACACCGGCGATATGTTGCTGGGTTGGGACACCGACCAATTCCCGACCGACGTCTATATGACGACGAAGATGGCGCTCGTCCTGCTCAAATACGGCGGCTTCACGACCGGCGGGCTGAACTTCGACGCCAAAGTGCGACGCGAGAGCTTCGAGCCGATCGATTTGTTCTACGCGCATATCGGCGGTATGGACGCCTTCGCCAAGGGACTTCGAATCGCGGCGAAAATGCGCGAGTCCGGCGAATTGGAAGAGATGTTGAAGAACCGATATTCTTCTTGGGATTCCGGGATCGGCGCCGAAATTGAAGCGGGCAAGCACAATTTCAAGACCCTTTCCGAATATATGTTGAAGAAAGGCGAAGCCGACGCCTGCGTCAGCGGACGACAAGAGTTGATTGAAAATATCTTCAATCGTTATCTGTTTTAACGCGTCTTATTGAGGAGGCGACGCTCGACTTCGCGCTTTCCGCGACGTTCGAGCGTTTGCTTTTCGTTCCGAATTTTTCGTTTTGGACGTCGCGGGACTTCGGAATGTTGTTTAAGGTTCTTGGCGCGCGCGTTCCGAAACGGCGCGCGACATAAATTCGACGTTCCTTTTTGATCGCTAGTCCTTTCCGATTTTTCGGAGCGGAGTAATTAGAGATGACGTTTCCTACGACGACCTCCCACGATTCAAAAATTGATCCTTCCGGGACGCTTTACGACGGCGATTTCGCCGATTTCTACTT
>JAZUGM010000066.1:0-10150 GCA_045641205.1 Thermoguttaceae bacterium
TGTTTTTCGCCGAACGAATCGACGCGCCCCAGGTTGCGCCAATTACGTTCCTTCGGCAACGACGCCGAAAAGAACCTAACCGACGTCGGCACAAACGCCAAAACGACGGAAGTTTCCGCCGCCGTCGGGTTGGCGAATCTAAAATATCTCGGCGACGTGTTAGCCAAGCGTCGCGAATTGAGCGAGTTGTATTTCCGCGAACTTGGCGACGTCGACGATTTGACGTTCCAAGAGTTCGATCCGACTGAATACAATTACAGTTATATGCCGGTTTTATTCAAGGACGAATCGCAACTTTTGCGCGTTCTTGCGGCGCTCAACGAGGAACAAATCTTTCCGCGACGATATTTTTGGCCGCTTTTAACCGATATGCCCGCGTTTGCCGGGGCGCGCGTCGTCGGGGATTTACGCGTTGCGAAGGACGTTTCTTCGCGCGTTTTGTGCTTGCCGCTCTATCCGACGTTGGCGGTCGAGGATTTGACGAGAATTTGCGCAATTATTAAACGGACGATTAGAGGTTGAAAATGAGTTTAGTTCCAAAGCAAAAACGCGTCTTACTATTGGGCGGTTCTCGTTTCCTCAAACCCGTCTTGGAGGCGACGCGTCGTCTTGGGTATTACGCGATCACTTGCGATTATCTGCCCGACAACTGGGCGCATAAATTTTCGGACGAGTATTGCAACGTCAGTATTATCGACAGAGAAGCAGTATTGCGAAAAGCACAGGAACTTCGCATCGACGGGATTATGTCTTTCGCGTGCGATCCGGGCGTGGCGACGGCGGCGTATGTAGCTGAGAAATTAGCGTTACCCAGCGCCGGTTCTTACGAATCGATTTCGTTGTTACAAAACAAAGGTCGTTTTCGCAAGTTTCTCACTGATCACGGATTCAACGTCCCGACGGCCAAAAGTTATACGTCGGTTTCCGAAGCGCTTTCGGAAGCGCCCGATTTGTTCCATTGGCCGATCATCGTCAAGCCGACAGATTCCGCAGGAAGTAAAGGCGTTTCGCGCGTCGATTCGTTCGAACAATTGAAGACTAGTATAGAATACGCGCTAAACTTTTCGCATTGCGACGAATTTGTTATCGAAGATTTCATTGAAAAGAAGGGCTTTTCTTCAGATACGGATTGTTTTTCCGTCGACGGTAAATTGAAATTCGTTTCCTTCTCAAGTCAACGTTTCGACGCCGCCGCAACCAATCCTTATACGCCCGCAGCCTATAGTTGGCCTTCGTCAATAAGCGACGCCAACCAACAAGAACTTACTTCTGAGTTGCAACGTCTACTAACCTTGCTCGAAATGAAAACTTCGATTTACAACGTGGAAACGCGCGAAGACGTCAACGGGCGAGCGTTTATTATGGAAGCAACGCCGCGCGGCGGAGGTAATCGCCTGGCGGAAATGTTGCGCTATGCGACTGGCGTCGATTTGATAACGAACGCCGTTCGTGCTTGCGTTGGCGAGCCGATCGTCGACGTCGAACAAAGACCCTACAACGGCTATTGGGCAGAGATTATTCTGCATAGCGACAAGCCGGGCGTCTTTGATCGCCTATGGATCTCCGATGAAATTCGTCCCAACGTAATTGAGAAAGACCTTTGGGTGGAATCAGGCGCGATTGTTATGGGGTTTTCTGCAGCAAACGAAGCGATCGGCACGCTTGTTTTGAAATTCGATTCGCAAGAAGAAGCGAACGACGTTATGGAACGCACCGACCAATTGGCACGCGTAGTGTTGGAGTAAAGATGAAACCAATAGGCGGCTATTTGCCTTGGGAGTTCGCGGAACAACGCGATTCTATTTCGCGTCCTAACACCTACCCCGTCAACTTGGGGCGTTCGGGCTTGGAATTGATTCTTCGCCGTCGCAATTATCGACGAGTGTTTGTTCCTCGCTATATTTGCCCGGTCGTTTTCGAGACGTTACGCAAGGCGGGCGTTGATTACGTTTATTATTCGCTCGATTCTTCGTTCTCGCCAGTCCTCGACGCGCAACTTGCGTCTGACGAAGCGTTGTTATATGTCGATTATTTCGGCATAAAAGACGCGACGACTCAAGCGTTGGCGTCTGAAACGCGTAATTTCATCGCCGACTTGACGCAAGCGTTCTTCTTCGAGCCGCCTAAAAGTTGCGACGCGTTTAATTCGGTTCGAAAGTTCGTCGGAACGCCCGACGGAGGGTATGCGTTTGGCAACTTTGTTTCCGAACTCGACCTGCCTCGTCAAGAAGTCTTCGACTGTTGCACGCATTTGCTTATGCGCGCGGAAGACAAGACGGAAGACGGCTATCGATATTTTCGCGCCAACAGCGACGCGATGCGCGACTGGACGCCTAAGAAAATATCGTTGCTTTCCGAAAAAATATTGAAGTCCGTATCGTTGGAAGAAATAGCAACGAAAAGACGCGAAAACTTTTTGTTTCTCCACGAACGTTTAACGGCGCAAAACGAATTAAAAATTGACGTCGACAGGGAAACGTTCGTTCCCTTGTGTTATCCACTGTTAGTGAAGAACGGAAGAGAATTGAAGAAGAAACTAATTGAAAATAAAATCTTCGTTCCGACTTATTGGTCAAATCTTGATTCGGTCGTTTCAAAAGATTCTTTTGAACGACGCTTGATTGATAATCTTGTGTGCTTACCAGTCGACCAAAATAGTAATTCGCACGATATGGAACGAATCGTTCTTTCGTTAAAAACGAAGGTTTGAATAAATGAACGTAGAAATTTATTTACGTCCGTTGAAGGAAAACGATGCGCACGTTTCGAGGCGCTGGAGAAACGATCCTTCTATTTGGAAATATACTGGTTCCGATCCGTCAAAATATGGCGTAACCGAATCGGTGGAACGCAACTGGATTCGACAGGCGATCACAGATGAAAAATCGGTTCGTTTTGCGATATGTCGAAAAGATTCGATCAATTTGTTGGAATAGTTGATCTACGTGAAATTGATCTCATATCTTTTTGTGCAGAATTTAATATTTTCATAGGAGAGGAATCCAGTTGGGGGTTAGGAATTGGAAGTCAAGCGACTAAAAAAACACTGTTATATGCAAAGGAGAAATTGTCTTTAACGAGAGTAACGCTTTGGGTTGCAGAGTCAAATAAAGCGGCTGTCAGAATGTATCTGAAATGCGGCTTTTGTTTTTTGGAAGAATATGAGCAAAAGCGTATACCAATGAGAAAAATGGAAGTTTTGCTTGATAGGATTGAAGTATAAATGGAGATGGACGATAAGAATCTAGCGAAACGATCCTTCAAAGCGGCAAGTTGGGTGTTGATTTTCCAATTTGCAAGTCAAGGAATTCAACTTCTGCTTGGAATCTGTATGGCGCGACTGCTCAGCCCGGACGATTACGGCGTTCTAGGAATGCTCGCGATCTTTTGGGCGGTGAGCCATATGTTTATTAATGGCGGATTTGGTCAGGCGCTGTTGCAACGCAAGGAGGTAACGGAAACCGACCTTTCTTCGGTCTTCTATTACAACATATTCCTTGCGTTCCTCTGTTGCGGGATAATGATCGTTTCGGCGCCTTGGATCGCCGATTTTTACCGTCAGCCGATTTTGCGCCAAACGATTATGGTTTCGGCGTGGACGTTGCCGATCGGAGCGTTGGGGTCGGTTCAGCGCGTGATTCTTGGGCGAAATTTAAAACAGGGTTTTATTACGGCGTCGCATTTGGTCGCGATTCCAATTAGCGGGGGCGTGGCGCTTTATCTCGCTTGGCGCGGATACGGGGTTTGGGCGCTCGTCTGGCAAACGTTTGTTTCAACCGCTTGCGGTACGATCGCCGTTTTTCTCTTTGTTCGTTGGGTTCCGAAACTAGTCTTCAGTTTGAAAGCGCTGGGAAGTCTTTTTCAGTTCGGTTCCAAATTGATGATCGCCGGACTGTTGGACGCGTTTTTTGTGAACATATACAACGTGGCGATCGGAAAATTTTATCAAGCGCAGACGTTGGGATATTACGAACAGGCGCGGCGTTATTCTTCGCTTTGGCCGCATAGTATTCAAGGCGCGATCTCGCAAGTTCTCTTTCCCGCGTTTTCCAAAATTCAGGACGATTTGCCGCGCTTGAAAGAAGCGTTCAAACGCGCGCTTTGCGTTTCCGTTTTGGCGATCGCTTTTCCAGCGTTTTTACTTTGCACGCTCTCGCGCCCTTTTATCGAGCTGGTAATCACCCCGAAATGGCTTCCCTGTATTCCAATATGGTGGTTGTTGACTTGCACGATCGTTTTGTGGCCGATTCACGTATTGAATTTGCAACTTTTAAACGCGCGCGGGCGTTCGGATCGCTTTTTGTATTTGGAAATTTTCAAGAAATGCCTTTCGCTCGTTTCGGTCGCCGTTTTGATCTTTTTCGGATTGTATCCGATGTTGGTTTTTGGGATTTTTTCTTCGTTGACTAGCGCCTACCTCAATTCATACTATACCGGCAAAGAAATCAACTACGGGCTTTTCAGTCAGCTTCGCGACGTTTCAATTTACGCGGTAATTGCCGCGCTTGCGTGTTTCGGCGCTTGGGCGTTTTATCGACTTGTCTATCCTTTCGCGTCTTGGGTCGGATTCATTGGCGGCGCTTGCGTCGGTTGCGCTTTGTACGTCGCGCTTAACTTTGGATTCAAGACGGCGGCATTTTTCGACTTGCTCGGGATCGTCGCAGGGAAGGTTCCTTTTGTTAAGAAGCTTTTGCCGAATCGGAGCGCTTGAATAGAAGCAATATTTTACGCGTCCAGGGAAAGCCGCGTACCAAGGATACGCTTACAGTTTCGGCTCGCGACGGCGCGCAATAGAAGACGTCGGTTTAACGATCTTGAATCAGAACTACGCGTTTTTGTAATTCAACGAATCCGCGTATCGTTGATACGCGGATTCCATAAACGCTTACTTCCAGTCTAACGTCCGCAATGAATTGCGGCGACTTTTCGCAGGCGTCTCACGCGACTCGTCTGCCGGCGCTTAATTTAATTTGTTCGTCGGCGATCACTTTTACTAGCGTTTCGTTGTGCGTGGCGAAAATCAGCGTTTTTTTCGCGTCACGCAACGTTTTTAACAACTCGACGATTCGATTTTGCGCTTCTTTGTCGAGTCCGGCTAGCGGCTCGTCCATTATTAGCGCGTCGGGATTCAACGCCAAGACGCATGCGAAGGCGACTTTTCTTTTTTCGCCGCCCGACAACGCGTACGGGGCGCGCGTTCTTAACTTTTCTATGTCCAACAGCGCCAAGCAGTCGTCGACGCGTCGTCGACATTCGTTTTCTTCAAGTTCCAACTGGCGCGGACCAAACGCAATTTCGTCTTCTACGCTTCCGCAAAAAAGCTGGGCGTCGGCGTTTTGGAAGACGAACCCAACGCGTCGGTGGAAATTTTTCGCGAAATTCAGATCGCACAAGGAATCGCGATCAATTTTGGCGCCGTCGAATTTATATTCGCCGCGCGTTGGAAATATCAGTCCGTTGAGGACTCTTAAAAGCGTCGTCTTGCCGCAGCCGTTGTCGCCGATTAGCGCCAAGGCTTGACCTCTTTCGACGCGTAAAGAAACGTCGGTCAACGCTTGAACGCCGCCGTCGTAGGAAAATGAAACGTCGGTTAGTTCGAACATCGAATCACGCGCTCCAGATAAACAAAAAGCAGGATCGTCAATAAACACAAGGCGACGCCGACAAAATCGATCGGGCGCAAGGGCGTGCGAAATCTACTGTACTTGCCCGAAAAACAACGACACGTCATCGCGTCGAATTGTTCCTGCGCCGTCTTTTGCGCGCGCAACAAAGCGACGCCGACTATGCCGCCCAGCGTTTTCGCCTTATGGCGATCGCGCCCTACCGAACGCAAGCGCAAAGCGTCGAGGGAGTCTAGGCAAATATCGCTTAGAACGACGACGTATTTTAAGGTCAAGTCAAAGACGAAAACCAACGCGTCGGGCGCGCCGAACGATTTGAACGCGCACGTGAATCGGTTCCAGTTCGTCGAATACGCCAAGAGCGCAAGCGCAACGGTCGAAACCAACGTTTTCCACGGCACGACGCAAAAAGCGCGCGTCTGCCCCCAAAATATCGCGGGCGCGAGTATCGCGGCGGAAATCAGACTCGCTTGAATCGGCGCCGTTAGGATTCTTACGATTTTTTTTGCGTCGAACGTCGCTATTAGCGCCAGTTCCGCGACGCCGACTATTTCGACAAAAGCGAAATTCCGCGCGGCCGACGCGCAAAAGACGACGATCAGCGTCAACGCCAACTTTACGCGCGTCGCCAAATCGAATTTGCCGCGCGACCTTTCCGGGGCGCGCTTCGCTTTGTTCAACACGAACGCCAAAGCGTCGTAACTCCGGCGTAGGAAGGCGTCGCCGTCGGTCGGAACTTTTCCGACGTCTTCGCGTAATAGCCAGTCGGGCGTCCGCTCGTTTTTCATCGCGCTTGTCGGAGTAGGAACGCCGACGATAATTTGACGACGATAATCGAAAGCGCGACGCCCGCGACGGCGGAAAGAACGTACGCGAGCCAATCGGGCGTACCGGGCGCGGCGTAATCGGGCGCCAAAGCCGACCACTGGAACCCTTCGAGCATTCCTTTCGGGGTATAGCCAAGCGCTTGACCGTTATTCTCGACGGCGGCGATTTCTTCGGCGCCCCACTCTCCCCACGCGGTTCCTTCCGCCAGGAGCCCTAACGGCGAGGCGGCGATCAAAATCGCGAGGAGACAATAGATCGCGCCCCAGCCCTTGCGAGTCGGTTTCTCTTGTTCCGACGCGTCGTTTTCGTCGTTTGCGTCGTTTTCGTCCAACTTCTTAAAGAGCGCTTCGTTTAACGCGAAATCGGGCGCGGCGTTGCGAACGAACGCGTAAACGGCGACGGAAAAGATCGCTTCCGCCAGTCCGAAAAGCGTCAAGTGCCCGATCGCCATCGCCGGTATGGCGACGTTTAACGAATAGGGACAATATAACGCTTGACCGTTCGCGTCGGTAAAGAAGATCGGTTGCACGCCAAATTCGACGGCGGCGACAAGCGCGGCGGCGTTGATTCCAAGATAAGAAGCGAGCGCCAGCGCGACAAAATCGGCGCGTTTCGAAAGGTTCTCCTTATTAAAAAAAACTTTGCTAAAAAAAGCAAACGTTTTTTTCAACGCAAGATAGCAACAATATCCGACAAAAGGCAAGACGAACGCCATATTAAACGCGTTCGCGCCAAACGCCAAGACGCCGCCGTCGCCAAAAAGCAACGCTTGGAGCGCCAGCGCGATCGTCAGCGCAAGGCACGCGGCTTCCGGTCCAAGTAAGACGGCAAGGACGGTTCCTCCGACGGCGTGCCCGGTCGTTCCGCCCGGCAGGGGAATATTGAACATCATCGCCAAAAACGCGAAGGCGGACGCAAGTCCGAGCGCCGAAAAACGCTCTTTTGGAAAATCTCGCGCGACTTTTTTCAAAGAACGAATCCATACGGGCGCGGTTGCGACGGTTAAAACGGCGCAAGTCGAAACGCTCAAATAGTTGTCGGGAATGTGCATTCTAACGCTCCTGTCGATAGGACGCGGGGCGCCGCGTCAAAATAAAAACGAAACGACCGTTGCGGCAATCTGCGCGTCGACCATTACGCCGCGCGTCCAAAACGCGAAACGTCGCGTCGCCGCCGATTCTAAGGCGCAAAAACTCCTGCTTGATTATAACGCGTTAGGAAGTCAAATCAAGCGCCCGTAGAAAACGCCGTCTCAACAAAACGTAATCGTTCACGTTAAACGCGCATCAACGATGCGCGGATACGTTCGGTTAGAGAAAACTCGTTTAAAAACAACTCCTAAACCTAGAAAGTAAGAAAGACGTCAACCGCTTGCGTTTCACTGTTCGCGAAGTTTTTTGGCAGTTCAACGGATCCGCGTATCGTTGATACGCGGCTTTCCATTGATATGCGAATTTCCGTGAACGGTTACCAAAAAAATTTAGCAAACAACCGCGCAAGGGCTTGAAAGCGGCATTTTAAACGGATATAATACAAGGAGTTCGTAGCGAAGGCAACGGACGTTCGGAGGGCGCGCAAAAATAGCGAGCGCGTTTACGTCGATTTCAGCGACGTTTTTAATAACGACGAGTCCGCGTAAGCGTTTTTGTTCGCCCTTCCCTTGTTTTTAAAAAATGGAGAAAGCGCGAAATTATTTAATCGCGCGTGTTTCAAAACGAATCGATCGTCATTCTGGAGAAGCGGCAATGAGCCTGTTTTCATTTAAACGTCTGTTTACAAGCAAGTCGTTTGGACGCGAAAGAAACATACTTCCCTTTATCCGCAAGGGGGGAATTTCTAACGTCAACGTTCCGAAACTAAGCGTTCTAC
Organism: Thermoguttaceae bacterium; assembly: GCA_045641205.1. Lineage (GTDB taxonomy): Bacteria > Planctomycetota > Planctomycetia > Pirellulales > Thermoguttaceae > RUG369. Next base: position 8,322 of record JAZUGM010000066.1, read on the forward strand.
GCGCCGAGGCTCTTGAAGATCGCGCGCTGTTGAGCGCGACGCCGCTCGGCGGTTTGCTCGACGCCTCCGCGAATGAAAGACTGGAGACGCAAGTTTGGGAAACGCCGATGATCGCGAGTTCTCCGCTTCCGCTGGATTTGAATTTTGACCTAAAAGCCCCCTTCGAAGTCAAGCAAAGCGCGTTCGCCTATACTGTCGACGATTCTCTGATCGATTTAAACGTCGATCCAGATTCGCTCACGGAAGAGTTCGTCTTCAATTTGAGCAGTAATCCGACGTCGACTTATACGATCTATCTTGATTTCGACGGGCATACTACGACTGGAACCTACTGGAATCAATCGTTTGGCGACGTAACGACGCCCATCTTCGATATCGACGGCGATGACTCTTCTTTTTCGCGCTCTGAACTCAGAGCCATATACGAGATTTGGCTTAGCGTAAGCGAAGAGTACGCTCCGTTTGACGTCAATGTGACAACCGCCGAACCGACGCTCGACCAGCTTACGCGTTCCGACGATCAGGACGTCGAATACGGCGTTCGTTGTTGCATTGGCGGTTCCTACGAGGATTGGTACAAAGAACCCGCCGGCGGCGTTTCTTACTTGAGGTCTTTTAAGTGGAACGTCGACGCGCCCTGTTTCGTTTTTTCCGATTCGCTTGGATGGGCAAAAGGCGTAGCCGACGCCGCCGCCCACGAAATAGGACACTCGTTAGGCTTGGATCACGACGGGATCTACGAGTCGGACGGTTCCGCAACCGAATATTACGAAGGCGCCGACGACTGGGCGCCGATTATGGGGTCGAGTTACTCTATGAATCTGACCCAATGGAGCAAAGGGGAATACGCGAGGTCGACAAATAAGGAAGACGACCTTGCGATAATCGTTTCGAACGGTTTCGGCTACAAAGCGGACGATCATAGCGATTTGCGAACTCAAGCGACTTCCTTTGAGCTTGCGCCTTCGGGAACGCTTATTTCGGGCTTGATCGAAACCAACGACGACGTCGATTATTTCTCCTTCGTGAACACTGGCGCCGCCGATATGCTTTACGTCGGCGGAATCGTTCCCGTTGCAATCCTTGAAGTCGCCGTTACAAACCTTGACGTCGCCGTTTCTCTTTACGACGCCGACGGAAGTCTGGTAAAAACTTACGATCCTTCCAATTCGTTGTACGTAATCGTCGATTTGTCGGAATTAGAGACGGGCGCGACTTACTATTTTTCCGTCTCCGGCACAGGGTTGAACGTCGAGGGAACTCAACGTTATTCCGACTACGGGAGTCTTGGAACCTATTATGTCGTCGCAATTCAAGCGGACGAAAACACGGATGCTTACGAGCCGAACAATTCCTTAGTCGGCGCTTACGATCTGGGATTTGTAAGCGGATATGCCGTTTTTGAGCCTATGTCCTTGGAAGGTCGCGACGACAAAAACGACTTTTATCGATTTGAAATTGGCGCGACGGGAACTTCTAACGATTATATTAGAACCGAATACGGTAAAAAATCCGACAGGATTATGTATTTGGGATTGTACGATTCGGAACGGAATAGTATCGGTCATTGTTCCAACGAAAACACCGACTGGCAACAATACTCTCTCGAGGGACTTCCCGCCGGAACTTATTATATTCGGACGTACAATAAATACCGTTTGGACGAACCATACGATTATACGTTGACGATTCAAGCGCCCTATGTCGGCGAGTCGACGTATCGGCTGACGTCGCTAGAAATCGCCAACGAGCCTCGCGTCGGTTCGACGCTTCTTTGCGTTCTCAACGTTCAAAACGCGACGGCAAATTATCAGTGGTATTTTGCCGAT
>JAZUGM010000067.1:0-5390 GCA_045641205.1 Thermoguttaceae bacterium
GCCGATCGCGCCTTTTATTAACGGAAGCACGATTTTAGTCTTGCGGCTCGATTTGAACGCGTTTGACTATGATCGTTTTGGCGAAACGTTGCAGACGCGTTTTGATCAAGCGATCGCCTTGGCGGGCTTTTCGCAAGAGTCGATCGACGCCTGCGACGCCGAATTTGTAAAAACGCTCGACGCGCTCAAGACGGACGCGAAAGAGGACGTCGACGACTTTGAAAAAAACGTCGGGTTTAAAAACGCCTTTTTTGTAGTACAGAACGTCAAAGGCGAGGGCGCTTGTCTTGTTGTTCCCGCGAAGGATATGACGAAAGAACAAGTCGACAAAGTTCTCGAGGACGCCAAAAGTTCGGGGAATTTAAACGCCGCCCTCTATAAAAAGAGCTTTATTCTCGTTTCTCCCAAGCCTCTTAAGGAACTTGGCGCGTTTTATAAAAACTTTAAGCCCGCGTCGAACGGCGAACTCGAGGCTTTTTTCAACGAAAATTCCGACAAAGTTTTGTCCTTCTACGCGTCCCGCTTTAAGATTCGACCCTTTTTCACGCCCTCGAAAGAAAAATTAGATCTAATGAGGCAAGAAGCCTTAAAAACGGCGAAAGAAGCGCAAGAAGAGCAAGAATTAAGCGAGATTCAAGAATTAGGCGGGGTTCAGGAATTAATCGGCGCGCGTCGAACCGTCGGTTCCGCGAATCCCTTCGCGCGAACAAATAGAATCGATTCGACGCTGGATCGTAAGGTCTACGATCCTTTCGCCGAGGCGCCCCAATGCGTTCGAAACTTAATCGAAGTCTTTGACGCGTCCTTCGTCGGCGCGCAAGGTTACGTCGACGTCGCAGGATTGAACGCCAATTTAACGTTGAAATTCAATACTGCCGTCAATTCCGGCAAATTCGTCGAAAGTTTGGAAGACATAATTGAAGAAATCGCGCTCAAAAATCCAGCCGGTTTTCAAGATTCCGTCGGTTCCGACAATCTTGGAACGGGCGCCGCTCTTCTCGGTCTGCGCGGGAGCGTCGGCTCTGCTTCGGAGAGTTTTATCGAGAAATACCGTCTTGAGCCCCTTTGGCGTCAAATGATTTGCGGCGACCTCAAACGATATTTGCCCAAGAGTTACGACACGAGCGTCGTTTTTGGCGGCTCTGCCGTCGACGCCGTAAAGAGAGTCGGTTCGAATTCGGTCTTTGTCCTTGCGTTTTTCGGAGCGCTTCCCGCGCGAGAGGCAGGAATTGCCGCAGCAAAAAAGGTCGCGTCCTCGGAAGACGAATTTCAACCGTTCGACTCCGAAGACGTTTCGGAAACAAAATCGACGTCTTCGGAACTTTCGACGTCCGCGACAAGCGCGGCGCCAGAAGCGGAAGAGTTGTTTAAGCGCGGTTGCAATAAATTGTACGGAAACAACGTCGAAAAAATTGACGTCGGCGAAGGAGTGAAACTTTTGCAACAGGCGATCGACGCCGGGAGTTTGGAAGCGCAAGCCGAATTAGCCGTATGGAAAGCCGGAAACGAGCCCGACGCCGACAAGGCTTACGCTTTAGCGCGCAAGCCCGCCGAAGCGGGCGTTCCCTCTGCGGCGTTGATAATGGGACTTCTTTATCAGACGGGGGGCGACGGAATCTCCGCCGACGAATCCGAAAGCGAAAAACTGTTAAAAATCGCGTTCGACGGACTTCAAAAAGCTGCCGAGCAAGGAAACGCGCTGGCTCAGTATGAGCTTAGATCGTGTTACGTTCACGGATTGGGAACAAAACAAGATTCTCAAAGGGCGTTCGAACTTCTTCTCAAGTCCGCAGAGCAAGGAAACGCCGCCGCGCAGTTGGAACTTGCCTCTGACAAAACAACGGAACTAGACGCCAAAAAACGAGCCGAATGGCTGTGGAAATCGGCTAATCAAGGATTTCCTCGAGCGCAGACTAAAATTGGGAACTTGTATTTCGAAGGCGATCCCGACGGCGAAATTAAACAGGATTACGCGAAGGCGGTCGAGTGGTACGAAAAGGCCGCTAAACAAGGACACGCGCGCGCTCAGTTTTATCTTGGCTCCTGTTACGCCGACGGAACGGGCGTGAAACAAGACGCGCGTCTGGGACTCGAATATATCAAGAAAGCCGCCGAACAAGACAACCTTGAGGCGTTGCGCGCTTTGGCGCAAATCTATCGTCTGAGAAAAGACGAGAAAAAAGCGGCTGAATATGAAAAAAGAGCCCAGGAAATCGAATCGGAGTCGACGCCTCAATAGGAATTTGTCATTTAACGCGATTTAACAACAAAACAAACTTTGTTTTTCTTCGTCCTATGAACAATATTAAAAAACGCCTTAATTTTACGTCGGTCGCGTTCCTTGTCGCGCTTGCGTCGACTTGCGTCTTTGCCGACGACGCGACGACCACGAAGCCTTCTCTTTCACGAACCGCATACTCGCGAATCGCGCCTTACGTTTCTCCGGCGACTTTTTTAGTCGTTCGCGTCGATTTCGATTCGTTCGATCCGAACGCCTTTGGGCAAACGATCGACGATTTATTTGTCGGAGCGCTACAAGAACGAGGGATCGATCGTTATTCGGTAAACGCTTCAAATCGCGAATTCCGAAAAACGCTGGAAATTTTTAAAGCGGATTTCAAACCGATCAAAGACGCGCTCGCGTCGTTAGGGTTGCGCGAAGCGTTTGTCGTCGCGCAGTCTCAAGACGAGATAGAACAAGCGCGTCTAATTATTCCCGTCGCGCCTTCCAAACGCGAAGCGTTGAAAGCGGCGTTAAGTTTGGGGCTGGCCTCTACGAACCCCGATATTTTCGACCTAAAAGGCGCCCTTTGCGTCGTCGACGACCGCGACGCGGACAAGAAAATTTACGAAAAATTTCAGCCGGATCCGCACGAGAAGTTAAAGCGTCTCTTTGAGACGACGCCGGGCGCGTTTCTTCAAGTCTACTGTTCCAATTTGCGAATTGGCAAAGCCTTGGAGTCGGGTTCGCAAGAACTCAAGGACGTCGTCGCCGACTTGCCCGAGGAAACGCGCAAGGGAATAAGCGAATTTGACGAATATTTCCGCGACGCGCAATTCGCGTTCAATTTGAACGAAGCGACGCTTTCCTTCGAAGCGTCCTTCGCAACCGCCGAACATACGGAAAACGTCCGCGTCGGACTCGAGCGTTTGGCGGATTATTACGCGGAAAAAATAAGCGCGCGGTTCGAGAAAAGCGACGAAAAACATAATCTCAACGCGTTGCGACGAGAGCTGATTCGCGGCGCGTTGAAAGCGCTTGCGCCCCAGCGGCAAGGAACGACTCTTGTTTTCAACGCGGACTCAAAGTCGAAGGAATTGTTGAAAAACGCGAGTTTCGTCTCCCTTGGTTGTTTGTCGTTGTTTTCCGCGACGACGGATATGCTGGGCGGGTTTGGCGAAGTTTCGGATATAAACGAAACGCCGAAAGAAGAAACGCCGAAAGAAGAAGCGCCGTCAAGCGAAGAGACGGCGCAAGCGCAGGACGTTTCAAACGAGAAAGCCGCGCCGGACGCCGCGCCTCAGAAATGAACGACGAAACGCGTTTAACAAGACTCGATTAATTATTATTTTCGCCGACGCGCGTAGTTGCGCCGTCGGTTTTTTGTTATAGGCAATACACGAGATCATAGAAAGAAAAAACTATGCCTTCTTCCTCCGCGCCTGCGCGTCCTAAAAAGATCGTCGCCGAAATCATATCTATCGGCGACGAAATTTCAACGGGTATGATCCTTGACACGAACTCACAATATTTGAGTCGGTCTTTGTCCGACGTCGGCGTTCGCGTGTTGTATCATTCGACGATCGGGGACGATATGGGCGCGATGGTCGCCGCGTTCGCGACCGCCTTTCGACGCGCCGACGTCGTCGTCGTTACCGGCGGACTCGGACCGACGCAAGACGACCTTACGCGTCAGGCGGCGGCGGAAGTCCTCGGCGTAGGACTTGAATTTGACCAAGCGTCCTTTGAACATACGCAGAAATTGTTCAAACGACGCGGAATTGAAATGCCCGAATCGAACAAGATTCAAGCGTATTTTCCGAAAGGTTCGCGTCCAATTTTCAATCCGAACGGAACCGCGCCCGGTTTTATTATCGACTTGCCCCGAGAAAATCTGCCTAAAAGTCCGCTTGACGCCGTTTTCCCAACGAGTCGAGAAGGCGAGTTTATCGCGCTGACGTTTCCAGGCGTGCCCGCCGAAATGAAGGAAATGTGGGCGGGCGAAGACGGGCGCGCGGCGGTTTTACGTTTTGTCGAGCGTCTTTCGGGGGGCAAGCCGACCGTCTATCGCGCGAAATTGATCCATTCTTTCGGCGCGGGCGAAAGCGTCGTCGAAGCGCGTTTGCCTAATTTAATCGCGCGCGATCATTTTCCGACGGTCGGAATTACCGCGAAAAACAGCGTGATCACCTTGCGAATCTTTGCCGAAGGAGAATCGGAAGAAGCCTGCGAAAAGCAGATCGACGAGACGTCGCGCGTGATTTATTCGAAAATTGGCGAGCTGGTTTACGGCGAAGACGAAGAAACGTTTTCCGAAGTCGTATGCCGCAACTTGCGCGCGCAATGCCGAAAGGTCGGCGTCTTCGAATGGGGGACGCGCGGAGTTCTTGCGCAAACTCTTCAATCGGACGTTCTCGCGTTCGGGCGAGTTTTTGGCGAGGCGGAACGCGACGATTTCGCGCGACTCTTCGGCGATTCGGAGGCGACTCCCTTTGAAAAACGACATACTTCGACAAATCGCGAAACGTTTAGCGCTTCTTTTTACGTGGAAGAAACGCGACTCGCCGAAGAATTGCGTCGATTAGGCGAAGCGGAAAGCAGGGGACAAGTCGTCGATTATTATTTGGCGATCGGACCTTATCCGCAGGAACGCGAAGTCGACGACGACGCGCTTCAAACGGTCGACGTCGCGTTTGTCGATCTGCGAGACAAAGAACGACCGAAGTTACGACGCGAGACCTTTGTATTTGGCGGTCAACCCGCGATGATCGACGCCCTTTTCTGCAATCGCGCGCTCGATATGTTGCGTAAGTTTCAGTGAAGCGACGCCTAATATCGTCCGTTCGGAAAGCCGCCGCATTATATGCGGCGGCTTACCGCGAACTTTCCATAATTTCGCCTTTTTCTCAAAAAACGATTTGCCCTTTCCCTTATGTTATATTACAATCAACGTAACCTGACATAAAGGAACCAAGAAATGCAAATCGCCGAATTACTCGCTAATTTCCGCCAAATCGCGATGACCGCCAAAGAACAAGGCGACCTCTTCGAAGAACTCGTCTGTAAAATCTTGCGCCATTCGCCCGAATATCCGCAAATCGAGCGCGTCGTCTTTTGGAAAGATTGGGAAAAAGCTAAAAATATCGCCGACATTGGAATCGATCTTGTC
>JAZUGM010000068.1:0-7026 GCA_045641205.1 Thermoguttaceae bacterium
AGACTGGAAAAAAGCGTGGAACGACGCCTTCAAGACGCTCGCGGGCAAGATCGCCCCCGACGACGACGAGGAACTCGAAATTTGCGGAGAGTTTTTTATATTCGTCAGCAAGGTCGCAATGCGACAGGGTTGGAATCCGCCGACGCGCGACGAAATTACGTATAAATTAGAAGAATTAGGGGGAGGAGCCAATATGACGCGCAAGATTGAAAGTTTCTACGACCTTGGGAGAACAAGCGGCTGGGAAGACGGGCGTGCAAGCGGTTGGAAAGACGGACTAGAAGAGGGCGAACAAAAACGTCTTCGCGCTATGTTAAAGAATTGCATCGTCCTTCGTTTTCCTCAAACTTCCCAAACGACAATAAACGATATTTTGTCGATTACCGACTCCAACGTTCTGGAATCGATTTTTAACGTCGCTTGTACCTCGGACTCGCTTGACAGTTTTCAAAGGAATATTCGAGGAATGGCGTCGGTGAATTGACATAAGCGTTCACGAAGGACGACCGTTTGCGGAAATCGGAATCGCCCCGCTTTTTTAGGACGAAGCGGTTAATTACGACGGTTTTCGGCGTCTTGCGACGGAAACAGATTGGAAAAAAGCCAGGGACGCGCCTTCAAAGCTATCGTGGGTAAAATCAATCCTTCCGATAACGAGGAACTCAAGATTTACGGCGTTTTTTGTAACCGTTCACGCAATATTCTGAACAAGGTTTGCGTTTGAATCGCGCCGTAAGGCGCGCGCGACGATTCCTACGCGACGTTTGTTCTGGAATTAAAGCCGTTGATTCGGACGTACCGAACAAGCCCGCGCAAAGTCGCGCGGTGCGTTTTGTATGCCGATTGTTACAGAACTAAAACGTGAAAAGGACGCGTCTGCAAACTTTTGGTCGTTTCGAACCTTTATAACGCTTACGGAAACGTAGAACGGAGAATTAAAACAATTCTCGTACGTCGATTAGCGGCGCTTTAGCAATTTAATCGCGACAAATTGGAAATTAAAGTCTCCGTATCGTTATCTTAGCGAATTCAACGGAAATTTCGTCAGGGCGCCGACGCGCAACGATTTATCTTTGATCGTCGCCGTATAGGAGACGTAAACCCAGCCGTTATGTTCGACGACGCAAGGATAATGCGAAGTCGAAAGTCGCGTCGAAGTCGTCGGATCGGATATTTTATAGATTCGCGAAAACGCGTCTTCGTTTTGTTTCGCTATCGCAATCACGAGCGAATCGCGTTGTTGCCAGCGTATCGAGTCGACTTTAATTTTGCCCTGCGCGTCTCGTTCGAAGTCGGGAAGATTAAAGACGATATAACGCGTTCCGTCGCTAAATTTCCCGGCGGCAAATTTTGAGCAAACGGCGGGAAACGTCTTGTTCTCGATCGCGCGCCACGTCTTGCCAAAATCGCGACTCTCGTAGAAATTCGGAAAAGGCGATTCTTCGCGTCGCGTAACGGCAAGTAGATTTGAACCGTCGACGACGACCGCCGTTTCCGCAAAAACGTTGACTTTTTCATTAGGATCGAGTCGAGACAATTTCCACGGCTTCGCGACGTCCTTTCCCTGACTGACGAAAACGGCGGGCGTCGAAGCAAACGTCTGACCGGGGTTGACGGCGTAACTACCCGATACGACGTAGGAGCCGTTTTCCATTAGAATCGGCGCCTGCATCGAAAGGAACCGAGGCGCGACGGCGCCGAGCGTTCGCCATTCTTTGGCGTCGCGGTCGTACTTCGCCAAAAGGCATTCGACGGGTTTTTCCGCGCCGTTTTCCTGATTGCTTAGAAGATACTGCGCGCCGTCGACCGTCCAGAATTGCAAGCCGACGTACATCAAGCCCTTTTCGAAACCTTGATCCATAACGCGCTCGGGCGACGTCCACGTTTCGCCAAAATCGCTCGAGCGTCGCGCGCGTTGAATCGTCTTACCCTGCAGTTCCAGCTTCGGATTGTTGTACCAACCGAAAATCGATTCGTCGTTCCAGAATCCGACTGCCGTTTCGTGCATAAACTCGTATTCGGGATCGTCGTTTCCGTCTTGAACGACGTAATGTTTAGCGCCCTCGGGAAAATTCAGTTCCGACTTCGTGGGAAAGGGCGCGTCGTCCTTCCAAAGACCTAAGAAGGGCGCTTCTTGTCCGAAAGCGAACGTCGAAAGAGCTATTAGACAACAAAAAAGGAACGGCGTCGATCGTTTCATATTCAAACTCCTATTGTTTCCCAAGGGCGCGACGATTAAAGTTCGTCAAATTCTTTCGGAAGCCAGACGGGCAAGTCCTTAACGGAATCGCGCGCCTCTTGCGACGTCGGAACGCCCCATTTTTCGAAGAACGGACCAAGATTCTTATTACAGTTGCGCGAAAGTCTGACAAGCCATTGATCGCGCTTTTCCTGATCGTCGTGAGGGAGCGCCTCGCGCGGCGCCTTTTTGTATTCGGAAACGGCGCGCAAGAACGGTTCCCAGCCGAACTCGTCGCGAAGTTGAACCGTCATATTGAGCGCTAAAAAGGGATCGCTCTTCCATTGTTCAAATTTGGCGCCGCCGTCGAGATATTTTTTCAGCGCCTTCAAACGCGATTCTTTCGTCAATTCGCCTCGCGTTTTGTCGGGCGTTAGACCGCAGAGCTTCTCCATAATATAGAGCGAGAAATAATTGACGGTAACTTCGGTCGAACCTTCGAACGTCCAGTAAGGCGACTGATGATTGTGTCCAAATTCGTGGAAAAATCCCCAATCGCCCTTCGTCAAAAGACGTTGATTGTCGACAAGAACGTTTTGAACGTCCATATGCGTCATTACGGGATACCCGCTGTGCATATAACCGGCGGAAATTTCGCGGTCGCAACAAATTCTTTCGGGTCGAACGCGCACGTACGGACCGGACGCAAATTCCGCTTCCAAGTCGAGAATTCGATCCCACGTCTCCATAAGCGCCTGAGGATCGTCAAGATTTCGCACGACTTCGGAAGGAACGGACAAGACGACGTTTCGACCTTGCAATTCCGCCCAAGGCGCCGGAGCTTGACGAATCGTTTTCCAGTCTTCCAAGCTCGTTTCGTCCTTGACGAAATATGGCGCGGCTATTCCTCCGGATATTTCGAAATCGACGACGCCCAAGCCCGCCGAGGCGATTCCGCTAGGAACGACGATATAAATAGCGCCGCCAAAAGGATTGGCAATTTGCATTTCCGGCGCCGACAATTTCTTTTCAAGCGTTATTTCAGGATAGCGCGTCCATTTGTCGTGATTCCACAATCGATCGGAATGCGCGCCGATTCGAACGGCGAACGGTCGCGGGAACTTCGCGAAAATCTCCGGCTTGACGCGGACGGTTATCGTTTCGCCGGGCGCGGCGTAAAGTCCCGTCGAATTCCAATTAGGCGTCGCGGTTTTTACGCGAACTACGACGTCGTTCAAGCGCGGCGCGTCTGTGGGCGCGGCGCCCGGAAAATCGTCGGCGGCTGGAAGCGCGGGTACGTTGATCGTCGTCGCCGCGTTTTCCGTTTGACTACGCAAATAGCGTTCCGTCTGAATAAGAATCGTCAGACGATCAAAAAGATCGGCGGAACGAACAGGTTTTTTAGACGTCGGTACGATCGCGCGATTCGAATCGGCAAAACTGTCGAAAACGCTTTTGTTCTCTTCGGACAAGAAACGATAAATCAAATTGGCGGTCGTCGAAATCTGTTTGAGTTCGTTTGGATTCGAAGACGACAACGTCCGTTCGATCGCTTCTTTTCCCTGTTTGAAGAGATTCAGCGTCGCGGCGCCGTCGACGTATTGCGAAGGAACGTTCGTCGCCAATTTGCAGTCGTATCCGCGACGATCGGTCGGATCGCTAATACCGTCGGTCCAAGCGAGTGGAACGCCGTATTTTGTGAAATTTTTATTGCCGGGGTGATCTTCGACAAGGCTTTTACTCGGGTTCAGTTGACTCCAGCCCCAGCCTAGCCCGCTTGTAATAAAGCCGGCGCCCGCGCGAACCGCCTCAAAAAGGCGCGCGTAGTTGGCGTCGTCGATAATCCAGCTTCCGCCGACGTAAACGTCGAAGCCCGATTCAAAGGAGTCGACCGATCGCGCGTCAAAACCGAGACTTTTCAAACATTGCGCCGCGTCGGCGTCGCGCCAAACCGCGATGCGAATGCTCGAAGCGTCGACGTTCTCTTTTCCAGACGCCCAAAAGACCGCGTTTTTGAAAAAAGCGGTCGAAGAAGGCGTCTTTTGAATCGACGCGGCGCGACAGTAATCGGTATGTCCAAAAGCGAGAACGCGCCCTTGTTTCACCCAAGCCGCAGAAACGACGGGCGCAAAAGAGCCGTCGTCGACTTGACCGAACAACACGGGAAACGCGCCTTCGCCAAGAGTCGCGATCGGACCCGGCGCGCCGCAGGGAGGAATAAAATCGACGCCTTGCGTCAGCGTCGCGGCGACTTTGGCGCCGTCGCGCGTCGTCTCTTGCGCTTGCGTCGACGCGACCGTCGCCAACGACGCTAAGGCGCAAATTAAATGCGACAAGTTCGTTTTAAATATTGCGTTCATTTTTCACCGTTTCTTGAAAGTCGACCCTATGCGGCGACTTGACGCCAAACGTCGCCGTCCGCTATAGTTTAATCGCTTCCCCCTATGCTTGACAAGCCCCGGACAAAAAAAAAACCGAGTCGCCAGCGGAGACGACTCGGTCTATCAAGCAAGATCGGTTGGTTCTTGCGATTGAAGTTCGATAAAATTAACGGAGGAAATTCTGCAGGAAACTGCCGTTGTCTGCGACGTCGAAGAGCGGTTTTTGCGAGTCGACGCCGTTTCGCGCGTTTCCGCCAAGGTACCACGCCAAGCCGAACGATATGTTCCAAGTTTCCTCTTCTTTGTCGGTCAAGCCGCGATCTTTCGGAATCACGTAGGTCGTTCCGCCTTTGATCGTGAAGGAATCCGAAATCGGAGCCTCGGCGGTTACGCCAAGCAGACCTTCGCCGTTTTCCGTACAACCGCCGAAAGCGCTAAATTCGCCCCCTTGAACGCCGCGAAAACGGTAGAACATCGTGTAATATGAAGTCGCCTGCGCTTCGGCTTCGATCGTAAGTTCGTCGTCCATTTTAAGGAAGTCGATCCATTCCTTGTTCATTGCAAAGGCGCCTCGGAACCCGAGTTCGCCCAAGCAGGAGAAATTGTAGGAAAGTTCGCTTCGGAGCTGGTACAAATTGTACTTGCGATAGTAACTTTCGTTGAGCGCGTCAAACACGACGCCGCCGGACCAACCTTCGCTACAGGAAGGAGCGCGGAAATATGCGCCCGCCGTCCAGAATAATTGGTTGCGAGAACTGTCCGTCTCGAAACCGTTGGCGGTCGTCCCGTAGTAATCGGTGAAAGTTCCTCTTACGCCGCCTTGGAGGTTCAAACCAAACAGCGTTGGCGCGCCGGTTCCAAAGTTGAGCGCCATACCGGCTCCCGTATGACCGCCGTCTTCGAAATCAAGCGGACTACGCATATTCAACGCGTTTACTTCGAATTGCGTGTTCTGAATTATTCCGCCGAGCAGACCGCAACCGCCGTCGTTGGCGCAGGCGCAACCGAACAAATTTTGACCGTAGGCAACCGCAGGGGGGGCGTTTCGGTAGCCGTTGACGGAGTAATTGCCTCCGCCGCCGTAAAATTGGTTCGGATTGTACTCCATTTGACCAATGCGCGAATACGGATTGTTCGAATAACCGTCGGAAACGCCCCCGTAGTAATTGCTGCCCGAGTTGTACCCGAAATTGTTGGGAACGTCCGCGTTGCGATTAGGAGCGGCGCTTTGAGGATATTTCGGCGCGCTTTGAGAACTAGCGCCTCTATTGGTCACGTCGATCGCTTCCAAACGAGTCGGCGCGCCGATCGTCGCGCGCGGCGTTTCGACGGGCGCGACTTCTGGAATCGACGGTTCAGGAGTCGGCGTTGGGATGGATTCCGCTTTGCCGGGCGCGTCGACGCCCATCGAATCATACGAATCGATCGTCGTCGGATCGACGAGAGGCTCCTCCGTCAAGCCGCTTTCGGCGTAATTGGAAGGGTCTTCAAGGGGTTCGCCGATTAAGTCGCCTTGCGTCGCATCGTCCGCAAAACTATCGGCGTCCAAAGCGCCGACCGACGCGCCGGAATTTGTCGTCAACGCTTGAGTTTGACGTATAGGATTCGTCGTTCTCGCGACGTTCCTTTTCACGGGCGCGTTTAAATCGACTATTTCACGACCGTTGGCGCCCGTCCAAGGGGAAGCGGTCGCGCTGGAGTCGCGAACGTAATACTGAGTTTGTTGGGCAAAACCGACTTCCGTCAGTCCCAAGCCGCCCAAAAGGCACAGGGTCGTCAAGCCGGTTCGAAGACCGACGTTCTTCTTCAGTAGGGAAGACAATTTTTCAAGTCCTTTTTGACGCTTTTGAACGTCGACGCAACCAGTAGTTTTATTCGAATCGCTCATCGTATTCCTCGTGCAAACCAACCGAATGAGAGCCGACTATCTGCGGCTCGATTTGTGAAAGCGTCTTGAGCGTTCGGAATCTTAGGCGCCGTTTCCTGTAGCAACGACACAAGACGAAGTCTTTAAAGAAAAACCGTCCGAAACGGAAACGCTCAAAAAGCGTCTCGACCTACGTTCGGATTGGTTTTCCTTTCCGCTACTACTATTGTCGACCGTAGAAAAAAGGAATTTAGAAAAATCCAGAAAAATTTCTGTTTTTGGAAAAACTGTTTTATTTTTACTATATTAACACTGCGCTTTTCTTTTATTTGGCGTCGAACGATCAACGCTAATCGAAGTACGCAAAAGACGTAATCGTTCACCGTAAGCCGCCGCGTATAATGCGTCGATCGACCATAATAAAAACGTATGCGTTCACGGAAAGCCGCGTATCAACGATACGCGGATTCGTTGAATTACCCAAAATGCGTCGCGAACAGCGAAAAGCTAATACCTTGAAAGTTTTCTTATGTTCGGCAAGTCGTTGTAAGCGTAGTTTTGATTCAAGAGAGTTAAACCGACGTCTTCGATTTTGCGCT
>JAZUGM010000069.1:0-3283 GCA_045641205.1 Thermoguttaceae bacterium
CACGCCGCCGCGTTCTGCGCGTCGATCATTCTTTCCGTCGCTTCCGTCGCGTTCGCGCAAGAAGCCGAGTCGCCCTGTCCGTTCTTGGACGACGAAATCATTCTCTATTTCTCGCCGTCGACCTTCGCCGACGTTCCAGCCGTCCAAAACGCGTGGAATCTGCCTGAAGCTAAAGAAGCGAGCGACGCGCTCTTTACTAAAGCCGACGCCGAAATCGCAAAAGGCGTTGAAAAGGCGGGCGAGCCCTTGGCGTCGAAATATAATTACTTTAAATCGGTCGTTTGCGACTACGCCGGAACCGATTCCTTCACGCGCGCTTGCTTTGAAAGTTACTTCAAGTGCGTCGACGGCGTGATTATCGGATTTGATAGTCCCGAAGATTGCAACGACGGCGCCAAGGCGCTTCAGCAGGGTTTGACGTTGACTTACGTCTTCAATGAAAATCCCGGCGCGATCGAGCCCCGTAAATTCTTCAGCGAAGCGGACGGCGTTGTCACGATCTATAAGGAAACCGAAACCGAAGTCGTCGGCAAGTTGCTCGTCAAAGACGGCGACGAAGTCAAGGGCGAACTTTTCTACGGCGGGGCAAAAGTCAAAGATATGGACAAATGCGTCGTAGTCCTTGCCGGAACGAAAGAAGGCGTCGAAAAGAAAATCGAACGCTTCCAAAACACGAACGCTTTCATTACGAAGCGTCAAGACGCCGGTCTTCTGTACGCCGACTTGATCTTCAAGGAAGAATTCTTCCAGAAAGCCGTTGAAGCCGTTAAAGCCAAGAGCGAGAACGACGAGCAAGCGAAAGCGGTCGTCGACGCTTTATCGAAAACGAAGTCGTTCAAATTGACCGCCAACGGAACGGAAAAGGGCGTTTGTTACGCTACGACCGTCGAAACGACCGACGCGGAAACGGCGCAAACGTTTGCCGACCTTCTAGCCGGCGGAATCGCCGTCGCTAAAATTCAAGCGAAAAACAACGACAATCTTGACGAACGCCAGAAGTTTGCGCTAGACGTCCTCACGAAAGCCGAAGTTTCGCACGAAAAAGGTTCTTGTTCCTTGACTTGTTCGTTAAACGTCGATTCCGAAGTGATCGCGACGAGCGCCAAGGCGATTTGTTCCGAAATCAAAAAGAACTGCGAATGATTCTGAAACGCGTCGGTTCGCCGACGTTTTGTTAAATTGAACGCGACGCGATTTGAGAAACGATGTTCCGACGATTTGCCAAGACCCGATTTGAAGAAGACGCGGCGCTAGTCGCTCGTTTTCAGTCGGGCGACAAAAGCGCGTTCGACGAGCTTGATCGTCGTTACCGCGCGCGTTTGACGCGTTTTCTCGCGAAGCGTTCGTCGTTCGATTTGGCGGAAGAACTGGCTCAAGAAGCGTTGACGCGCGCGTTTGGCGCGCTCGACGCGCTTGAAGTCGGAACCTTTTTCGCCGGTTGGCTTTACCGAATCGCCTTTCGAGCGTTGACGGACGTCGAACGACGGCGAAAATCGCCCGTCGAACGCGCCGTTTCTTACGTCGAAAACGACGATTTCAACGAAAACCGAGGCGAAGGATCGCGCGACGCTTTTTCTCTAGGCGCCGACGATCCTAGACGCCCGGACGGAACGCGCGTCGGCGCCGAGCCGCCCGACGCAAGGTTGCGGCGTCGCGAGACGCGCGAGAACGTTTGGAAGCTGGCGCGCGCGGAGCTGACTCCGAACGAATTTCGCGCGCTGTGGCTCGTTTACGTCGGCGAATGTTCCGATCGGGAAGCGGCGCGCGCGTTGGGTAAGTCGCCGGGCGCGATTCGAGCGCTTCTTTCAAGAGCCCGAAAAAAACTTGCCGTAAAACTGCGATCGCAAAATTATTTTTAACGTTGACGACAAATAAGGACAAAAAGTGAACGAGACTCGACAAGTTCCAAAGAACGCGCTCGACGCCCGATCGCTCGACGCGCTTTTGTCGCGCGACGTCGATTCTTTCTTAACCGACGCCGCAGAGGCTGATTTTATTTTTCAGGACGTTTTTCAAGACGCCGCGCCTCAAACGCGTTCTTTCGCGTCCCAATCGTTCAATAAACGCTTCAAACGCGCGTCGTTCGTCGCGGCGTGCGCCGTCGTTCTTTTCGCGCTGTTCTATATTCCCTATTCAACGCGTCCTACCGACGTTCCCTCGAGCGTCGTTCAAATCGACAAAAAACGCGACGAACCGTCCTGTTTTAAATTTGTCTCCGACGACGCGTCCAACGGCGCGTCCAACGACTCGCATTTCTGGGCGCGAGGGAGTAGGCTCTGCGGTTCGTTAACAGACAAAGCGTTTGATTCGACTTGCGATCTTTATCAAGAAACGTCTCAAGAGCTTGTCGCCTGTCGTCTCAGTTTCGCGCGAATTGCCGTCAAATATTCGGCGGGAGCGGAACTGCGTCCGACAAAGGAACGTTCGTACTGTTCTATAGAAGAAAAATCGGAAAAAAAAGTTGACGCCAAAGAAAACGAAGAATATACTTTAGCGAGCGACGTGGACGTAATACGCGACGTTTTGTCGCCGACGTCGGCGTTTTCCGAAGAATACGAATGTTGCGGCGGCTTGCGTCTTTTATCCCTTGATCCCGTCTTCCGTATCGCTCAACGGATTTATATCCAAGATAGAAAAGAAGAGGCGCGAACCGACTTATAGCGTTGTTCGAATGTTTAGACCGTTTTAGGAGAAGTTCAATGTCGACCCAATCCCCTGTTTACGACGGCAATTCTAATCCTTCTCCGAATAATTCTCAAACCGTCGGCGCCTCGACGTCAACAAGCGAATCGAAGACGCGTAAAGCGTTTCGTTATCGAACGTTCCGTTGTCCCGTGTGTCATACGGAATTTTCCGTTACCAAAGAAGACGTCGGCAAAACGTTCGTTTGTCCCGATTGCGAAACAAAAGTCGTCGCGCCCGCCGATCTGAATTTTGAGATAGAAACCGACTACGAGCGCCAGTATTACAACGACGACAAAAAGCGGCGCGACGAATTATTCTCGCCCTTGCGCAACCCTAATCGCGAGGGAAGAGATATTGAAAACAAGGGCGTCTATACGGTTCAAGACCCAAAATCGCAAGACTCCGCGTCTCCAACCTCGGGCAAGAAAACGCTTCGATACGTTACCTTTCCTTGTCCGCTTTGTCATACGGAGTTTTCCGTCACAAAAGAACACGTCGGCAAGACGTTGATCTGTCCCGATTGCGAAACAAAAGTCGTCGTTCCGCGCAATCTGCAATTTGACGTCGAAACCGATTACGAACCCCTATATTACAACGC
>JAZUGM010000070.1:0-6813 GCA_045641205.1 Thermoguttaceae bacterium
TTTTTGAGATCAACGTTTTGCGAACCGATCCCATCCGCCTGCAATGCGGGCGGCTTTCGCGCGCCGCTTGCGCGTCGTTTATTCCAAACGGAACGCGCGTGAAAAATTTGTACGACTTTTCGCGACCGCATACAGTTTGAATTAGCCGCCCGCGCGTAAGCGCGGGCGCGACAAGGCGCTCGTTACATACGAGCGGAAACGTTTGAAGCGTTCGGCGCGTTGATATTTAAGCCCGGCGGCACGTTATTTGTTAAAATATTTTCGTCGACGCTTAGAACCGTAGCGGCGTCGCGCTTTTCCGCCGATATGTAATCGGCGGCTTGTCGCGCCCGCGTCTTACGACGCGGGGGTTCCGCTTCGGCGTTTTTTTTGAGATCAACGCGCAATTATAATCTTATCTCGAATTCTTCTTTTCCAACGCGTTTCGCTTCCTGTTTCAAGAGCAACCAGAAAGTATAGTAGTCGACAAATTCAACTCTTTTGCCTCTAGTTTCGTCTTTTTTGACTAATTCGAACATTTCTTTCAGTTGCGACGGGAACCATAGAATCGTTCTGTACGTATTGAACTGCGAACCTCGATCAAATCGCACGTCCCCCAAAATAATATTCGCGCCTTGCGTCGGGTCGGCTAGGTCGAAATTCATCGGTCTGAACGGCGTTTTTTCTCCGAACGGATTATCGACGACTCCCATCGTTTCTCCTCGATGGGTCGTAATTCCGTCGGGCGCGTATTCCGCGAGTCGTTCCAAAGTTCGACGATCCGAAGTTCGGGCGTCTCCGTCGATGACAAATCCAATTCCCGAAATATCCCAGCGTTTGAAGTATTTTTTAGAATGTTCAATCCAGACGTCGAGTCCGTCGGGCAATCCCGAAAATCGTCTTGGTTCGACTAAGCCCGTCGGATTGACGTATCCCGCGCCGGAATCGCCCGAGACGAAAAAGTCAAGATTACTCTTCGTTTGACGGAAATAATCGAATCCGGGCGCGAAACGATCCGCTAGATTCGGATTGAACGCCCAGTTGACAGGGATCGTTCCTCGCGCGGGATCGTCCCAGAATTGTGGCGTCGCCTGATAGACCCACGCGGCGGAATCGTAGTCGCCGGAATAAATCGCGACGAACGTTTTGTCGACGGGGGCGTCGTTTTCGTCGAGTAGTCCTCTCTTGCGCAAATCTTCAAGCGTCGGCTTCTTTTGCTCGTAACGCTCTTTTAAGGGGAAATGTTGATAAAACGAGGCGTTTGCCATAGCGCCCAGACCGAGCGCGTCGGCGTCAAGATAGGCGTTGTAATTCGAGAGAATTTCCGCGTGACGCCATTCGGTTGGAACGCCGGAATGTTTGCAGCCCGCGTTCCCGTGATCCGTGTATTTGGAATCCCAAGGCGTGAATCCGGAGACGCGAATCGTTTTCGTTCCTCCGGCGGCGTCGTAGGCGGCGCGCATAATCGCGTTGAAGGCGCGGAAGTCGGCGCCGAGAGGTTGATTGCGGTCGTCGTTTGGCGTTTCGTCGTCCCACGGGGATAGGTCGAAAAAGAACCCTCTTCGCGAAACGACAAAATCGCGATTCGCGAGGCAGTGATTTTGTACGGCGCCGATCGGACGACGGATCCAGTCGGCGTCGATATAATATCCCCCTTCGAGCGGATTGGCTTTGCCGGATTTGATATAATTTTCGATAAGCCAGTAGTAAGGATCGACTTTAACGGAACCCGAAGAATCAAGGTTTGCGTCGGGAATTTTGCCCTTGCCGATAAAGAGCGGGGAACCGTCTTCGTTAATGAGGCGTTTTACGACGGGAAGACGTCGACCTTGCGCGGAGGCGATTAGTCTGTCGTAGAGCGAGCCGGGCGTCGGATCGTATCTAACGGGCAAGAGATTTTCAACGCCGGCGATCGTTGTCGCGACGTTTGCCGTCGACGGGACGTCGCCGTCGTATAAAACGACTCCGACGTAAAATTCTTCGAAAACGTCGAGCAGGTCGTCGAGCGACTCGATCGTTTGTCGAGTTCGGTCTTGAAGCCAGCCTTTTTTCGTCGGAGTTCCCTCGGGCGTCGGGACGTTTTGCGAGAATCGATCCAGCCAGAATCGATCGACGTTTCGCCCGTAGGCTTCCGAATAGATCAAATACAGCCGCGCGGCGTCGCGATTGGCAAGACCTTGAATCGTCGCGATAAGAAGCGTTTCGTCCCAAACTCGCGCGACGTCGGCGGGATTGGCGCGATCGACGCTACGCCAAGGCGTCGCGTCGAAAATATAAAAGGGCGTCGCGACGCCTTGTTCGACGTTTAGATCGTCGGCGATCGACGCCCTATGAGATGCGGACAATAAAAGGAACGCAAGTAGAAACAGAGGTAGGAACGTATTTTTCATATGAAATATTGGGGTGAATAAAGAAGGCGCGTCGACAAGAAAGCGTCGACGCGCGCGAAACGTCAAGGGAAAGAGCGTCGATTATTTCTCTTTCGGCAGATCGTAAGGGCCAAGCCCAACTTCATAGGGGGCGAAGTTTACGGGGAATCCCTCGGCGGGTTTCTTGCAAAGCGTTTCTCGAATAGCTTCGTACATACCGAACCCAAATTCGTTATTCGGCTCGATATAGGACCCTTCGCCCCATTCGTTCAGAGGCGCGAGAACGACGCGTTTGACGCCCGTTTCGTCGGCAAAATCTTTGTAATCTTGCAAGAGTCTTCGGAACGATTCGACGGAACGATCATAGACGACCGTGCTTCGGAATCCGTGCCAAGGTCGCGAATCCCAGCCGGTCGAGATATTCGGAATGAAGGGAATTACGCCGGTTTTATTCCGTTCTTCCCAATTCGGTTTGGACGCGTCGACGACTTTGTCGAAGGAATAGAGCGTTTTATCTTCGACGTCGTTTCCCGGATACATAAAGTGATAGATAGTGGTGGCGTCAAATCCGGCGTTTGCGTAACGTTGCACCGTGTCGAGATCGGGCGAGTGTTCGGGCCATTTAATCGCGATGAAATAGACGCCCGGCAGACCGGCTTCCACGCACAATTTTCTGCACAGGTCAAATGCGCGCTTGCATCCTTCGCCCGGCTTCAGATCGAGTCCTTCTTTTTTAGCTTCTTCGATCATATCGTGGTCGACGATCGAATGATCCCACATTACGACGACCGGTTTGCCGTCGATTTTGTAGTATTCCGGCGTGTTGAAGTAATTGTCGATCCAATATTTTGTAACGGCTTTCCAGTCTTCTGAAGAGTGAGTTCCGTACCCGGTGTGATTCGCCCACATTACCGCCCATTTCAGACAAGAGCGATATTTAGCCTTTTGGAAGGCTCGAATCCAGTGGTCTAAGCTAATGCTTCCTCGTTTCCAATACCAGTCGACAAAGAAGAATTGAATACCGTTTTCCGCCGCCCATTTGATTTGCCAATCGACGACTTCGGGATTCGCTTCGTCGTACCAACCCAAGAGCGGCTTGCGGACGGGCGCGGCCGCGTCGATTTTATCCCAGCCCGAACGTTTCGACCAACCGGGGAAATAGAACGCTCCGATTTCATAATCGCTTTCGAGCGGTTTGGGCTCCGGCGCGTACTCGGCGCGCGGAACGTCGATGGAATCTAAGACGTTCAGTCGGGGCGTGAATTTGACGCCGACGTTTTTCGTTTCTCCATTGACTGTAGATTTGGCGTTGAAAGCGAGCCGCGTTTCAAATTTGCCGGCTTGGCGGACTTCGTAGGTCGAGAGGAGGCGGAAGGCTTCTCCGGGCGTCAAGGAGGCGTCTTTCGGGAAAATGATTTGTCCTTCGGGGTCGACTTCGAGTTCAATAAGGGTTTTGTCGACGTTTGAATCGTCAATTTTCAGCGCCGCGAGTCGGTCGCCCGTCGGATTGAATCCGAGCAAGGGATCGACGGCGACTTTTTGCGCGACGACGCGTTCGAGCTTCAAGGCGTCGTTTTTCGTCTCCGAACTTGCGCGGAAGTCGTCGAGGGCGGCGCCACCGCAGTTTCGTATCAACGTTTCATATTCGACCTTTGCGACTTTTTCCGAGGAAAGACGCGCCAACGCGATCTGCTGACCGTCGCCCTGTTTTTCGAGCGCGCCGAACCCTTGGGGCGTTTGGGCGAAAGCGAGACGTTTGAGCGCGAAACCCGAGGGCGTCGAGAGTTCCCAGCGGTAAATTTTGTCGCCCCAAGCGTCAAAGCAAGAAAGGTCGACGTTGCGCGCGAAATAATTGGGATTGTCGAGGTCTTGCGAACATAGCCCGAAAAGCGGAATTTCGAGAGTAACGACGCCGCTTTTTGTCGACGTTAAGCAACGGAGCGAAGCGCGCGGGAAGGGCGTCTCTTTACTTGAGGGCGTTTTTTCCCATTCCAAGAAGAGATTCGAGCCGACTTTCGCGGGATCGATTTCGCCGATTTCACTGATCCAAGCGTCCCTTCCGCGATCCGACGTGATTTTGCGTCCTTCCAAATCCTCGGAACTCCAGTCCAACTTTGAGGCGGCGGCAGTGGCGTCGATATTAATGTCGATAATTCGAATATAGTCGATTTCGACGTCGGCGCCCTCTTTAATTTCGGTTTCGCTTGGACGTCCTAAATCGACGCGAATCTTAATGATTTGCGGTTCGGCCAACCACGCGGGCAGAATTTGATAGGTATGGAATTCGCCGTCGTGAACAATATCCCAACTCGCGGTTTTCTCTTGTGAAAAACCGCCGTATTGTCCTTCGTTCGACGACGCGAAAAAGATTTCTCCGACGTAGAACCCGGTCGACTTCATACGAATTTCGACGTACTGCCCCGGTCGCGGCTTGAGTTCGAATTGCGGACTAACGACAAAAGGATCCCAACTTGTATAAGCCGACGTCAATTTCCCGTCCTTTACGACAGGTTTTGTCAAACAGTTGAATTTCCAAGCGTCTACTTCGTCTTGATTCTCAAAATCCCACGAGAGAAGCGTTTTCGGTTCCGAAGCGCGAGTCGATTCCAAGGAAGCGACGACGAATAGAGCGAACGCGCCCGCGCATAAGGCGAACGTTCCCCAACGATTTTTTTTAAGCGGCGTTTTCATTTCTACATCCCGATAATCACAGCGGCGACGCCTTGTTAGCGTCGAAAAAACGTCGACGACCGACGTTGCGCTTCTGATTATCCATTTTTATCCCTTGGCGTCAAATGGAATATGGGGCGTCTCCTTTTTTTTAATCATTTTTTAAAGCGATTTATCGAGTTTTCGTTTCTCCCCCTATCGCGCGACTTGGACGTTTATTTATTCTCGCGTTCGTTCCTCTTTACGACGCGGAAGCAAAAAATAGAGCAACTGTATAATATGCGTAAAACAGAAAAAAGGATAAAATATCCGTTTGTAACGTCTGATACTTGTTTTTTTTTTGTTGAAAAGTCTTTTTTTTTGAAAAATTTTTTGATTTTTTCTGTTTTGACGGTTGGCGTTGTTCCGATTATCCAACTACGGAGGAGATTGCCGGATTTGGCTTTTTTGGCGATTTTTTGGTTATTTCCTAGCGCTGTGATTTTGAAAGAACGTTCTTTGAGCGCTACGTAGAATTCCCCCCGTTTTCCCAATTAAGACAGGAACGAATCGAAAATGAAAAAGATATTAGCGACTTCCCTTTTTATCCTTTCGGGGTTGTTAGGGTTGAGCGCGGCGTTGGCGGACGACGCGGATATTAGCGCTCTGTCCGACGAAGCGACGCAAGTTCTTCTTTTACAGGACGACTCCAAATTTGAGACTCAAAAGGCTCAAATATCGGAGAAATACGCGGACGTTCTGACGACGGACGCGGAAGACGAAGAAATCGGAGACGTCGAGCGCGAATCGGAAGAGAATTGGAAGCCCGTTTTGCCTAACGACGTTTTGAAACGCGACGATTCGGTTCCGACGGCGACTAAGACGGCGGATAAAGTATTGTCGACGGAGGCTTCGTCTTCCGAACTTGAACGCGCTACGGTTCCGCCAAAGTTTTCAGCGGAAGCGGTCGAATTTGACCCTAATTCCGCCGGACTTGTCGACGCCGCTATGATCGCTCCCGTCGAGACGTCCGTAGCTCCCCGATGGTTTAGCGGAAACGTTCTTTCGACTTGGCAGGACGGTTTTATGCGCGAAGGTCGCGCGATGCAACTGAATCAAGCCTGGCTTACCGCCGAGCGTAAAGCGAAGGCCGAACAAGGACGGTTCGATTGGGGCGGTCGAGTCGACGCGAATTTTGGCACGACCGTTTTGCAAAGTCTAGGGGATCGCGGATTCGACGGAAAATGGGGGATTAGCGGCGACGGTTACGCGGCTTCTATTTACCAAGCGTACGGCGAGATCGCGACGGGACGTTTGACGACAAAAGTCGGCAAATTTGCGACGCTCCTAGAATACGAGCCGACAAACTCTATTTACGCCGGTTTCAACACGCACACTTACGCGAAAGAACACGAGCCCGAGACGCATAGCGGCGTTTTGTTTGAATACCGCGCGACGGAAAAATTCGCGCTCAAATTCGGTTTGACGGCGGGTTCCGACGTCAGTTTGGAGAATCGACGCGGCGATTCCGGGTTTCTTTTTGGAGTAGGTTGGGAATTGTCCGAGCGCGTAGAACTTGAATATGCAAGCGTTCTTGACCAGGTTCATAGCGCCGTCGGCGAGAATCGCGCTTTGTTGAGCGAGGGATACTACGAATTAGGCGGCGCTTCGATCGGCGATCATAACGATTATTTGCAGACGGTATCGCTGAAAATCAAGGCGACTGATCGTTTGACCTTAGGCGTCGTCAACGATTACGGCGTAATGTCGGATCGCGCCGAACATTTGTCCCGTTACAGTCAATTCGGAATCGGCA
>JAZUGM010000071.1:0-6533 GCA_045641205.1 Thermoguttaceae bacterium
CTTGAAAACGAAGACTATAAAACGCAAGTCGACGCCCTAGCCCCGGTAGGCGCCTTCGACGCGTTGACGCTCACGTTGCGAGCAAACAATACGATCGTCGACAATCAGAAAGCTATCGAAACGACGAAAAAAGCCGTCGAATACGCGCGCGACAAATACGGAATCGGCGCCTTGCTTGACGTCGACCTTCGCATCGCGCGCTACGATTTCGAAAAAGAACATCCCGAATTGGCGCAAGAACGTCTCTGCTTTAAAGAAAGCGCGCTCGACGGCGCGGAAGACGCGTTCGAACTGAAATTCTTTTCGCCTAACCTTAGCGATCACTATACGGGCAATCTTCCCTACTACGTTCGCGGCGGTCGCGTCGTCAAAGCGTGGAGTTATCGACGCGACGCGCAAGGCGCGATCATACCCGAATCGATCGTCGACGCGAGCGAACTTGTCTCGTGGAACCGCGAGTCCCATATCGCCGCCAAACTGCCCGGCGCCGAAGTCGATCCGACGAGCGTCAACGATTTGGTCGTCTCTTGCGATCGCGTTCGACTCGCCCCAAAAGGCGATTTCGTAACGGTCGCGGTCGCGTTTCGATACGCTTATCCCGATTTATTCGCCGACGAAACGTTAGAATTGGAACGTCGCGTTTACAAGTCGTTCGCGTCGGCGCCCGCGTTGGGCGTCGCCAAGGACGAGTGGGGGTTCCCGCCTCATTTCACGCGCGAGGACAATCTCGACGACTTCTGGTATTCGGAACGTATGCGCGACGCTTACGCCAAGCGTTTCGAATCGCGCGATTTGCTTGAAGACCTCTTCCTTGCGTTCCGCGCGCAGTCGGGCAAAGACGCCGAGCGCGTCGCCGCGATCGACCGATTTCGACGCCTATGCGGCGATCGCGTCCTCGAATACGAAGTCCAAAATTATAACCTTACGAAAGAAATCTGGGGTAAAGACGCCTTTGTCGGCGTCCATTGCACGTGGTATCCGTGGCCGAACGTTCTCGAAATGCGCAAAGACGGCGTAATGTGGTGGAAGGCGCCGCGCGACGTCGCGCAAACGGACGAATACGCGCCGTTCTGCGCAAGAAACGCTATGGCGAAAGGTTGCGATTCGCTTTGGGTCAATATGTTCTACGCGCGCACGGTTCCCCCTTACGTCTGGGAACACTGGACGGCGGCGGTCTCGGGCGGACGCGTCCATATTCACCAAATCTATCCGAACAGCGGAGAATTCGCCTCGATTTCGCGACCGATATTGCCGATCGTCAAAGAGGGCGGAGTCGCAAGAATTCGCTCGAAGATTCGAATGTTGAATCTTATCGGCGCGTCGCAAATCGATTCGCCCGTCGCCGTGATTTTCGGTCGTTTCGGCGCTTCGAATCCTCTGCGCCCCGAATATAAAGCGGTCGGCTGGGAAATTTGCGACAGATTCTCGACGCAAGGCTATCCCGCCGACTTGATTCCGATCGACGAAATATTTTCCGCGAATCCCGACGGACAAAAACGCTGGTCGATCAGCGACGACGGATTTTTGCGATACGGCTCGCAAAAATACCAAGCGCTGATCTTCTACGGCGAAAACGACGCGGAAGCGGACGCCTTCCGCGCCCTACGCGAACTCGAAGCCTCCGCGCGTCCGAATTGTCAAACTAAGTTCTTCGATTTGGCGGCGACGTCGACCGACGAAGAAAAAGCGACGCTTGTCGAAAAGATCGTCGCGACGCTTCAAGAACGAGGCGTCGTCAAACAAACCCCGTGGGTGCGCGACGACTATACGTTTACGTCCGAAGCGGAAATTTCTTCGCGTCCCCCGCGAACTGCGAATTCGCGCTTCCTTGACGGAACCGTCCTCTGGATCGCCGCGACGGAAAACGACTTGGGCGATCCGATCGAATTAAACGAGGAAAACGTTCAAGTCGGCGCTCAAACAATCGCGGTTTCCGCAAAAGCCAACGGCGTCTTTGCCGCGCGATTCAACGACGACGGAAATGCCAACGCGTTTGTCGCGGCGGAATTACGTTCGTTGCAAGTCGGCGATTTGCAACTCGATTTGTCGAACGAAGAACTTGGAGACGATCCCGTCGACGTCGCGATTTGGCGCGACGACGACGGCGCTTGGCGCGGCGTCTTCCAACGTCGAACCAACGATTTGCCGAAAGCGCTAAAAGACTCCTTCGTAAAGACGTGGAATTACTTGGAACGCAAAATGTAAGTCGTCTTGACGCGCGTTTCGCTTAAAAACGTCGCGTTCGTTAAGGCGTCGATCGCAAAATCAACGCTCGATCGAACGCGATTCCAAAAGAAAGCCCTTTTCAAACGAGAGTCGTCGTTCAAATGAAATCTAATTCGACTATTTTTCCAGAGGCAAAAGTTCGATACGACGAATAAAATATTCGGCAAGTTCCGTCTGGAATTGAATTCGACCCGCGCTCGGCTTAACGTCGTACGCTTGATTGACCAAACTGCCGTTGACGTAAACGTCGACTTTGTCCCCTTGGCAAACGAGTTTCAACTCGTTCCATTCGCCCAACGGCTTGTCCAAATCGTCTTTGCCGCGGAAATTGCGAACGTCTTCCCATTCGGGATCACGCGCGAACCAATCGACGCGTCCGCTCGTCACGCGTTGAGGCGTTCCGTTTGGATCGTAAATCCAAGCGCCCAGCTTCGATTTTTCCGACTTGACTTTCGCCGTTAGCGCGTAATTTTCGGAGCCGTCGCCCACGACGATGAAATCGCCAAGACCGCCTTCGATTATATTCGCTTCGATCGAATAATACCAACAGCCGCCGAAAGCGCCCGGCTCGCCGACCGAATGAATTAAAACGCCGCCGTCGCGACAACGATCGACGCGATTCGCCCAAGACTTCTCGCCCCACTTGAATTCGACGATTAATTGATAGTCGCGATACGCCTTGTCGGTCGTAATTCCGCCGATTCCGTTCCCGGAAATATGAATCGCGCCGTCTTCGACCGTAAAGACGGCGTTCGGATCGGTTCCCGGCTCTTGTCCATTAAGAAAAACGCTCCAGCCGTCAAGATTCTTCCCGTTAAAGAGCGCGGTTTTCTCCGTTACGACTTGCGGCGTCGGCTCTTCGGCAAAAATCAACGACTGAAAGGAAACGCAAACGAATGAAAGCGCCAGCGCAAACACGGCGCGTCTTGTTAAACGCAAAAAATAACTCGTCATAAAAAACCTTTCTTGAATATTCGAGGCGACGCAAAGTCAAAGCGCCTACAAAACCTACTCTCCAACGAGAACCGCGTTCATTATATACGTTTTCCAAATGAAAACAAGTTTTAAAGACGTAAGGACGTTTTCTCTGGAAAAGAAGAAATATTTCCTTGAAATTTCACAAAAATTTGTTAATCTCGAGTCGGTTTTATCGAACCAACCTTAACAAAAAACGACGGAGAAAGAAAATGTATCGAAGTTTCTTATTATCGTTAGTCGCAACGGCGGCTTTACTGACGTCTTCGGCGCTTTGCCAAGGAGTCTTCGCGCAAGACGAAGCGGCGGCATACGAAGAGCCCGCGATGCAACAAGAAGGCGGCTGGACGCTCGTGCTTGTTCCAGACCCGCAGGCGTATACGCGTTATTCGCGCAATCATGGGATTCTCGACTTAATGACGGCTTGGATCGCCGAAAACGCGAAAAAACTCAACGTGAAGCAAGTCGTTTGCGTCGGCGACTTGGTCGAATCGAACAATTTGCAATTTCCGGACGGGAAATTCGCCAATCAAACGAGCAAACAGATGTGGGAATGCTCCTCGCGCGCGTTTGGAAGACTAGACGGAGTCGTTCCCTATCTTCTCTGTACGGGCAATCACGATTACGGTCCCTATATCTATCCCGACGGCGCCCATTACGGCACGCGTTCGTCCCTTAATCGTGAAACACAATTCAACTCTTATTTCCCGATCGATCGCAATTCCGCGCTCAAAGACGTCCTTTTCGAAACGTTCGAAAACGCTTTCGGGTACAAGTCGCTTGAAAACGCGGCGTATCGATTCGAAGGAACCGACGGACAAAAAATCGTCGTCGTCGTTTTAGAATTCGCGCCTCGAGACGAAGCGCTCGCGTGGGCGAAAGGCGTCTTCGAACGCCCAGAAAACGCCGACGCCTTTGGGATCGTCGTCACACATTCCTATATGACGCCTTATACTCGCGACGCCGTGCGCATTGCTAAGGAAAATTACGGACTCAACAAAGAGGGCGGAAACGCCGGCGAAGGCATTTGGGAAAAGCTCGTCTATCCGACCTCCAACGTTAGAATGGTCTTGTGCGGGCATGTCTCGACCGCCGACGATATGGACGGTTGCACGGGCTATCGAGTCGACGCCAACGCGGCGGGTAAACAAGTCTATCAATTAGTCTGCGACATGCAGGCGATGGGCGGAGGTTGGGAAGGCAACGGCGGAGACGGCTGGCTTCAACTCCTTGAATTTTCCAAGGATATGAAGACGATTAAAGTCCGAACTTTCTCGCCCCTCTTCGCAATTTCGCCCGTTACGCGCGCGAACGCTTGGTATCGAAACGAACGTCAACAATTCGATATTAACGTCGAATGAAGACGTCGAACGGCGCGTATGATTCCTAATCGCGACGCCGCGAGGAAACGACGGCGTCGTTACTTGTCTGCGCTTCGAACAAGAACGCAACGGAACCCTAAGTCGTCGTTGCAGTTTGTCGGATCGCTACAACATCGATTTGTCGGACTGCAAACCGACGCGGGACTCTCCCAGCCGCCGCCTCGACCGACGAACAAAGTTCCGTCCTCGCTTTTGGTTTTTGTCCATTCCCAAACGTTGCCTAACATATCGTAAACGCCCCAGCCGTTTGGACGCTTAGTCTTTACTTTATGCGATTCTCCGTCGCTATTTCCGAAGCGCCACGCGCGGTCGTCTAGAACCTCGCCGTCAAGTTCCAAACGACGCGAACCGGCGCGACAAGCGTATTCCCATTGTTCTTCCGTCGGCAATTCAAAACGCCAACCTTTGGGAACGCAATCTAAAGCGTTAAGTTTTTTTACAAAAACAACCGCTTCCGTCAAACTGACGTTCTCTATCGGTAACTCGGCGCCGTTAAATCGCCGTGCTATCTTACTATCGCCGCCGATCGCGTCCCATTGCGCTTGGGTCGTCTCCGTCTCGGCAATCCAAAAGCCCTCGTCGATAGTCGTAATACGCCCCGTTTCGCCGTCGCTATTTTCCTCCTCGTTTTCAGAGGCGCCCAAAACTAAAGAACCGGCGGGACAATAACGAAAAACAAATTTCACGCCTTTATATTCCAACGTAGCGCGCGAACCGGGCTTCGTTTGAGAAAAAAGATCGATTTCCGCCGTCAGCTTGAGAGCTTCGGGATCGTTAGGCACAAAGCCGAGCGCTTCTTCGGCTTTTGCCGACGCCTCGATCAAATTGTCGTCGCCGTAAGCCTTCCAACCGTCGGCGACAAGAATTTGAGCGGCAAGTCTATACAATTCGTCCGCTTCGACAAAATCTCCCCAACTTGCGCGAACTTGTCGCGCCGTTTCAAGAACTTTGGAACGCTGATCCAATTCGAAAAGGGCGTTTCCTTCCTCGATCGACCTCTTCAACGCGGTTCGAACTTCTTGAATTTTCGCCGATAATTCCTTCGCGCTCGCATTGTCGGGATTCAAACTCAACGCCTGTTCGCACTCATTTTGCGCGAGAAGATAATTCTTTTCGGCAAAAGCCTGATTTCCGGCTCTAGCGCGTCTCGCGGAAGCTACGAAATCGTCGACTTTCTCGGCGTCGACCTCTTGCGCGCGGACTTGAGACGCAACAAAAGACGTCGGATTCACGGAAACGCTCCCTACGAACGAAACGACGAGAAAAAAAACCGCGCCAAGCGACGAGAAAAAGAAACGCAAGTCGTCTTTCATCATTTTACTGTTCCTCACAGACAAAAATAAGCGCAATCCAACGTCTAGGCAGTTCAAAAGTTGCAAACGTCAAATCGTCAAACAAAAACTATTGTCGTAAGGATTGTAACAGTCGTAACGAAAAACGCAAGATATTATTCGGCAAAAAACAAATATTTAGAAAAAATGCGTTATTTAGAAAAAACACGCTATATAGAAAAGCACAAGAACCGCCGTTGCGCGACGAAACAGTCCGCGCATAGTTGATGCGCGGCTTTCCATAAACGGTTACGTCAAACGCAACGCTTACATTGAGCGTCCCTTTAACTTCTCGACGCGTTCCAACGCGCGCAACGCGGCGCGCGTCAATCCTTCGTGATCAAGCCCAGCGTCCTTCAATTCTTCCTCGCGCGTCCCATGTTCGATAAATCGATCAGGAACGCCGCATCGAACCAACGCGCGCGCGTCGACGCCTTCGTCGCACGCGGCTTCAAGCGTCGCGGAACCGAACCCGCCGATCAACGCGTTTTCTTCGACGGCGACAAGCGCTTTTCCGTCGCGCAAGGGGCGCAAGATCGTTTCGGCGTCGATCGGCTTCGCAAAACGCGCGTTTATAACGCCAAAATCGGCGGGCTCGGCGCTATCCGCTAGACGTTCC
>JAZUGM010000072.1:0-22449 GCA_045641205.1 Thermoguttaceae bacterium
CGTCTTGATAGCCGAGCGACCAAACAATCTTGTTGAGCCCGCAAGGATCGAGTTTGCCAATATGCGTTCCCGTGAGACCTGAAAGCCAACGTCCAAGGAATTGCACGGGCTCGGCGTTGGGAATCGCCTTAATTTTTTCAATGAAATCCGGCGCGTACTCTCCTTTTCCGAAGCAAACCCAAAGCCTTTTGCCGCATATTTTGCTCAAAACGCGCAGACCAACGAGAAATTCTTCTTGACGCGCGTCGACGATTGCTTTAGGCTCGGGCGCGTGAGGACTGGCGTCGGCGACGTTGACGAAAAGCGAAGAGGGGACGCCGTCGATTTTGGCGACGCGACTAAAAGGACGAGCGCGAAGAGAAACCCAAAGACCCGATGATATTAGAATTTCGCGCGCCTTCATTGGCTGCAACGCGTCAAGTTCACGAGACGTGAAAGAAGGAAAGGCGACGGAACGACGCGCGTCGAGCGGATCGTCGTCGACGCGGATAACAAGCGAACGAAAAGCGCGTTTTTCCGCGCGTTGAACCGCCTCGACGACGCCGGAACAAGGCGAAACGAATTGAACGCCGGGATTCTTTTTATCGGCAAAAAGGCGTTGACCGGCAAGAACTCGATCTCCAACCTCGACAAACAGCGTCGGCTTTAATCCGACGTAATCCGAGCCGACAAGCGCGACGTGTTGAACTTCTTTCTTTTCGGGCGGGCTCGTTAAATCCGGCGCGCCTGCCAAACGTAGGTTCAACCCATAGGGAATTCTTATCTGTTTCATCGGCGTCGGTCGCCTTTCGTACATAATTTGACGTCGTTTAAAACGTTGGTTTCGCGGCGCTTGCGTCGACGTTGTGTTCAAAGCAAACGCATAATTGTTTAACGGGCGCCGCCGCGTCCTTTCGACGGCGTTTCGCGTCGGGGTAATTTAGGTTATTCTACAAATTTTTATGAATTAGTCTAGGGCGCGAACGTTAAATTGCGTCGGATAAGCCGGATATTTAATTTAAAAGGCGCGTTGAACAACTTTATAAAACGTTCTTTTGACAAACGACCAGAACGCAAGAAAATAGAAAAACGACGCCCTTCGCTGGGGAAGCGTTTGGTTCGATCAAACGTCGGACGTTTTGGTCGAATCCAAACGCGAAAGGCGCCGTTTGGGTCGATCGCGGACGTTAGCGCCGCGTTTGGGTCGTCGGATCGGGCGCGGCTACTCTAGCTTCGCGCGCGTCGCGTGCATCGGCGGGAGAAACTACTTGTTTCGTCAAGTTGTCGACGATCGTCGCTTTTTTGACGACCGACGCGTAAAATTCGCCCGCCGCGATCGTTTCGCGCATCTTGCGAATTTGCGAGACAATCTGATCGCGCACGTCCTCGAGCGTAACTTCGCGTGCGGGTACGCGTTCTTGACAGTAGAGAATCACGAAGGTCGACGCGTCGATTTGAATTACTTGCGACATTTCGCCCGGCTTGAGCGAAAACGCCTCTTCTTCAAGTTCGGGGAACCCGCCGTTTTTCGTAATCGGAGCGATTCGACCGCGCATCGCTTTGCCGTCCGGCTCGACCGAATACGTCGCCGCCAATTCGCCGAAGACGTCTTCAAGCGTTCGATTTTCTTTCGCGGGCATAGTGCGCGCTTTTTGCCAAACTTCGCGCGCGCGGCGCTCTTCGTTCAAAACGATTCCTAAGCATTGGACGCTTTCGCCGAAGTTCGCCTCAAAACTCTTTTGAACGTCCTCGTCCGTCACTTTGACCATATTTTCGGACAATTTGCGCAACGCGACGCCCGGCCACACGATCGATTTCTTATAGTAGTCTTCGTTCGTGTTGTATTTCGCCAATTCGCTCTTCAAATACGCTTTGACGTTCGGCGAGCCGTCTTGGAGTGGGAACGTCGTTTCAGCCGCGTGAATCCAAACGTCGGTCGCGACGTCCTGTTCGGTGACCTCGATCCCGACTTTCTTGCACTCTTGACGAATCAACGCGATCGAGACCATTGAATTTAAGTCTTGTTCGGCGTATAATTTCATACACGTTTCGACCACGGCGTCCAAATAGACCGGCTTGCCGTCGATCGTCGCCGCGACGTTGGGATATTGCTTTTGCAATTCGGGATTGCCGATCACGTTGACGACGTTCGCTTCCTGCCCTAAGCGCGCGAATAGGTCGTTCGCGGCGCTTTTGAGCTTCGCGGCGCTCGCTTGAACTTGAATGCGGTCTTTTACCGTGTCGATTTGGTCTTGCGGAACGACCGGATCGTATTTATGCTCGCAACGGAACAACACGAACTGATTTTGCGGTCCGTAAGGTCCGATCACGCCGGAAACGTCGTTTTCTTCAAGCGCAAAAAGAACGTCTTCCATATTTTTATCGGAAAGCGAGCCGTGAAAAATCGGGTGCATACGCCCCTTATTTGAAGCCGTTGCGACGTCGAGCGACTCGTCTTTTGCGACTGTTCCGAAGTCTTCGCCGCCGTCGACGATACGCGCGCGCAATTCTTCCGCTTTTTCTTTCGTTTCGCAAACGATCATCTGAAGACCTACGGAAGGTCCGTAAGACTTCAAATAGGCGGCTTCAAGTTCTTCGTCCGTCAATTTGATTTCGTCGGCGACGAGCGCTTGGAGCGCGAGACGGGGCCAAACGACCTCTTCCGCGTATTCTTGGTAATTCATCGAGGAGTCTTTTTGGACGACTTCCAAATATTGATTTTTCGTCAGTCGAAAAGATTTGGCGAGACGTTCGATTTCCGCGTCGACGTCGGCGCGCGTGATTACGACCCCTTGACGCTTGCATTCGGCGAGAACGAGCGCGCGATTTAAAATACGCGAAAGAACCTCTTCCCCGTGCGCGCGCAACGACTCGTCTTTAAGTTGCGCGAGCGTGATACGTTCGCCGTTTACTTCCGCGACAATATCGGGATAAAGACTCTTCGCGTCTTGGCGGATAGGGTTGGCGTCCGCGACGTTCTGAGCCGCGCGAGTCGCGGCGCTTCGAACCTTGGAAGAAGAACGCGCGTCCGCGCCCCAAACCGCGCCGGAAACGACCAGCCCTAAAGCCGCCGTCCAAGCGCATATCCTTGCCGTGTTGAGTTTCAATCCGTTCATTTTTTGTCTTTCGATTAACGAGTCCCCGTCCTTGGCGTCGACGCGGCGCGACGACGATAATTTTTAGTTTGTCTTGAATATAACGTTTGTCTTCGACGCAGGTCAAGCCCGGTTTTGAAAAAACAAAAGAACTCGTCTTTCCAAAACAAACGGCAAGCGTTCACGGAAAAACGACGCGTTTGACCCGGCGCGTAAGCGCCGCGCGATAAGCCAAACGATGATTAAAGCAAAAATCAGGACGCCCGGCGCACGTAGCAGAATTCCGCTCCCGGCTTTTTCATTTGGGTCGACGTTTGTTACCTGTTCGATCCGCTTGTCTAAAGACGGACGGCTTATCGCGTGTCGCTTACGCGGCGATTCCTGCGCGACGTTTTAAACTTAAAAAGCGTCGCGCGTTTGGCGATTTTTCTTTAAACGACAGAAATATTACGAAAAACATAGAAACAGAAGAGGTTCGCAATGACGGACGAAATATTCGACCCGAAAAGGTTCGCAAGGCGTATTCTGCGCCGACCTACGACTTTTTTTCCTTTGAAACGTCCGATTTAATACAAACGAGCGGCGAGCCCGTCGCTCTTAAAGGCGCCTACCTTGGCGCCAAGAACGACGCAAGTACCGACGTTTCCGCCGTTTTTACGGGCGAAGATTCCGATTGGTAATTCGTTGAAAGTACAAGCGGCGGTTAGTAGCGCGTTGAAACCGCGCGGAAGGAACTAGACTATAAAACGTCGGAAAAAACGCCGCGTAAAAATTCGTTTACGCGGGAGTTCTTCGTCTAACTTTTTTGAGATCAACGCGTAAATTTTTCAATTTTGGGAGTCGGAACGGTTTCGAGCAACATCTGAACGATCTTGTCCGAATTCTTTCCTTCTGCTTGCGCTTGAAAATTCGCGCCTATTCTTTTTCTTAAGACTGGAACCGCCGCTTCTTTGACGTCTTCGATCGAGACGGAAAATCGACCGTCTATCGCCGCAAACGCTTTGCCGCCGTTAATGAGATACTGACCCGCGCGAGGACCGGCGCCCCAGTCGACTAAGTCGCGCACAAAATCGGGCGCGCTTTCGTCGGTTGGACGCGTCGCGCGCGTCAATCTAGTCGCGTATTGAATCACGTACGGACTGACGGCGACGGAGGCGACTAATTTTTGCATTCCGAGCAACGTTTTCGCGTTGAGTAATTTTCGCGGTTCCTGCGCTTCGCCTCGCGTCGTCGTCGCAAGGATTTTTTCTTCTTCTTCTAAGGTCGGATAATCGATCTTGACGTTGAACATAAATCGATCGAGTTGCGCTTCCGGAAGAGGATAGGTTCCTTCTTGGTCGATCGGATTTTGCGTTGCGACGACAAGAAACGGATCGGGCAAACGATACGTCGTTCCGCCGACGGTAACTTCTCGCTCTTGCATCGCCTGCAACAACGCCGATTGCGTTTTAGGCGGAGTGCGGTTGATTTCGTCGGCAAGTAGGATATTGGTAAAGACGGGACCTTCGACAAAGCGAAAAGAACGCTTTCCTTGTCCGTCTTCTTCCAAAACGGTCGTCCCGGTAACGTCGGAAGGCGTCAAGTCGGGCGTAAACTGAACGCGTCGAAAATTCACGCCGAGAATTTGGGCGAGCGTCGCGACGGTCAACGTCTTGGCAAGACCCGGAACGCCTTCGAGAAGGCAATGTCCGCGAGTAAAGATCGCCGCGAATATTTGGCGGATCGCCTGCTTTTGACCGACGACGACTTTTTGTAATTCGGCTTCGATCGCCGCGCGCGTCTGTCCAAATTCTTGTAGCAACGCGCCGAGATTTTGACGCTGGCTTTGCGCCGAAAGTTTTGCCGGTTGCGAGGTTTGCTCTTGTTCGGGACGTTCCATTTCGTTCCTTTGACGCTTAACGGTTGTTTAAGAAAATTTTAGACGACGCTTGCGTCAGCGCGTTTCTAAAAATTCCTGAATCGCGGCGATCGTCTCTTCAGGCGAATCTTCGAGCAAATAATGTCCGGCGTCTTCGATTTTGCGCACAAAGGCGTTCGGATAATATTTCAAGAAGCCGTCCAAAAAAACTTCGGGTGGAAAACACCAGTCTTTGACGCCCCAAATCAACGCGACGGGTTTGTCTTTAAATAGCGACAATTTCTCCTGCGTTTCTTTCAAAGCGTCGTAAGAACGATGTTTCGGCGAGGTCGGAATGTCTTGGACAAATTCGCAGACGGCGATTCGATTCGACCAAGAATCGTAGGGCGCCAACAAGCCCGCTTTCACTTCGTCGGAAAGTCCCTTTGCCGTCGCCATCGTCGTCGCGGCGCGAGGAAAGACGTTTAAACCTTGCAAAAGGACGCGCTTTAAAATCGGCGTGTGACACAGGCGTATGCGTTTCGGCACGCGATCGCTCAAATACGCGGCCGTGTTCATCAGAATCAACTTCGAATAGAGTTCGGGACGTTGCGTCGCCGCGCGCATACCGACGGCGCCGCCCCAATCGTGCGCAATCAAGACGACGTTTTTAATTCCCAGTTTGTCGAGTAATTCGTTCAGGTCGTTCCCTCGTCGCGCAAGAGAGTATGGATATTTTCTAAGGGGCGGTTTTTCCGAACGACCGCAACCTATATGGTCGACGGCGACCACGCGATACTTGTCGCTAAAACGTTTGACGACCTCGCGGAAGAAAAAGGACCACGTAGGATTCCCGTGCGAACAGAGCAACACGGGGCGTTCCGTTCCGTCCGAATTTGTCGGACCTTCGTCGATATACGCGTATTTATACCCGCCGATCGTTTCAAATCGCGGCTGAAACGGAAAAAGCGTCGACCATTTGTCCGCGTTTTTTAACGGAACGTCGCAACTGGATACGGCGTCTGTCATTGGTAGTTTCCTTGTGACTAAAATTTTCAAAGGGCGTATGATTTTTAATTGTTCTATTTGCCAAGCGCTCGAAATTCTCGCAACGCTTCCAAGGTCTCTTGTAGGTCTTTGGGCAACGGCGCTTCGATCTCGAGCGTTTTTCGAGTCGTCGGATGCTCGAAAGTAATCTTTCGCGCATGCAACGCTTGACGCGCAAGAATCGGTTCCGGCTTGGGCGTCTCGGCGCCTGTCTTGCCCTTAGGACTGCGATCGACGACGCCCGCGATTTCGTCTCGCGAGATTTCCGAACGTCCTCCGTATAGTTTGTCGCAAAGGATCGGACAGCCTAAATGAGTCAAATGAACGCGAATTTGATGGGTTCTTCCCGTCTTAGGCAAACAACGAAAGGTCGAAAAACCTCGAAATCTCTCGAGTACTTCAAAATAAGTTTGCGCTGGCTTGGCTTCCGGGTCGTCGGGATTAATCGCCATCTTGACGCGAAATTTTGGATGACGTCCGATCGGTTGGTCGACGATTTCGCGATCGCCGTTGATACAACCGAGCGCGATCGCAAAATATTCCTTTTGTATTCGCTTCTCTTCGAAAAGCGCCGCAAGATTCGCGTGCGCGACGTCGTTTTTTGCGATAATGATCGCGCCGCTCGTGTCGCGATCAAGTCGGTGAACGATTCCGGGGCGCGCCGGACCGCGATTCGAACTAAGACGACCTTGAAAATGAAACGCAAGCGCGCCGACAAGCGTGCCCGCCCAGTGCCCGCGCGAAGGGTGAACGACCATATCGGCGGGCTTGTTGACGACGGCTAAATCGTCGTCTTCATACAGGACGTCGAGAGGAATTTCTTCCGGAATCGGGGATTCGCGCGGCGGTTCGACAAGTCGGAACGAAACGACGTTTCCGGGCTTCAGTCTAAACGAAGGCTTGCCGTGTTTGCCGTCGACGTCGACGCCTTCTTCCGCCTGAATCGCTTTGCGGAGTAAAACGCGACTGTATTGCGGAAATTTTGCGGCAAGGAACAGATCGAGTCTCCAACCCGACTCGGCGTCGGAAACGACGCGTTTTGCGACTTCGCCCGGCTTTTCGGTCGGCGGAACCCACGCTTCGTCGCTTTCCGACGTTTCAAGTTCGTCAAGCGGTTCCAGTTCGTCCCAATTCTCGTCGTATTCGACGGGATTATTTGTCGACATAGAATTTCCTTATTCCTTACGTTGATTTCAGATTCCGAGTCGTTTTTTCCACGCGTCGATTTGCGCGCGCACTTGCTCCGGCGCCGTCGAGCCGTAACTCTTCATCGCTTTGACCGCGTTTTCGGCGCCAAGGTAGTCGTAGACGGTTTCGTCGACCAATTCGCAGGCGTCTTGCATTTCTTTGAGCGAAAATTCGGCAAGCGCGCGTCCCGTTTCGATTCCTTGGCGAACGAGCCGACCGACGACGCCGTGCGCGGAACGTTGCGGAACGCCGCGTCGGATCAGATATTCCATTAAACTTGTCGCGTCAAGATAGCCTTTGTCGAGTCGCGCGGCGATCGATTCTCGCTTCAATTTCGCGTCGGCGGCAAGGGGCGCGGCAAGCGCGAGCGAAGCGGCTACTGTGTCGTAAGAATCAAAAATCGGCTCTTTGTCTTCTTGAAGATCGCGGTCGTATGCGAGCGGAATCCCCTTTGTCAAAACGAGCAACGCTTGAAGATTGCCCACGACGCGCGCCGTTTTGCCGCGGATAAGCTCCAGAACGTCCGGGTTGACTTTCTGCGGCATAATCGACGAGCCCGTGCAGAAAGATTGGGGGAGTTTGAGGAAATCGAATTCGACGGTCGACTGCCAAATCCAATCTTCCGCCCAAACGCTCAAGTGAATCGCGATCTGCGCCATATCGAACGCGAATTCGACGGCAAAATCACGGTCGCTGGAAACGTCGACGCTATT
The DNA here is from genome assembly GCA_045641205.1 of Thermoguttaceae bacterium. Classification (GTDB taxonomy): domain Bacteria; phylum Planctomycetota; class Planctomycetia; order Pirellulales; family Thermoguttaceae; genus RUG369. The sequence continues at coordinate 7,860 of JAZUGM010000072.1, forward strand.
GGCGGCGATCGATTCAAATCCTAAATATTCGGCGGTTTTCGTTCGATCGATCGGGAGACTTGTGCCGGCGCAAGCGGCGGCGCCAAGACTAAGCGTGTTCACGCGTTTGCGACAATCGGCGAGTCGTTCGCGATCGCGCTGGAATTTCTCGACGTAAGCAAGCCAAATATGGGGCGCTAGAACGGGTTGCGCGCGTTGCGTGTGCGTGTAGGCGGGAACTACGACGTCAAAATCGCCGTCGCAACGCCCTACAAACGCCTTCTGAACTTCCGCAAGGAGAACGTCCAAGGCGTCGATCGCGTCGCGTATCCAGAGCCTGAAGTCGGTCGACACTTGGTCGTTTCGACTGCGCGCCGTATGTAATTTTCTCCCGACGTCGCCGAGTTTGTCGGTCAACGCTTTTTCAACGTGCATATGAACGTCTTCAAGCGCCGTCGAATATTCGAAATCGCCCGTTGCAATTCGTTCTTTAATCGCGGTTAATTCGCGTTCTATCGCGGCGAATTCGTCGCAAGTCAACAGACCGACGTCGCTTAACATACGCGCATGCGCGATCGAGCCGCGAATGTCTTGTTCGTACATTCGACTGTCGAAACTAATGCTTTCGGTGAAACGTTCGACGCGCGCGTCGGTCGCTTCTGTAAATACTCCGCCCCAAGCCTTGGCGGTTTTTTCAGACGTTTCGGACATTACGTTTCCTTTTTTCGCCGAACTCGACGACCTTTCCAAGGTTGCGACGAGTTCCGGCTATGTTTTTATCTTGCGGCAAAACGGCAAGCGTCGTTGCAATTTGGAACGCTTTGGGACGCGCTAGGCATTGCCGCGAATAGTTTATCGTGATTAGATCGATCGTCGCAACGTTGAAATCGACGGCGGCAAAGAAACGACGCGACGCGGTTCTTTTGCCTTACGACGACGTTTTGAACTCGACGCGCGACGTCGCGTCATTCGAGCGGAACGACTTCAAAATTTTCCGGCAGACGAACAAGGCAAGCGCCCCACGATAACCCGACGCCAAAACCGACGAGCGCGACGCGCTTTTTCGGGACGACCATTCCGTCGCGAGTCGCGTCGATCAGCGCGATCGGAATACTGCTTGAAACGGTGTTGCCTCGAGTTTCGACGTTGTTAAAATAGACGCTTGGATCGATTTCGCACAAGTCGCGCAAACGGTCTAGCATAAATTTATTTGCTTGATGAAAGACGTAGGCGTCGATATTAACGTCTTTTGCTCGCGCGGTTTCTTGAAGCCTTTTAACAAGAGGGGGAACGACTTCGATCGAAAAGGCGAATATTCCCGGTCCGTACATAAGAAGTTGATCTTTAGAACGAAACGACCCCAAGGCGTCGGCGAAAGGAATCGCCGTTTCGGGCGTCGACGGAGTTCGACTTGCGCCCGCCTGAACGATCAACATATTGGCGCCTTTGCCGTCGGTTCCAAATTCAAAGGCGTCGATCGGCGCGAAAGGATCGTTTGCGTCGCGTTCCGTCGCCTCAAGAAGCGTCGCCGCCGCGCCGTCGCCAAATAACGGACGGGTCATACGATCTTTTTCGTTGATATATTTCGAATAAGTCTCCGCCGTGACAAACAGAACTTTTTGCGCGGCGCCGGACTCGATCAATCCTTTACAAATCGCCAGACCGTAAACGTAACCGCTACAGCCGAGATTGACGTCGAAAGCGCCGCAAGCGTCTCGCAAGCCGAGCCGCTTATGAATTAGACAAGCGGAAGTCGGCAAAAAATAGTCGGGCGACTGCGTGCAAAAGACGAGAAAGTCGATTTCTTCGCGTTTTACCACGCCGCTTGCCAGTAGTCTTTCCGACGCGCAAACGCCAAGATCGACCGCCGTTTCGTTCTTGTCGGCGATCGGACGCGTCACGATTCCCAACTTACGCGTAATTTTTTCTTCCGTCCAATTGGAAAAAACTTGCGCAAGTTCTTTATTGTCCAATCGTCCTTCGGGTAAATAAGCGGCGACGCTCCTGATTTGAGCAGATTTCACAACAACTCTCAACGCGAAAGGTTCGCTTTAAATTGAATCCGTTTGACAAAGCGCAAGCCGCGCGCCTAAACGCGCGACTCTCGTAAAAAACCGACAAACCGAACGACTAGAATCCAGCAACGGAGTTCGGTCGTTCAATTTAGTTGGGTCGCTTGCTTTTTTTCGCGTTCTTTTCGGGCTCGTCGTCCGCTTGAACGCGTCCCAAGAATTGCGCGAGGTCGCTGAAACTACGCATCGGCTCTTTTCCCGACTTCATTTCGTCGGAAATCGGCGTGATTTTCTTAGCCTTCGGCGCGGCGACGGCGACTCGAGGCGCGCGCGAAAAACGATCGTCGCGATTGCGGTCGTCGCGTCCTCGACCTTCTCGTCGCGCGTTGCGTTCTCCTCGTTCGGAACGCTCGCCGCGTTCGGCGCGTTCGTTTCGTTCGAAACTTCGGCGTCGTTCTTCGCCGACGTTGGCGCTTCCTTCGTCGTTTCGACGCGGGCGACGCTCGCGCGATTCGCTTGAGGACGCGCCTTCGCGTTGCGGTCGTCTACCCGCGCCGCCTTCGGAGCGACGTTCTTTCACCGTTCCCGGCGGCAAGGCCGTCAAGGAAACGCGACGACGTTGAGAATCGACTTCCAACACCCACACTTTCAGGACGTCTCCGACGGAAACGCATTGGCTGGCGTCGCGTACGTAGGAAGAACCAAGTTGGCTAATGTGGATCAATCCGGATTCGTGAACGCCGACGTCGACGAACGCGCCGAAATCGACGACGTTGAGAACTACGCCCGTAAGCTCCATACCGGGCTTTAAATCTTCCAACTTGAGGACGCCCTTCTTGAAGATCGGACCGGGCAAAGATTCGCGCGGGTCGAGCCCCGGTCGTGCGAATTGTTCGAGCAAATAGGCGACGGCGTATTGTCCGGCGTCAAACTCTTGCGCCAGCGCGGCGGAATCGACGGTTTTAATTTTATCCGTCAATTCGGCGCGTTTGGCGGCGTCGCGCAAATCGTCGACTGAGAACCCGAGCTTTTCGAGAATTTTCGTCGCCAATTCGTAACTTTCCGGGTGAATCCACGTCGCGTCAAGCGGATTATATCCGTCGTCGATTTTTAGGAACCCGGCGCAGTGCGCAAAGGAAACTTCGCCAAGTCCCGACACTTCTTTGAGTTGTTCGCGCGTTCGGAAAGGACCGTTCGCCATACGATATTCGTAGACGCGTTTCGCCGTCAGCTGATTTAACCCGGCGACGTAACGCAAAATAGCGGGCGTCGCGGCGTTCAGATCGACGCCGACTTTGTTGACGCAAGACGAAACGACCGTCGTAAGCGCGTCTTTTAACGTCTTTGATTTGACGTCGTGCTGATACATGCCGACGCCCAAGCGTTCGGCGTCGATTTTGACCAATTCATTAAGCGGATTTTGAAGCCGCCGTCCGATAGAAATCGCGCCGCGAACGAGCGGATCGTAGTCGGGAAATTCTTCTTTGGCGATTTGACTTGTCGAATAGACGCTGGCGCCCGCCTCGTTGACGACGATATAGGCGACGTCTTTGTCGGCAAATTTTTCTTCGACGAGCTTGGCGACAAAATTTTCGGCTTCGCGTCCGCCCGTGCCGTTGCCGATCGCGAAAACGCTCAATTTGAACTTTTCGACTAATTCGACCATCCTGTCGGCGGCATAGGCGCGGCGCTCGGCGGAACCTTGAAGGAACACGGCGTCGTAATCTAACACGTTGCCAAATTCGTCCAAAGCAACCAATTTACAGCCGTTTTTAAATCCGGGATCGACCGCCAAAACGCGACGTCGGTTCAACGGACGTTGCATCAGCAAGTTGCGCAGATTCTTAGCAAATACGGAAACGGCTTGTTCCTCGGAATGTTCCGTCAGTTCGCGACGCGCTTCGCGTTCGAGAGATGGCAAGGTAAAGCGCGTCAACGCGTCTTCCGCGCAAGCGTTCAGGAAAGAGGCGAAAGGACGCCCGGAAGGAACCAACGTTTCGCGCGCTATTTGCTTGAGCGCGTCAAGATCGACGTCCAGTTTCACGGCAATAATTTTCAAGGCTTCGCCGCGATTCAAGGCGAGAACGCGATGGGGCGGACAACCGCGCAGATTGAAGGACGCGTCGTAGTAATCGGCAAATTGCTTTTCAAGCGCCTCTTGGCGTTGTTCTCTAAACGTCTTCTTTTTCTTTTTTTTGTCGTCGGTTTCCTGCGCGTTTTCGCTCGTCGTTACTTCGCTCGCCGTTTCTTCAAGCGATTCTTTGTCGGACTCTTCCGTCGCTCCTTCGACGACGTTTTCTCCCGTCGCGACTTCCGCGCTCTCGGCCGTCGTTTCAACGCCTTCGGGCGAAGCGACTTTTTCTACGGCTTCTTCCGCGACTTCTTCCGCTTCTTTCTTTTCGATTTTCTTGGAAACCAACTTGCCCGAATGCTGTACGACTTCGCGCGCGCGGCGTCGCAATTCGAACGCGTCTCCGAAGTTTTCCGTAATGATTTCGGCGGCGCCTTTAAGGGCTTCTTCAACGTTGGCGACGCCTTTGGCTTCGTCGACGTAAGACGCCGCCAACGCGTTCAAATCGATCGATTCGTCGGCGGCGGCAAGAATCGCCTGAGCAAGAGGTTCCAGTCCCTTCTCTCGCGCCGCTTGCGCCAACGTGGCTCGTTTCGGTTTATAAGGCAAGTAGAGGTCGTCCAGTCGACGCGGAGTGCGCGCTTCACGAATCTGACGTTCAAGTTCGGGCGTCAATTTTCCTTGCGACTCGATCGTCTTCAAATATGACAACTTACGATCCATTAATTGTCGTTGTTTTTGGTACGCGGCGGCGACTTTTGCGACGCCGTCTTCGTCCAAATTTTTCGTTTGATCCTTCCTATACCGTGCGATGAACGGCACGGGATACCCTTCGTCAAGCAAAGCGATCGTCGCTTCTACTTGCGCCAAGGGCAGGTCAAGGTCGCGTGACAAGGAAACGGAATTGACTGTAATAGGTTCGATCATAATTGCGCGTCCGCCATTTACTATTAGGGCATTGCGTCGAGCGAGCGATCGCTTCCCTCGACTAAATCGACAAGTTCCAACATCCGTTGGAAACGAACGAGTAAAAAAACTCGTTTAATCATTAAATCTAAGAGAAATTGTAAGTTTTGTCAAGAGAACCCACCCGTCTAAAGGAGAAAAAAAGACGTTTGAACTCTCAAATTAACGTAAGACGCGCCCCCCCTGTCGGTAATTAAAAAGAGACTTATAATTCTTGCGTTTGTTGGCGTCTGTCGTCGCGATTTGACGTCGACGTGTGGCGCGGCTTTCGAGCCGTTCGATTTTATTGCGTATAGAGAAACTTCGTCGTTGTTCGTCGAAAGGAATTTCAATGTCGGAACGTATGTATAATTTTTCCGCCGGACCTGCCGTTTTGCCGGTTTCCGTTTTGAAAAAGGCTCAAGAAGACTTGCTCTGTCTGCCCGGTTGCGGAGCTTCGATTCTTGAGATCAGCCATCGTTCGAAGCAATTCGGCGAAATTCTTGCTCAAACGAAAGCAAACGTCCGCGAGCTTCTCAACGTTCCGGAAAATTATAAAATTATGTTCCTTCAAGGGGGCGCGTTGACTCAATTTGCGATGATTCCGATGAATATCATTCGCAATACGAACAAATCCGCCGATTACGTTTTGACCGGTAATTGGAGTAAGAAAGCCGCGTCGGAAGCGAAAACTCAAGGTAAAGTCAACGTTATCTGGGACGGCAAAGAAGAAGGTTACGTTCGCAAGCCGACCGACGACGAACTTCATACTTCCGCCGACGCCGCGTATTGTTATATTTGCGCGAACGAAACGATCGAAGGCATTCAGTATCCTCGCGAGCCGAAAGTCGATATTCCGCTCGTTTGCGACGCTTCGAGCGAAATTTTCAGTCGTCCCGTCGACATTGAGAAATACGGCGTTCTTTACGCGTGCGCGCAAAAGAACGCCGGACCGGCGGGCGTTACGCTTGTCGTTATGCGCGACGATTTCGTCGAAATGAGCGGCGACGACCTTCCTTCTTTGTTCTCTTATAAGAAGTTGGCTGAAAAAGATTCAATGCTTAACACGCCTCCGACGTTCGGAATCTACATTATGAAGCTGGTCACCGATTGGCTTAAAGAACAAGGCGGATTGCAGGCAATGTACGAAAAGAACGTCGAAAAAGCAAAGTTGCTTTACGACGTTATCGACGCTTCCAACGGTTTCTATCGCGTTCACGGACAAAAAGAATACCGCTCGATAATGAACGTCTCTTTCCGTCTGCCGACCGAAGAACTCGATAAGAAATTCCAAGAAGAAGCTAAGGCGTATAAGTTGGTTAGCTTGAACGGACACCGTAGCGTCGGCGGCGAACGCGCTTCCATTTACAACGCGATGCCGCGCGAGGGCGTCGTTACGTTGCGCGACTTTATGGTTGACTTCGCGAAGAAAAACGCCTGATATTAGTTAATTATGATCAAAAGTTAATTATGGTCAAACGCGACGCGTCGTCTTGCGGAAGACGGCGCGTTTTTTATACGCTTTTTTCTTGGTTTATCTGATTGAAAGAGATTCCGCGTTCTATCGCTTTGAGACTGTTAAAAACAAGATTGCGTTGGTACGCGAATAGATCGTCGCACTTCTCAAAGACCCGTCGAAATAAAGAAATTTAGTCGCGCCGAGGACGTTGATTGGCGTTTTCAGAAAAGTTCAGAAGAGACTTCGTTTTAAAATTTGCGTCGTTGAGTATTATGTGGAAACAGGTCGACAAAACGATGCGTTTGGGAAAGAAATCTTTTGAAGACGCTGGCAGAACTGTTGACAACTATCAATAAAAAACACGCCCTACCGCTAGGGCGATAGGGCGCGTAACTTCGAACGTTCGAACATTTAGCGTCGACCTCGTATATCGAAAATAAAGTCGAACGCTCAATCAACCCGATACGTAAGGATTATCTTAGAACTTAGCAAGCGGCGGGCGCGCAAGGAGCGCAAGTCGCGGGCGCGCAAGGAGCGCAAGGCTTAACGTTGCAACGCTTGAAGAAGCAGGGCTTGAAGCAAGGCTTGCAGACCTTTTTGCAGACGGGCTTGCAGCAGACGGGCTTACAACAAACAGGCTTGCAGCAGACCGGCTTGCAGCAGATCTTTTTGCAGGGCTTGCAAACTTTTTTGCAACAAACAGGCTTGCAGCAGAACTTCTTGAAGAAGCAGGGCTTCTTGCAACAAGGCTTGCAGACCGGCGCGCAAGGAGCGCAGTCGGCGACGGCTTCACAAGGAGCGCATTCTTCAACAGGAGCGCAAGCTTCGACCGGCGCGCAGGCTTCAACGGCTTCGCAAGGAGCGCATTCTTCAGCGGGAGCGCAAGGATTGCAAGCGACCGCGCAAGGCTTGCAGCAGAATCTCTTGAAGAAGCAGAAACGGAAGCAAGGCTTGCAACAAGCGACGGCTTCGCAAGGATTGCATTCGGCGACGGGCGCGCAAGCTTCAACGGCGTCGCAAGGAGCGACTTCGACGGCGGCTTCTTCAACTTCAACGGCGGCTTCCGCAACGGCTTGATCTTCCGCCGGAGCTTCGGCTTCTTGCGCGGAGACGAAAGAAGCTGAACAAACGAGCGCCAACGCCGCGAGTAAACTCAGAAATTTTTTCATTGAAAATACTCCTAACAAGGGGGTTGTCGGCGTCGTTCTCCAACAAATTCGTTTTTCCTAGAAAAACGCCGCCTTTTGTTTTTTTGAAAATCTTTACTGATTTTCTTTAATTTCACACAATATAGCAAAGTTCTCTTCTTTGTCAATTAAAAATACCCAAACAAATTACTTTTTTTCTGTATTTTTACAAATTATTATGGGTTGTTGAGATTTTCTATCTTGTATATTTTGATACAGATGTTATAAAGATTAAAACTGTTCTAAAGAGACGTTTTTTTTCTGGCGTTGTTTGTAAGTTTCTTTCGAGAAAGCGTCCTGATTTACGTTTTTTATAATCGTTTTTCTTGTTTTTTCGCGAGTTTGGCGGTTATTTGTCCTGTTTTGACTATCCGAATCGGTTCGCTTTAATCTTTTTGGCGGCGAATCGGCGAATATTACGTTAAAATTAATTTGACCTCTATTCTCTGGTTTGATATAATCTAACGGACTGTTCGGCTTGTTTGCGAGACGCGCCGACCTTTCTTTATTACGACGTAAAGGAATAGAATATGCGTAAGACTTTTCTTCTTTCTGTTTTCGGAGCGCTTTCGACGTTTTTTTTGACGTTGAACGCCGCTCTTTCTGCCGAGGACGCGGGCAAGGCGCTTGAAAAGACGTCTCTTGGTTCTTGCGCCGTCGACGCCGACGCCACGCAAATCAAAGCGTGGTTTAAGGAGGCGCCTTCGATTTTACCCGGCGCTAAAATTCCGCTTAAAGGTCAGCCTCTTTGGCATACGAACGGCGAATTAACGGATGAGATTATTCACGAAATCTTTGAGGTCGGCAAGGAAAACGGTTTTGGCGGGATTACGTTTTTGCCTCTTACTAAAACGACGCCCAAATATCTGTCCGACGAATACTTCACGCAATACGGCAAGGCGCTTGAGCTTGCCGACAAGCTGGATATGAAGGTAATCTATTACGACGATCTTGATTTTCCCAGCGGTAGCGCGGGCTGGCGTATGCAAACGGAATTTCCAGATTCCACGTTAAAACGACTCGACAAAATTGAGTGGGAAGTCAAAGGACCGGCAAAATTTACCGAAAAATGCCCCGTTCCGCTGAGCGACAAGGCTCTTTACGGCAAGCCGGACGGCGTTCTTCAAGCCGCCGTCGCTATGAATATGGAGACGAACGAACGCGTTAATATACGCGATTGCGTCGACAAGGAAGGCAAGGTCGTTTGGGACGCGCCCGAAGGAAATTGGAAGGTCTTTCTGTTCGTATGCGTCGCGGATTCGCACGGACTTGTCGATTATATGTCGCCTAAGGCCGTCGAAAATTTCTTTACGCTGACTTATGATCGTTTCTATGAAAAGTTCAAGAAGAATTTCGGCTCTACGATCACCGCGATTTTTTTTGACGACATTACGAACACTCAAACGGAAGGTTCAAGAAACTGGGCGCTGGAATTTAACGACAAGTATCGAGCGTTGTTTGGAAAAGACCCCGATCTTGATTATCCGGCGTTGTTCTATCCGATCGGCGACGAAACGCCTTCCGCGCGTTTTCGTTTGTGGTCGACGCGCAACAAACTTTTTGCGGACGGCTATCCCGGAATGGTCAAAAAATGGCGTGAAGCAAAGGGACTTGACGTCGTTGCCACGGGACACCCGCAAGGTCCTTACGTGATCCAGCCGATCGATATGTGCGCGGACGCGATGGCGACGCAACGCGGTTCCGACGCGGTTCTTTTCGATTCTATTCACTACTACGGACACGGACGCGACGGATTCAAAATTCCGACGTCGGCGGCTTTTAATTACGATTTTCCTTTCTGCTTTGTCGAGATTTACGGCAATTATCGCGACAATTCGTTTGATAAAAATATGATGTTGCGTTCCGCGATGGAAATCTACGCGCGAGGCGGCAACGTTTTGCTTCCGCACGGAATTTGGACCGATCCCGCGACGGTTTATATTCCGCCGGAGATTTCTTGGCGCAATCCGAAACTGGAAGGCTTTTTGCCCGGTTACGGCGAGTTCGTTTCGCGCAATAGTTTGTTAATGCAGGGCGGTCGACACGTCGCCGATTTTGGCGTCCTGTACCCGATCGACAATCTTAAGGCGTTCTTCCATTTTCAACACGGGTTCATAACGGGCGATCATCCTTACGGCGTGTTGGTTCCTCGCGAAACCGACTATTTGGCGATAGGAAGCCAGTTGACGTCGCGAATTTGGCGCGATTTTACGTTCGTTCACCCGGATATGATCGACGAAAAATGTTCGATCGAAAAGAAAGACGGCGACGTCGTTTTCCGTTTGAACAACGCGTCAAACTGGGAAGAGTACCAATGCGTCGTTCTTACCGGCGCCGACGTTGTTTCTTGGGCGAATCTCGAGAAAATCTTGGAATATTACCGAGCCGGCGGACGCGTCTTGGCGACGACTCGTTTGCCCTCTATGGCGTCCGAAGGCGTCGAATTTAACGAAAAAATTTGCGAAGCCGTTAAGGAAATTTTTGGAATCGACCCGCGAACGCAAGCGTTGCGCGACTCCATCGCGACGGGACAAGAAGATATCGTCTTGCCTTCCAATTTCGTTAAGTGTCGCGAAATCAACAAGGCGGGCGAATACGTCCAACCGCGCGTCGCCGACGTCGTCTATGAAGAACCGATCTACCGTGATCGCGCCGTCTTTTTGCCTCGTCCGACGACCGACGCTTTACGCGCCGCCGCCGATTATTTGATTCCGACGCCCGACGTTCGTATCGAGCCTGTCGAAGGAACGGAAATACCCGTCTTGAACGTTACGCCTCGTTGGGATTATGAAATAGACGGTATGTTCCAGTATATGCACAAAGTCAAAAACGGACTCGACGTTTATTTCTTTGCGAATTCGTCGAACAATCCGGCGGATTTTGTCGCGACTTTACGCGGAACCTTCAAAACGCTCGAATTTTGGAATCCGATCAACGGCGAAATTACAACGATCGATTCTTCGTTAATTAAAGTCGACGAAGAAAAGGGAACAACCTCCGTTCGTATGAGTCTGAAATCGATCGAATGTTTATACGTCGTCGGCGAAAAGAATTGATTTTCGACTTGTTTTAACAAACGAAGTTTTTTTCAAATAGAGTTTAGACAATGGAACAATATTACGTATTAATTGACGCGGATGCGCGCGTTTATGAAGATTCGTGGAACTTGAGCGAATCCTACGCGGGCAAGTCTGTTAGCGTCGCTAAACGTCGTTTGCACGGCGGCGTTCAAGAGGGGCTCGACGTCGTTGAAATTACGACGGATCGCGTTTCATTTACCGTTCTTGCGTCGCGCGGAATGAACGTTTTGCGCGCGCGTTGCGACGACGTCGACTTGAAATGGGATTCGCCCGTCGGCGGACCCGTTCACCCAAATTTCGTGCCTATTTTCGCGCCGAACGGCGTCGGATGGCTGGAAGGCTTTTCCGAATGGATCGCGCGTTGCGGGCTTGAAAGCAACGGCGCGCCCGAATTTGATAAAAACGGCGTCTTGAAATATCCGCTTCACGGTCGACTTTCCAATTTGCCCGCGCGTCGCGTCGAAGTAGGATTCGATTCCGAATCGGGCGTCCTTCGTATAACCGGCGTTATGTACGAGACGAGCGTCTTCGGACGTAAGTTCCGTTTCACGACGACGTATCGGCTTAAGGTCGACGAGACGAAAATTCAAGTCGAAGACTCCGTTGAGAACTTGGCGAGCGTAGACGACGAGTTCGAACTTCTTTACCATATTAACACGGGCAATCCGCTCGTCGCGCCGGGTGCTAAGTTTTTAGGCGCGTTCGAAAAGATGTGTCCGCGCGACCAAAACGCCGTCGCCGAGCTTGGAGAGTGGAATTCCTTCCGCGATCCTATGCCGGGCGTTCCAGAAACGTGTTACTTCTTTGATTTAGCGACGGATGAAGACGGAAACGCCGAAGTCGCGCTTGTCAACGCGCAAAACGACCGCGCCTTTAAACTCTCTTTTAATAAGAAGGATTTCCCATATTTCATTTTGTGGAAAACGCAACGACCGAATAGCGACATATACGTTTCCGGTATGGAGCCCGCGATCAATTTCCCGAATACGCGATCCTTTGAAAAGTCGCGCGGACGAGTTATGCCGATCGCCGCAGGAGAGAAAAACACGTTTCGCTTCGCGCTTGACGTCTTGCTCGACAAAGACGAAGTCGAATCCTTTGCGCTACGGATCGAGAAACGTCAAGCGTCGGCGCGCGGCGAAATCGTGAAGGAACCGATTGCCGATTGGTGCGAATGATCAGTTAGCCGAGCGTTTTGACCTCAAATAACAAACGCGGTTCCAAGCGTCGCAACGAGCAAGGAACCGCGTTTTTTATTGAAACAAGCGTTGTTGAAACAAACGTCGTTTGATCGAGCTTTTAACGAACGATCTTCTGATAGGAGAATTTCAGCGTTTTCTTTTCGCCCGGTTGCAACGTCGTCGTCCAGCGCAATTCCTCTTGAGGGTTCGTAACGCGATTTATATAACTCGTATCGGCGCTTGTGTTGCGTTTGGGCGTCGGCGCGACCTCAAAACCTTCGAACGACTCGGGAATGGCGACTCCTCCGTAGCGTCGACTCAAACGAACCGTCGTTTCGTCGGAACGCTGGTTGTAGAGTTCGATCGTCGCGTCGATAACCAAGACTCGATAACGAATACCCTGAATATTAAAAACGCGCCCTTGGTATTCTTGGGGCAACAACTTTTGCTCGAAAAACAAATTTTGATTGAATTCAGTCTCTCTAAACGGAAGCGTCGACGCTTCGTTAAACTGACGTTCCTCTTCGGTCGACGTCGCGCGAACGCTTAACGCTTTCGTAACGGGCGCGAGGACTTTTTCTTGCGAGTTACTCCAATAGAGCGTGTTTTGACCTAAGAATCGACCGGAAGACAACACGGAATAAGGACCCGTCGTCAAGGGGAATTTAAACGGATTGTCGAAAAGAAGCACGTCCCACGGCTCCTTGAACGTTCGTCCGGCGCTTGTCGAACTCGACGTCGTGCGTCCGTAAGCGTCGCCCGACTGGTTGTTGTTCAGATTGTCGGCTCGCGCGTCAAAAATATCCCAACAGACGACGCGTTTATAAGGCGCCGACGCTTTGGCAATTTGAAACGCCGCGCGATCTCCCTTAGCAAGCGTCTTTTTCCCGATCGATTGAGCGTACAGGTCGACGCCTTCGTTAAAGACGGCCTCGTCGTCGGACGACAAGGCGGAATCCGTCATACCGCCGCCCATACTGCCCATCATATTGTTGTTGTTCGACATAATGACCGCTTGCGTCATCGCCATATTGGTATTAAGGCGTCGACGATCTCCGCTCGAGGAACCCAACGAAGCAAAGAACGCGTCAAGTGAAACGGATGGATTCATTGGAGACGACGAATTAAGATATTCGATTTGAGGGAAACCCGAGTAGAGTTCGACTGGCACGTCCGCCAAATCGCGCCACTCGTTGAGAAGAATCGCCGTTTGCTCGATTTCAAGCGTCTTGTCGTCTTTTAAGTCGATACGATATTGAGGCGCCCAAGTCGCTCCGCGCGTTAAGTAAACAAGACGGATCGTCGCGCCTTTAGCGTTTTCGACCGGCTTAACGTCAAAAATTAAACGTTCCTTTTTACGAGAGACCGTCGCGGGAAGATCGCCTTTCGCCAACGTTATCGACCTTAAAGCTCCGACGTCGGCAAGCCAAACCGTCTCGCCGTTTTCGCACTCTAACAAGACTCCGCGACTGACCGACATAAGCGACTCCGAACTCAACGCGCGTACTCCAACGGGAAGGGACGAATCGGAGTTAGACTTTGGGGTCGGCAAAACGCGAACCGTTCGCGGTTCTTCTTCGTTCGGCAGGACGACGCGCAACCAACGACCTTGAAAATCGCGTCGCCAATCGACGTCGGCAACGTCGGCAAGCGGAATTTCCGTTTCGGCGGACGACGCGGTCGTATCGACCATCGCGTCGCTTTCAACGAAGAACGCGCCGTGCAAAGGAGCGGGCGGCGCGAACGTCGCGTAACGACCCGCGCTTGGAACGTCGAAGCGTTCGGAAACGACGACGACCCCGTTTTTGAAGATTCCAATAGACTCCACGACGCCCGAAATCGGCGTTTCTTGAGCCGACGCGCAAATCGTGCAGACGCTGCAAATTCCGATCGCCAACAGCCAGATGCGGCGTAAACGTTGCGATCTAACCGATCTTGTTCGCATTTCGTTGTCCTTTTTTTACGGTGAGTGGGATTTCTGTCAAACGGCAAATCCGTTTGAATCGACATAAAATAATTGTTCTTTTAAGACACAGTCTTTATATCATAAACAAAACTGTTTGTCAACTCCCCAGTTTATAATTGTTTTTTTTTTCGATATTATTGTGGGTAATAGTAAGACGAATCAAGACAAAAAAACGCGTTCGTGTTGACGCGTTAAGAATCTGGTAAGCGTTCACGGTAAGCCGCCGCATTTAATGCGGCGGTTGAGATGGAATAACGCAACGCCGTAATATTGTACTTTCAATTTAAGACGCCGAATGAAAGGCGCGAATTTGGAGTATAAACGTGCGGTCATATGCGACTAGTTTCTCCTGAAGACGTCGTTTTTTGGTAATTCCAACCGCCGAATTATATTCGGCGGCTTACCGAACGCGTTTTCCGTGAACGCTTACCTTTTTTCAAATCAAAAGGCTAAGGTCAACTATCTTTAGTATGCGTTCACGGAAATCCGCGTATTAATGGAAAACCGCGCATCAACGATGCGCGGATACGTTCGGTTCGAGAACGCTCGTTTAAAAACAACGTCTAAACTTAGGGCTTATCCGAAAATAACTTTATGAGTAAATATCCACAACTTTGTTAAGAGTGATCATAGCAGCCGCCAATTTCAATAACGCCTCGAAGGAAGTTGTTGACTTTTCATAGGTCGGACTCAATTTTCGAAAGCGTTTA
>JAZUGM010000073.1:0-5021 GCA_045641205.1 Thermoguttaceae bacterium
CCAGTCGACGTCGGAAGCGCGCGTTACGACGCGTAATAAATCCGTCGCTATTTCAAGATTCGTAAGCGCGGCGACGACGACGTTGTTATGCCAGTCGCCAAGTTGAACGTCGTACTCTTGAAGGTCGCGCGACAAAATCGACCCGCGCAAAAGAGCCGCGTTGCGTCGCAATTCCGATTCGAATAGATCGACGTCGACGGATTCGTCCCAATTTAAGACGAATTCGCGAACGCGGCGCATATACGTTTGTTCCGGGCTTTCTTCGTAGTCGACGTCGCGACTCAGAAGCGCTTGCTCGCACGCACGAATCGCCTCGCGCAACGACGATTCGTCAAATTCTTCTTCCGAAACGTCGACAAGCGCGCGCAGACGCACAAACGCTTCTCCGCGCGACGCGACGAAGGAGGAACTGGAACGGCGACTATAATCTTTGGGCATTTTTTAATATCCTTACGAGCCGACGACGCGTCGACCGTATTCTTAAGATACGTTCCACGCGTATAAAAATCAAGTCGCTTGACGGAAAAATAGAAAAAAAACGTCAAAATAACGACGACTTTTTCCACTTTACTTGAAAACGTTTGACGCCCGCTCAAGAACTGATACTATAGAGCAAATCGGCGCCGATAGACGCCGACGACGAAATTTTTCATTTTACCAAGGAGCGTTTTGCTATGTCGACGTTCGTTCCATTTGAAACGCGCTCAGCACAAAACGAGTCCCGCTACGTCTTTTTTGACGTGGAAACGCCCAACGGATTCAACGACCGCATATGTTCTTTCGCGTTAGTTTACGACGACGACTCGCCTACGCTCTCTTCGTTAGTCGATCCCGAAACGTTCTTTCACCCGGTCAACGTTCAAATTCACGGCATAACGCCGCGCGCGGTTCAGGGCAAACCGCGCTTCCCGCAAGCGTGGTTGGAATCGTTGCGCGAAGAATTTGCGAGTAAAGTCGTCGTAGGATACAACGTAACTTTCGACTTGCGCGTGTTGTCGAAAACGCTTCGTCATTACGCGTTGCCCCGTCCCCAATTTCGTTACGTCGACGTTCTGCCCGCCGCGCGACGTTTTTTCGATTTGCCTCGTTATTCCCTTTCGGACGTAATGGAGGAACTTGGCGTTTCTTTTCGCCATCACGACGCCCGCGACGATTCGTTCGCGGCGAAAATCGCCTTTCAAAAGATTCGACGCGAAGCGCCGGAATTACTTGTCGAGAAAATCTATCGATTTGAAGAATCGACTTGTCGCGGACGTTGGTAGACGTCCGACAAAAAGAAATTTACAAAAATCGTTCCGTCGCGTCAAAAAGAACTCTTGCGCGTCGACAAAAAAGCGCTAGAATAACCCCAGTTGAAGGCGTGGCGTTTTGTCGGCTTTCTGAGAAACGCGTCCGTAGTGTAGCGGCAACACGGTAGCTTCCCAAGCTCCAGTTGTGGGTTCGACTCCCATCGGACGCTCTTTTTGTTTCTTGCGCGTCGCTTTGGCAAGCGACGCGCTTTTTTGTTCTCTTGTTTGTTTTTATTTGATTCTGACGACCAAATCGCCAAGTTTCGTGCCAGAGTAGCGCGCCATAAAGGGACATTTCGCTTTGAACAAATACGCGATTTTTTTCGGGAAAATCGGTCCTTTAGATTCGCCGAGCGTTTCAAAATTCGCCAGTCCCTTGGCGATTACCAAGTCGGCGTCGGCAAACGCTTCGTTAAATTCTTGAGACGTCAAATCGAACAAAACGCCCAGACCGTCGGATCCGTTGTCGATCACTGGAACAAGTTCCGTAAGCCCGACTTCTTCGGCGTCTTCGCGCAACGCGTCGTTCAGAATCGGCTTGCCGCGCGTCGCAACGGTTACTTTTTTGTTAAATTCGTCGGAAATCAACGCCTCGACAAGTAATTTGTCGTAAACGATCTCGCCCGCGTTGTCCGTGAGATAGAGAATCGTCTCCACGTCGTCGATCACAGAACGCAACTCTTGAATAGAGCCGTTGAGAGGCTGGTCGATCGCCTTGCGAATCGCGGCGTCGATCTTTTGCTCGTCGATAGCGCCAAGCGCAAAGTCGATCGAATTGCCGGCGATCGCCAGACGAACCGTCGTTTCAAAAGGATCGGACGCCGCGCCAATCCAGCGCTTGAGATCGTCCCAACGTTCAAGAGCCAAACGGTTAAAACGCTTTTTTTCTTTGTAGTACGGATCGGGATCGCCGACCGTTTCGCGCAACTCGCGATGAATCAAAGTTCCAATCCAAGGGGGATCGGAATCCAGTCCGCGTTCGAGCAAAAGTTTCATCGTAGATTCAAGGACTTTAGTCTGAACGGCGACGTCGTTTGTGGCAAAACGCGACGCGTCAAGGGACTGGCGCAAAAGACATAACGCGCAATCAAGGGAAGCGGGCATAGGAAAAACCTTTCTGTCGACGGCAAGCGTTTCCGCAGAAATAAACAAGACGTTTAACAGCGCAAGTCTAACGAAACGCTTCCAAAAAAAACGCTTCGTTTAGCGTTCGAAAACGAATACTAAACGAAGCGATAAAAGTCAAGAGTTTAACGCGAATTCATTGAAGTCGTCGACCGTGAAAACGCGCTGATTCGACCGTCCGTTCGAAGGAGACTACTCAGTTGCAAGCGGATTCGCAAGGTTGCGCGGGATCGCAAGCTTCAACGGGCGCGCAAGCGGGAGCGCAAGGCGCGGCGCAGGTAATTTGAACGGGGACTTGGTAGGTGCAAACGCGCGGAACCTTACGACAAACCGTGTAGGGAACTTGCGAGGTCACAAGCTGACAGCAAGTAACGTTGCGAGTGTATTGAACCGGCTTCATCACGACGTCGTAGGTCGTGCAAGTGCGCGTTTCAGGAACGCAATAGGCGACTTTGTAAGTTACCGTTTGAGGAACGACTTCCGTAACGCATTCGGCGACTTTGCAGGTTACCGTGCGAACTTTGCACTGCGGAACCATCTTCGTAACGGTGTACGTGCAAGTTTTCGTTTCAGGAACGACGCGGCAGACTTGCTTCATAACGGTCTTGCAACATTGTTGCGGAACCATCTTCGTAACGTTGTACGTGCAGGTCTTCGTTTCAGGAACGCATTTGCAAACGGTGTAGTTGCAAGTGCGAACGCGTTGTTCGGGAACCATCTTGCAGACGTTGTACGTGCAAGTCTTAGTTTCGGGCACGATTCTGCATTGACGCTTCATAACCGTGCGAGTTTGTTGGCAAGGAACCATCTTGCAGACGTTGTACGTGCAGGTGCGCGTTTCAGGAACGCGTTTCGCGACCGTATAGGAGCAAGTTCGCGTGCGAGTTTGCGGAACCATCTTGCAGACGTTGTACGTGCAAGTCTTTTGTTCTTGAACCATATTGCAAACGCGCTTCGTGATTTGGCGCGTGTATTGGTAAGGAACCATTTTGCAAACGTTGTACGTGCAAGTGCGCGTTTCGGGAACCAAGCAAGGAACCTTGCAACAAACCGTCTTGTAGGTCGTTTGCGGAACCATCTTCGTGCATTGGACTTCCTTCATACAAGTTTGAGGAACCCAAACTTTACGCGTGCAAGTTTGCGGCGGGCATTGGTACGCGCAAACCTTGAATCGACTGCAAACGCAAGGATTGCAAGGATCGCAACAGGCGACGCGACGATAGATCGTCTTGCCGGGAACCGTGTAGGTTTGATCTTGCCAGCAACCCGATTGAACGGGAACTTGAACGGTCGTCGTAACGGGAACGCAGGTCGTAACGGGGACTTGCTTTTCGATCGTCTTGCAAGACCAACGATTAACCGTGTACGTGCAAGTACGAGGCTCGGTTACGCGCTTCATCGCGGTGCAAGTAATCGTTTCGGGAACTTCCGTCCAAACCGGCTTGCAAACCGTATAGGTGCAAGTGCGAGGCTCGACGCAAGGAACCATTACCGTATAGGGAACTTCCTTTTGGCAAGTTTCATAGACGGTCTTGCAAACCGTGTAATTGCAAACGCGTTGTTCCGTTTTCGGAACCATTACCGTGCAAGTAACTTGGCAAGGAACGTCTTCCCAAACCGTCTTGTTGACGACGTAAGTACAGGTCTTTTGTTCGGTATGCGGAACGCAAACGGTATAAGGAACTTGCTTCTGGCGAGTTTCGTAAACCATACGATTCACCGTGTAGGTTCGCGTGCAGGGAACCGTAACGGGGCGCATTACCGTATAACTGACTTGCGTGGGGATTTGTTCAACGACTTTTTTGCAGACCGTATACGTCTTAGTACGTTGCTCAGGAACGGCGACCATTACGGTGTAAGGAACTTGCTTTTGAACGTCGCGATAAACGATTCGTTTACGCGTGCGATTAATCGTCTTTTGAACGTCTTTCCAGCACGTGCGATTCACGGTGTAAGTTACCTGACGCGGACGGCGCTCGGCGACGTACTTCGTGCAAACAATTTGACGCGTAACGGGAACCTTCTGAACGACGGTGCGATAACACGTAACTTGCTGATTTTCGAAAACAAGCTTGCGGCACGTCTTCATCACGACGCAACTTTGAGTCGTAAATTCAGACGCCGCGCAAGGTCGACAACTACTAACGTAAGAACAAGCGCCGCAGTAGGCCGCTTGAACTTGCTCGATCGAGGTCGCTAAAAACGCGATCGTAGCTAAAACCGCGACCCCTAAAAACTTTTTCATGTTAGCCTCCATCAAAGCTCCGACGGTCAAACCGTCTTACATACCTCTTGACAAACGCGTCTATGCGTATTCTTTACTTTCCTTAGCAAAGCGAACGCGACGCAAAAGCCGCGATCGTCGACGCGCAAATCCCTAGCGCTCAAATCCGACGACGCAAAATTCGCTTGAACCGTCGGACGCCCCGAAGGGACGCGTATGTGCGACGCGCAGAAACGCGAAAGGGTACTGAGAGCTTACTCAAAACTCCTTATCGTCTCTATCGGCTTTTAAACGCGAGTCCCTTGAGTGTTTTTGTAGAATTTCGCAAAACTTGTTAAAACAACAAAACTTTACGCATTACACAAACAAATTCCAAATCCATT
>JAZUGM010000074.1:0-3422 GCA_045641205.1 Thermoguttaceae bacterium
TAACGATAAAAAAGCCCTTTGTCCGTCGATTTGAGCTTTAATCCGACGCCCGTTTGCGTGCGGTGCGCTTCGTCCGATATGCAGACGATATTGGAACGGTCGGAAAGCAGTCCGATATTTTCGCAAAATTTTTGGATCGTCGTAATATAAACCCGGCCGCTTGGGCGCGATTTTAACGTTTGTAAAAGATCGTCGCGCGATTCGATGCTCCGAACGTTCTGATCGCGCAAAAAGTTTTTCGCCGTCGCAAAGAGTTTCGACGTCTGCGCGTCCAAGTCTTCGCGATCGACGATAATAATAATCGTCGGATTTCGAAACGTCGAGGCGTCGCGCAACGCGAGAAGACGCGCGAGAAAGAGCATCGCATACGTTTTGCCGCAACCCGTCGCGCCGAAATAAACGCCCCCTTTGCCGTCCCCGCCGGGGCGCAGACTCCGCCTAATACGCGCGAAAATCTTATTCGCCGCGAAGAATTGAGGATAACGACAGACGACCGCCTCTTCTTTTTTCGAATCGTCGGGATAGAACACGAAATCGCGAAGAATCGCGACGAGACGCTCTTTAGAAAACGCGCCGAGTATCGTCGTCTCCAAAGAACGTAGCCCGTCGGAAACGGCGTCGCCGTCTTCGATTTTCTTCCAAGCGTAACAATGCGCGTAAGGCGTGAAAATCGTTCCGATTTTCGTGTTCGCCCCGTCGCTTACGACCGAAAGAAAACAATATTTCAACAGGTCGGGAATATCGCGTCGATAGCGAACCGTTATTTGTTCCCACGCGTCGGCTAAAGTCGCTTCTTCGCGAATCGCGCTCTTGAACTCGAAAATTGAAACGGGGACGCCGTTCACATAGACCAGCGCGTCGGGACGACGCAAACTCGAGCCCTGAAAACTCAACTGATCGACGATTCTAAAAATATTGCGCGTCGGACGCTCGAAATCAATATACTCGACGTGAACCGCCGATTTCGAATTGTCTTCACGCGTCAAGTCGAAGCCTTCGTTAATCAGACGAAACGTCGCGCGAGAACCTTCGTAAAGGGGCGTCGAAGGGATCGAACGCAAACGCGCGACGATTTGTTCCGTCTCCTGTTCCGTTAATTTCTCCGACGCGTAACGTTCCGTAAGATACGCCCGGAGATCGTCGAGAATTAACGCCTCGTCCTGTCGCCGATTCAACGTGTCGCCTCGATCGCGAAGATAGCCCGCGCCCCGCTCGAAAAGAGTCAATACCGATTCTTCAAGAGCCGATTCGGTAAACTTTGGAATATTGGGCGAAGGCGACATTGGGGGAACCTACTTCAAATACTGAACCGCTAAGGTGATTAACGAAACACAACGATTGAAAAAATAGTCGTAATGGCGAGGATCGGATATGTCGGTTTTATACGTTTCCGGATGCCTTATAACATAATTATTGCCAATCTTTGTCAACGCTTTAAATTCTGTATCGAATTCGTCAAAAAAAGTTTTTTTAAATTCGGGAGGTACTTTTTCAACAATATTGGCGATCACTTTGTCGGCAGATTTTTTCTTATTATCTTGAGGATTTCCCCCCATTTCTTTACAATAATAAGTTTTCAAACGTTCAAACGCGTCCCAAATCTTGTCTACGGCGACTTTTGTATCGCCTTCCCTGTGAGAACGATGATATTGTATCGCCTCTTCTAATAATTTGTGAAGTCCCGGCTCTTTGACGGACAACAACGTCTTTTCAACTTCAGACGTCAAAGAATCGTTTTCTATTACGCGTTCAACTTGTTTTTGGTCGTTAAGACGATACAACAGTCTTGTCCTTTGAAAAACGTCGTTAATCTCTTTTTGAAACGAGTTAAAAGCTGAGTCGTCGTTCTCGATGAAGATAAATTGGTAAGGACTAGATTCCGTTATCTTGTAAGTCTTACAATAAAAAGCGACAAATTCAACGAAATCTAACAAGGCTGTTTGATCATATTCTTCTTGTTCTTCTGCATATGATCCTACCTTAGGCGCTCTAAGTTCATTGAAACTAACGCCAAACAAATTAGGAATATGATTATATCTTAAATCTTCAATCAATTCTGAGAAATTAAAAAGAAGGTGATATCCATTTAGCGATGGATATACTCTAAGTAACGTCGGATATTTCCAAGCTAAATTCCCCAAATATTTATGGCAAACCTTAAATAAACGTTGATAACGATCGATCGTTATTTCGTAGGTTTTGGCGATCAGTTGCCTAATCCCGTTGCGTTCAGAATAATAAGCCATTTAAAGCCTCCTTTTTTTGTACTTCTTCAATAGAACCCTTAATCAAAATCGGACAAATCTCTTTAATAAACTCGCCAAGTTTTTTTGTCAGATTTTTTTTAACTTCATACGTCCTATATATTTTAACAATACTTTGCTGAATCTCAATACTTGGAACAGGAATTTCAAGTTTGCATAATTCAGAAAATGGAAAAAAGTCTCGCGTAGACCCCCACGCCTGAGCCCCGCAATACCGTTGAGTTTCGGAACGAGACAACAGCAACAACAAGTACTCGGGCATAAGTTTGGTCTCGTCGACTATTTCAAAAACACGATAGGCGCTAGAAACAACGCAATCTTCGCCCCTTCTCAAGGCGACGGGAAATTTAGTTCCGCCGCCTTTAATCACCCTGATAAAAGCAAATTGTCCGTTTCGAACAATTCTATTTCCTTTTTGATCGACAGCCCGACGTTTGGCGGGAATAAATTGCATATTGACGTCGATTCCTTGAACAAGCGTTACGGAAAGATCGACGTTTTTTTCGTTACATTCGCGAATATAGGCGCCCAACGTTTGCGTGGGAACAGTCTTGTAAATTCTTTCAATATGGGCGGCGCAAATCAATTTCAAATCGTCTAGTCCGCATTCGCAACTTGTTCGCATCGCCAACAAAGCGCGATATACGTCGACGTATTTTCGTTGCGCGTCTAACGGAGGCAAATCGATTTCCATCGCGCAAAAATCATCCCAAATCAAACTGTCTCTGACGGACGAATCCGTTATAAACCAGAAATAACGGTCTTTTTCCGTCGAGGTCAACGCCATCATAAGGTATTCGCCCATAATAGGCGCGGCGTCAAGAATACGAAAAACTATATACGCCTGACTGACGATTTTATTCTTTTCGGAATGATTCAAAGCGACTGGAAACGCGTGATCACGTCCTACGTGCAGTAAGTTGCAAGCAAAGTAATTCGGGGGAACGACCTTGTATTTGCTCGTGTCAGAACCGATTTGCTGAGAGGGTTCAAAAAATTCTTTTTCGCGGTCGACTCCGGAAACGTCGTTTTTCGACAAATTGGGATTGCCGCAACTCTCGGTATACGGCTCGATTAAATCGCCCAATCGAACTCTATTCAATCCCATATCCAATCCCCTTAAAGGCGTCCGCCAACATAATTTGGGCTTCTTTTTCC
>JAZUGM010000075.1:0-3619 GCA_045641205.1 Thermoguttaceae bacterium
GGTTTTTGAAGAGTACCGCTCGAGTCGACGTCAACTCGAAGTCGGAATCGACACGACTCCCAATATTAAAGGGCACGATTCCGAGCGTAATCGCACCAGCCCATTCGCTTATACTGGCAGTAAATTTGAATTCCGCGCTTGTGGTTCGAGTCAATCTTGCGCGGACTTTAACGTTTTCCTTAACGTCGCCGTTGCGGAATCGTTGGACTATCTTTCGGAACGCCTGGAATCTTTCGTCGGAAAAGGCGAAGAATTTGACGCCGCGCTTCAAGATTTGCTTGGCGAGACGATCGCCAAACACAAGCGAATCGTATACAACGGCAACAATTACAGCGACGCTTGGGTTCAAGAAGCGGAGCGTCGCGGATTGCCGAATCTTAAAACGGCGTTGGAAGCGTTGCGAGCGTTCCTTCATCCGCGCAATCTTCAACTCTTGGAAAAATACGGCGTTTTTTCCGTTTCGGAGATGGAGTCGAGATACGAAATTTCTGTTGAAGAATACCTTCGCAAGATTCAAATCGAGGGCGAAGTCGCGCGCGATATGGCGTTGAATATGATTCTGCCCGTCGCTCTGGAGGAATATGGAACGCTACTCAAGGCGCTTAAAGACGCGCAAAACGTAGGCGTTCAAGCGGGCGTCGCAGGACTGAGAAAAACGCTGGAAGAAATTGGCGCCAACGTCGACGCGCTTCAGGAAAACGTCGTAAAATTACGCGCGGTTTCCGTCGTCGACGTCGATAATTGCCAGCGATACGTCGAAACGACGAAAGCGTTGCGCGCGGCGGTCGACGCGCTTGAAACGTTGGTTGACGACCGACGTTGGCCTTTGCCGAAGTATCGAGAGATGCTCTTCGTTTATTGACGTTCCGCGCGAGTTCGAAGACGTTAAAGTCGTCCTTACGTTTGACCTACGCGCCGTCCTGTCTCGTTGTTTTAGTTTGTCGACGTTCTTTGAATATTGAGTTTCAATCGGAACGTCGTTTTGTTTAATACTTTCCTTTTTTATTTTTGTCAAAATTTTACAAGCAAGACCTCTTCCCCCCTAGTGAAAATAGAAAAATTTTCTAACATTAGCGGGATAGGGCGCGACTTGGGCGAAACGCTTGCGCTTTTGGACGAACGACGCCGATTTTTGGTTCGTTTGATTTTGTCCCTTTGTTAATTTGCGTCCGACCTTTGGCGAATGAAAGACGTTTACAATGGCTGAATTGAATCGCGCGGAACATCCTTACGTCAACGATATTCTAGGATACTTGAATTTTTCGTCCGGAAGTTACGACGTTCAATTTTTCAAGGCTTGGAACAGTCTCTTTGAAACGCTTTCAAAGGAGGGCGTCGGAGAAGAAGAATTATGGCTTGAAGCGTTGCGGGCGCTGGAGCGAGAACTTGACGACTTTTCAAAACAGGGCGGCGTCTTTGCGGATTCGCGGCAGGCGAAGCGCGTCTTAGAATTGGCTCCGAAAATCCTGAAAGCGTATCGCGAATTTCATCGAGACGTTCTATTTGACGTCGTTAAAGATTCATATCTGTTCAATTCGTTCTTTATGGCGCGCGTCGCTATGTCGATTACTTCTTGCGATTTGTCGACGGAAGAAGACAATATTATCGTAGACGAGGTCGTGGACAGGCTGAACGAGTTCCTAGGGTATCGACCCGTGCCCGTGTTGGAAGGAAATGAAAAGCACGAGCCGAACGAACACGAGTGGGTCGCGCCTTTGCCGCTCTACCTAGAAGGCGCGGGCGTCGCTTGGGGAATTTATCGCGATCTTATCGAGACCGCGTTGCAAATTTTGCGCGAGACGGACGCGGATATTCTGCGCGACGCCGGGTTCGATATGGAAAAATTGCGCGAATTAGCCGTCGATCCGCGCGCTTATGATTTCGACCATCCCGTCAATCGCCGCCTTAACTACTGCTTTGGCTCTTGGGACGACCGTTGTATCGATTCCGACGGGTATTTTCGTCGATTTGTGATTCATCGCGCCTCCGTCGACGCGATTATGGCGCGCGTTTGGGAAAATAAAGAGTCCGAATTGCGCGATCGTCTCATATACGAAGGCGCCGCAGTTTTAGCCGGCACGATGTTAATGGGCTCGGGCGTGAGCGGCGGACACGTTCAGGCGCACGATTCCGAGGTTACTCTTTCGACGTTGACTCCGATTATTGCGAATTATCGCGATCTATTTTACGAGCGTCTTATCGAGAAGGCGCCCGAGTCGATGCGCGCGCAACTGAAGGAAGAGGCGAGTCGTCTTTTTGAGCCTTTCGCTTCCGTGCGTCATTCGCTCAATCGATATTTGGCGAAAAAACGAGCCGATCAAGTCCAGCGTTTTTCTCTCGCGCGCACCTATGCGCGGATGGGATATTTTGAAGCGTCGCAACGTCAAGCGAGCCTTATTGAGACGTCGGCGTCAAGACTATTGTCCCAGATCGATTGTCTTATTACGAGGGCGCGTTTGTCGCTTGACTTCGGAGATTTGACTAAGGCGACTTCGTGCTTGCCGGAAATAGAAAATCTTTTGCATCGCGGGATCGCTTGCGGAGCCTTTCCCGACCCGTGGTTTATTATTGGGTTCGATTCTCAATTTAGTCTATTTCCGTCGGCCGACGCCGGCGTCCACGATCATCGACTTGACAGTTTGATCGATTTGCTCAACGATATGTTCGACCTTTACAGCCTCTTATTAAAAGAGGCGGCAGCGCGAGGAGAATCGGACGTTCGTTTGGAATTGTCTGAGCGTATGGGCGATTTGGCGGGTTGGTGGGATCAATTTGGCAGTACGGAAGTTTCGTCCGTCGACGGTTTTTCCGGACAGGAAGTCTGGGAATCCGCCACGAAAGTCGCCGCCGCGCTTGCCGCTTGGAGTCAAGCGGGTAAAGCGATCGGCGACGTTCGTTTTTGGCAAAGACACGTCAAACGATTCAATTCTCCAAAA
This sequence comes from Thermoguttaceae bacterium, assembly GCA_045641205.1. GTDB lineage: Bacteria > Planctomycetota > Planctomycetia > Pirellulales > Thermoguttaceae > RUG369. Next base: position 2,937 of record JAZUGM010000075.1, read on the forward strand.
GCGTTTGTCCTGTTGTGCGAGGCGCTTTTGGACAGAAACGATCTAATTTCTTCCTCCTCGCTTTTGATTTATTGGCTCAGTCGATCTGAAGACCTTCCTCTTATCGAGGGCGATTATTCGTTTAACGCAGTTATGTTCGATTGGCTTGCGCGCGCGTGGTCGAATAGAGGCGATTCCAAATTGAAGACGAAGCGACGTCGCGTTTCTTATGCGAATAGTTGCTTTGACAAAGAGGAATATTTGGAACGTTGGAATCTCACGAAAAAATTCATCGATCGAATCGAAGCCAACGCCGAAGATAACTGGACGATTCCAGAACTCAATCTTTCCGAAGAAAAATTTGAGAAAAAAATTGAATTTAAAACGAACAATCCCGTAATTGCCGATTTGACGAGAAATTTGTTCAAGGCGGCAAAGTACGGAGGCAAGGCGCCAAACGGCGTTCCGAAGATTATCTTGAAAGGCTCTTTTCGCGACGCCGCGCGCGCCGTCGACGCGCAATCGTTGCCTTCGCCGGAAGAATTTAAACAGTTCTATAAGGACAACCGTAGACTATTTCCAAAGTATATTTCTTTTGAAGCCTTTGTGCAAATCGTCCTTGGCGAAGTGCGAATGGCGCCCGAAAAACGCTCGTTCTATCGACGTCAAATTTTTGGCGAAGACAAATTCGCTTCCTTTTCCGT
>JAZUGM010000076.1:0-35364 GCA_045641205.1 Thermoguttaceae bacterium
AATAAAGCGCCGGCGACGCACGGAGCGGGAAGCCGGGAAGAACGGGAAGAGAAAACGGAGTCGGGACTTGAAAAAGAAGACGACTCGTATTATCTCGAAGAAGACGAAGACTAAAACTAAAAACTAAAACTAAAAACTTGACGAACAAAATAATTTGACGAACAAATTCGTCGTTTCATTACGGAGCGGATTCGTCGTATTTTGCGAATCGCGCTCGTTAAATCATACCTTTTTATAACGTTCGGTGTTATTTTGAGAACAATTTGGGAGAATCTTATGGATCGTCGCTCTTTCCTGAAATCCGGACTTGGCGCCGCCGCGTTTGGCGCCTTTGGCGCGTTTTCTTCGTCTAGCGCCGACGCGCTCTTCGCCGCCGACGCGAAGAAAGTTCCGTTTGCGTTGCAAGTCTATTCCGTTCGTGAATTTGCGCAAAAAGACTTGCGCGGAACGTTGAAACGCATCGCGGAAATCGGATACAAGGGCGTCGAATTCGCCGGTTACTACGGTTGCGAAGCTAAAGACGTCCGCAAATGGCTTGACGAAGCCGGTTTGCAAGCGGTCAGCACGCACCTTGGCGTGCCCGCGTTGCTCGAAGGCGCTTTCGAAAAGACGGTCGAATTTGAAAAGACGCTCGGCAACTCGCGTCTTATCGTCGCGAGCGGTCTTTCCGCTTCCTGCAAGACGGACGCCGGCAATCAAATGACCGCTTATCTTTTCAACGAAATCGCGGCAAAAGCGGCTAAAGTCGGTATGCAAATTGGTTTCCACGCGCACTTTAACGACTTCTCCGACGTCAACGGCAAAACCGCTTGGGAACTTTTCTTCAGTCGCACGCGCGAAGACATTATCGCGCAAATGGACGTTGGGAACTGTATGCACGGCGGCGCCGATCCTTACGCGGAAGTCGAAAAATTCCCCGGTCGCGGCAAGTTGATGCACGTCAAAGCGGAAAACGAGCCGGGTAAAGGCGGAGCGACCGTCGCTTCGGAAGGCGATATCGTCGACTGGAAGCGTATGTTTAACCTTGCGGAAAACGTCGGCGGAGTCGAATGGTATATCGTCGAACAAGAAGACTGCAAGCCGGGTATGGATCTCTTTGAAGCGTGCGCCGAATGCTTCGAGAATTTGAAGAAAATGGGCAAAGTCTGATTTGGCTCGAACTGCTCGTTAAGCTAGGCAAGACGCGCCGAAGGGGTTTCTTTCGACGCGTCTTTTCGTTGGCGCGCGTTTAAAAGAGCCGTTGACGCGTCTGGGAAAAAACGCTAGACTCCGCAAGGACGCCTTCAGGACGACCGCTTTTTTCGCGCGACGTGGGAAGCGCGACGCTGTATATGGCGCGTAACGGACGAAAGACGATTAGCGATGAGCATTATACGAAAGATCGGCGCGACGACGCTCGGAGTCGCGCTCTTAATTTGCGCGGGTTGCAATCCTTCCAAGGTCGACGAAGGAACCGACGATTCTCAAACGACGAAAAGTTCGAGCGAATTGGGCGGAGCCGCGTTAGAGAACAAAGAATGGACTCGCGCGGACGACGCGTTTTCCGACGCGATTAAACAAAACCCTTCCGACGTCGACGCGTATTACGGACGCGCGACCGCAAATATGGCGATCGCGCAAGAGCATTATCGACTAGCGCAAGCGGCGGCGACGAATCAAGACGTCAAGACGGGCGAAGAGGAAGCGAAAAAAGCGGACGAATATTTTCAACGAACGCTTGACGACTGTTCTAAAATACTCGAATTGAATCCTCAAGACGCCGACGCGTACTTTTTGCGCGGCGTAGTCGCTCAATTCCAAGGAAATTGGGAAACGGGTATCGAAGCCTTTACCGAGTGCGTCAAACTGGAGCCCGAACGCGCGCTTGCGTATCATCGCCGAGGCGAGATATACGACCATATCGGCGATTATATGAACGCGGCGGTCGACTTTAAAAAAGCCGGAGAGTTAGGATACGTCGCGCCAAAAGAAGACGCGACGAACGCCGCCGACGCCGGAGATTTTAGCGACTTGGAATATAATCCCGACGAGACGACTAATTCCGACGAGACGACCGGCGATCAAAATTCGGAAGAACCCGTCAAAGAATAGAGTTACAGTCAAGAAGGAGACGAAATAATGCGCGACCGATTTGAGGAACCGTTTGAATTCCGCGTTCGTACTAAGGGCGTTTCGAAGCCTTCGCGACGTCCCAAGGATTCGTTGCGAGTCGGCGCGTTTGTTCTCGCGCTTGGCGTTTCGACCCTTTGCGCCGTCTTTTGGCCTTCGACTTCGAAAAAAGCGCGAAACGACGCGAACGTGCAAGAGCTTGCTTCTACAAGCCGATCCTTGGAAGGAAAAAACGCGTCCGCAACGAACGTCGCGCCGCGCGGCAGTTTTGAAGATATGATTCTCAACGATCGACGCGCGGAATTTGACGAAATTTCGGCGTTGGAACTCGCCGACGCATCTTTGGTCGAAGAAGAAGGAATCGAATTGACCGAAGCCGACGTTCGCGCCGATTCAAAAAATCCCGTCGCATCAACGGCATACGAGGAGCGTCCGGGTGAAAATCAAATCGCTTCAAGTTCGTTCGAAACTCAAGTCAGACCGACGGTAAACGACGAATTTGAAGAAGAATTTAAAAAAGACGAATCCGAACCGATCAAATCGACGCCCGAGGCTTCAGAAGTGAAGAACGCTACGGATAAAAGCGCGAAATCGAACGAAAGCATAAAATCGTCGAACGCCGCCAACGTTCCAGGTTATTTCGCGCGCGCCGTTAATTTGCCCGGTCGGCGCGGTTCCGTTTCGTTGCGTAATTTTGCGCGTGCCGCCAACCTAATCGAGCCGAACGACGCTTATTCTCCTCGTTCCCTAACGCGCGCGGCGCAAGTCGACGCCTTAGACGTCGAATCGCGCTAGGCGCCGCGTTCAACTTCAAACGCGGAGTCGCAAATGAACGCTAGCGAACAAAACGAGCTTTCTCGAATCGAAGCGGTTCTATTCTTATCGAGAGAACCGCTCGCAAGTCGTAAAATCGCGCAACTTGCCGACGTCGCGGACGGAACGTTAGTCCGCGCGCTGATACGTCGTCTAAACGATCGTTATCGCAAAAACAAGAGCGCGTTCTACGTCTACGAAGTCGCGGGCGGATTTCAACTCCGCACCGCGCCGGAATTTGCGCCTTGGTTATTGCGTTTGCAAGAAGCGCCGATCGAGCCGCGTCTAACCAATTCCGCGTTGGAAACCCTGTCGATCGTCGCCTACGAACAGCCGATTTTACGCGCCAATATCGAGCAAATTCGCGGCGTGCATTGCGGCGACGTCTTGCGCCAGCTCTTGGAACAGAATCTTGTCAAAATCGTCGGACGTTCCGAAGAACTTGGACGTCCTTTTCTTTACGGCACGACGAAAAAATTTCTCCAAACGTTCGGACTAATGCGAATTGAAGACTTGCCTCATAGGGAAAAGGCTTGGATTTCTCACAAAGATACGCAAGATGGCGCCGAACAAATGCTCGACGCCAATAAGAACGAAAAAAAGTAAATATTACGGTATTCACCATTTAGACGTTTCGTCTTAGCTTAGGTGAAACAAGACCGAGAAGAGTCGCCGTTATGACAAGACGTTACGAAACGCCTTGTGGTTTTTCACTTCGCAACCAAGTTCAAGCGCGATTCGACGCGCCGCGTTTTTGAGTTCGCCTTTACATTTTTGATGAAATACAACCGCTCTTGGCGCTTGATCAAACGCCGCAACTGCCGCCTTCAGTCTTTGATACGACTCTTCTTCCGACGCGTCGTAGCCTATCCAAGGATAGGTAAGGACGTGTGGAAACGCCCATTGCGAGGAAAGGGCGTCGACGACGTTAGGTTCAAAATGTATTCCACCGACCCATAGCGCGTTGGAAGTCGAGGCGTCGTTGGCGTCGCAAATGCCTTCGACTAACGCGCGCGCCAACGTCAACGCAGCGTTCTTATTCGAATAAGACTCTGAATTGGAACCGATCTCAAAGTCGGCTTGAGGAACGCCCCAACGCATTAGATTTGCGGCGTCCTGTCCGTAAGTCGTCCCGCTAAAATGAGTCGCTTCTTGGGCGACGATCCAGTCGCCAAGATCGACGTATTCCCCTTTGATTCGAGATGCCGCGTTCAAAATCGATTTGATCGCGTTTCCGTTCGACTGAGCAAAAGCCGCATTGATCGGCGAACCGATCCCATGCGCGCAAAACACGCGAGGCGGAGCCGATACTCCGGCGTGCCAATTCACAACGCCCGCGAAATCAAATCTGTCGTCTGAAAACTTTTCTTCGAGTTCTGGAAGTGCGCGATCGAACATATGCGACAGCGTCTCCGGCGTTCGTGCAAAATAAAACTCGACGCCTCCGTAACAGCAATACCTGACGGTCTTCCCACAAAACGTAAAATCTGCGTCCTGAATCGCGAAGGCGGATTCCGCTGCGTTCAAAACATACGACGCAACAGGATCCGACTCCTGATCGCAAAAGAAATAAACAACTTTGTGCATTTTTCTTCCTTTCGTTAGCCCTCGCCTTAATTGTACCTAGTCTCATACGTAAACAACACAATAAGGGAATAAAAAAAATCGTTAAAAATGTCGAAAATCAAAATATCCGCATTCATAAGTCATAGCTTTTGTCGCCTCCCGAAGCGTCAAAGCAGAAACGCTTGGCGAAAAAAACATACTTCCGACGACGCCGGAATGAGAAACTGTAAAACCAGCCCCGAATCTCTTCGTGACAGAAATGAGTTTTGAGTAATTACGTGTTGGAACACGTCGCTGATTGAGCGTTGCGGAGCGTTGCGCGGCGTCCGCCAATAGAGTTAGGTTGCCGTTCGTAACGGCGCGTTTAGCGTCGTTTAATATCTCAGAGAAAAGTTCGACTTCCCTTTCGTCATATCCCTCGCGCCCAATTAAGTCGTTTGTCTTCACAACCCTAACGTCCGTTCGAAACGAGATGCTTTTCATTGGCGGTAATCCTCTCGGCAAAATTTGCAAAATCCTTCCCGTGCGAGAACAATATACGGGCGTGGATTCGTCGTCAACCAATGCGAGCGGATCGGACGCTCCCTCCGTTTCAAAAATCAGTCTTTGACGTTTTTCCCTTGAAAGTCTTATTTTCGCAAGGCGTTCAAAACATAGACAAAGCGCATGCAAATCACAAGTTGAACTTCCAGCTCCTGCTCCTACAGGAATATTTGACCTAATAAAAACCCGACCGTGATTTCTGCGCCCCCCTAAGCCGTATTGTTTCTTGAACCGACGCATAAATTCTTTGCAGGTATTTCGTTTCGGATCGTCGACGACCACGTCGTCGTATGCGTCGTCTTGCACAAAGATCGCGTCGGAATGATAAGCTCGACAAGGCAACGTGACGACGACGGTTTCCGCTTTGCCATCGTCGTTTCGTATCGGTCCTTGAACGATCTCTCCAAGATGAGAGTATGATCGAAATCTGATGGCGCGATATGTACCAATGGCGTTCATAGCATTCTCCTCTCAATTGACGTTCAGACGATTCACACGTTTTTAACGCGCGCTACATTTTTATAATCGAACCGACTTCGACGTTTTCCAACCTAACGTTTCATTCTTCGTCAGGATAAGCAAATTAGTTCGTGGAACATCTAATTTGCGCACGTTCACTAAATTTCCCTACAACGCAAAATAAATACTGCGTAAGAAATTATCGTCGCGTTGCATCGGATCGTCAGCGTAGAACATCGGAGCGGTTTTATATTCCTCGCCTTTGAGTTTTTCCACACCTAAAACGGAAAAATCCCTTCGAACTCGCGTCGTCGTCTGGAAAGTTTCAAGGGTAAGGAGTGTACTCAAACTTTTACACTAATTTACGTCCATACGGTAATAACGTTCACGAAACCTGACGAACACAGACGGAAGCGATGCGCTTTCTCCCACGATTACGCTTACGTACCGACGATTTCTTAAAAGGACGTTTGTAGCCAAACGTCTCAATATTGCGTCTTCGTTCCAACCTAACCGCCAGATTTCGTAATCGTTCACGGAAAACGGCACGAATTTGAACCGTCGCGTAAGCGGCGTGCGACAAGCCTACGGGCTACGATTCGACGGATTTTCAATTCGTTTGAAGTTCGCGTGAAAACGGAACGTCGCGACGGAAAATACGAGATTACGCAAAATTTTAAACGCGGCGTTTTATCAATGAACTTTTTGTTAAACGCGTTCAGCTTCTTACTTCCGTTTACGTTTTTTGGTCGTTTGTTTTTTCCGAATCGTTCGTCCCTTGCGTAGCGATTATTATGCGACGTTTGTTTTGAAATTAACGCATCAGTTGGAATTGCTGTATAATGATTACCTGTAAAGAACGATGGTGTTTATAACGTAAGTTTCGACGTAATCACGTTGTTACGACGTACTTCTATAACGAGAGAAAGGCGAACCATTCTTTAACGAAGTCCATATTTCGCGTTTCAGAACATCGGGGAAAACGCGGCGTTTTTGAGTAAGACACGCCTTGTCAAAAGGCTTTGTTCATATTCAAGGATGCGTTGACACGTATACGCGTTGTAGGGAACATTAATGTCGAATTCCTTCGCGTATTGCACGATTTTCCCGTTTAAAAAACCGATTTCAGTTCTTCGTTTTGCCTTAACGTCCTGATACATCGACGGAAAATGTCGACTGGTCAACGGAATTAACTCGTCGGTCAAGCGACACCAATATTGTTCAAATGCGCCGACTGTTTTTGCGAGCAGACCTTCGGTTTTAAGATTGAGAATCCAATGAGCCTCGCGCGCGATTCCTCTGACCAACTCTCGATCCAAACCGCCGATATTAGAATTACATATTGCCGAGGGCGCGTTCACGCAAAGATTGAAAAGCGCTTTCGCGAGTACGGCGCCGCGTACGTCTGGAGAGAGAAACGCAGGAAGACCGCCGGACTTTAGGCGTTGGCAAAATCGAAGAAGCGTTTGTTCGTATCGACGTTCGATCACGCCGCCAAACGCGGATCCTATGAGCAACGGTTCGCCGACGGTCGTAACGTACACCGAAGCGTCGTCGACAAGACTGAATCCTGTAGCCACGCGCATTTGGAATAATTGAGCGGGTGGAAAGTATTTGACCGCAATATCCGCGACGCCGATTCCGTTTTGGAGAAGTACGATACAGGCGTTGGCAAACTTTTCTCGGTATTGCCGCATCGTTTTGAGAATCTCTTCCAGCGTGATCGCCTTGACTGCAATCAAGACGAGCGTACAAGATGGAAACTTGTCGAAATTGCTTACGGCGAAGCATTGTTCGGAAACGACGTTAAAGTTTCCGAGTTTGCCGCATACGTTTATCCCTTGTTTGTTCAATACTCGGGCTTGTCGAGCCGTATGGGTAAGAAAATAATACGGCAGGTCGTTGGTTCTTGCCATACACGCTGCAATTCCGCACCCTACCGAACCGGCTCCGATAATTCCATCGACGTCGTTTTCGCCGACGCCGTCGCAATTCGTTTTGTCGTTCATTTTTTACGCCTTTCGTAATACGACTAAGTTCGTCGCCTATGAGTTTTTTCACCGTCGAAAGGACGAAAACGCTTTAAATTCTCGTCTGGTCGGCGGCGTAGTCTGGCTTTATGCTAAAGCGCATAGTGTTTTAAGCGGTAACGCTTGAATTAAACAAGGTTCAAACGCTTGATATGTAAACAACCGTTCGACCTGTCGTCGTATGTCTCGATACTTTTAGAAGGTGAAACGATTCTGAACTTTTCCGACGAAAAATACATAGCGCGAGTTATTTTGGACTTTTCGTCGCTGACGACGATCATTGTCATAGTTCAATATTGAATCGATCTAACAAGAATTGTACGAACGCCGTTTTTAACGGCGTTGTTTTTATTTGCGAAAGCGCCGTTAACGCATCGTCCGCGTTTTGCCAACGACGTTCAAATCGCGTTTTTATTTCTAACAAATCCGCAAGTTTTTTTGTCGCGATTTCCAATTGAGTTGTAAACGATTCTTTGCCAGGACCTCCTCCGTACTTTAAAGCCTTGAGCGTCGCGTCGAGACTGCATGAATCGGCGCTAATCGGCGTCCCTAGTTGAGCGCTTTCTCGTTCTACGATCTCAGCAAACGGCGTTCCTGTCGCTTCCGCAAAATTAACCCACTCGCCTGTCTTACGATGTGCGTTCCGAAAAGACAAAGACGACGAGTTTTGCGCTATTTTTTCTGCGATAGACGCCGCGACGACAAATCCTTTTTCTGCAAGTTCGCGCGTTTTATCTGATCGTGGAGACATATTTCGAATTACCGCTTCGAGAAGCGTCGTTGCGTTCGTCGTCGCCTGAAATGCTCGATACGCATCCGACGCCGCTTCGCCTGCAGAAGCAGTGTTGGTAAACATAGTTCCACGAAGCGTCGTCGCAAACGTTGTTAACGCGCCTAGCGCGACGGACGCCTTGGCGGGAATCAACTCGAGGAGAAAAGGGTTCCGCTTTTGCGGCATATTCGAACTGCCGCCGCTCAAATCGTCGTCGAAACGAATCAACTCGAGCGGTCCCGCTTGAAACGCCAAGTCTTGACAAATTCTTGATTCGCATACCCCAAGATTTGCCGCGTTTGCCAATGCGCGCAGACAGTAGGAACGATCTGCGACGGCGTCGAGCGAGTTTTCGAACGCTTGTTCGAATCCAAGTAACTTAGCCGTAACATATGGACAAATCGGAACGGTCGTTCCCATTTGAGCGCAGGCGCCCATTGGACATCGCGCGTCGATTTCTTCAAGCGAACTTATCATTGCTTCTAGTTCACGAATCGTCGCGAACGTCCAAGCAAGGGACTGAAAACCGACTGTCGAAGGCGCGGCTGGACGATAATGCGTGATTCCGCAAGACGCGACGTCGCTAAATTTAGTAGCCGCAACAATTAACGATTCCAATAATTTAATACCAGAGCAGAATATATTCGAGACTGCTTTACGCGTTTTAAGTCGAGCAACGGTCGCGTTAATGTCGTTGCGACTACGTGCGAGATGCGTGAATCCTCTAGCGTCTTCGTCAAAAGTCAACGCGTTTTCCCAAGCGAGATAAAAGCCTCGAGGCTTGTCTGCAACGAAAACTCTTGTAAAACCGTCGTTTTCTAGTTCTTTTAAACGTTCAAACAGTCGTAAAGCAAGTTTGTCCGACGTAAGACCGCGACAAATTAACGTCGTTAAATGCGCGCGCTCGATCGACGCGTATAAGCGACATTCGTCGAGCATTTCCTCAGGAGAGAACGGAGGATAAACAAGCCGACGAAGTTCGGGTTTAAGAGCTCGTCGAAGACGACCCGTTGATTCCGTATCATTTGAATTCATATTGAAACCTTGTAAACTTACGTGCCTTTCTACTGATAAGCGGCACTAAAACAAATTAAAAACACTACATTTGCTCACAGGATTATTCCGTTTTAATAATTGACGAACGAACAAGAGCTTCAGCACATTTGCGCGTTTCGTCTTCGTTGACGCCAAAGGCGATAACGTGTCCAAGTCGTTCGCGGAAATCGCCCGTTTTATCGACTCGTTCGCCTAAATGTTTATAAAACGCGATTTCGCAGTTGTCGAGAGGTTTGACAGTCGCCGTTTTTAGGACGCCCGTCTTGGGCGGAATCAAGAAGCGAATGGATGCGTTCCGATATTGGGAATTTATCCAAGGAACGACCTGCGCGCCTACCGAAGCCTGTACCGTCGCGCGAATTGCGTCGAAACCGACGAGTTCAAAAAGACGCGGCAATGATCCTCCCGCGAGACGCGGGTTGACTTCGATAATTTGAACTGTTCCGTCAGGAAGCGCTTTCAACTCCACGTGGACGGCTCCCCACACGAGTCCCAAAGCCGCCGCCGCCTTTTCCGCCGAGACTTGCAACGCGACGAAGAGCGAATACGACAAGGAAGAATTGGCTGGGAAATCGTGTCCGATTTCCAAAAAACGAGGAATGGGCGACAAATACTTCCGCGTGATTCCAAAAGCGCGTCCGTTAAATATTTCAACGGAAAATTCGTCTCCCTCGACGAACTCCTCTAATAAAAATTCTAAGTTGCCGTGCGTCGCTAACGCGTCGTTTTGAAATTGTTTTTCTATCGCGCCAAAATCGGCGGCGTTTGACAGATAATAAACCCCGACGCTACCAGATCCGCTAATCGGTTTGATGATCGCGCCCTTTTGAAAAATGGGATCGGTAAATAATTCGCGCACGTCCTCTTTGGTTCTGAACGTTGCGTAACGCGGTTGGGCGATTCCTGTAGCTCGAAGGACGTCTCTTTGCGTCTTCTTATTGCGACAACGTTGTATCGCGTTCGGATTAGCGCCTGGCAATCCAAGGGCTTGCGCCGTTTTTGCAACCGTTTCCGCGCAATATTCGGACGAGGTGACGACGCCGCGAATATCGTACTGGGCGCCGAGTCGGTCTATGGTGCGTTTTACTTCCTCATAGTCGCCGAGATTGGTCGGAGTCGAGATCGTTTGAGGAACGGCTTGGGCGATTTTCAGCGACGAAACGTCGTCGTTATGCAGAAAAAGCGGCTGGAATCCGAGTTCTACGGCCTTCTTGAAAAACATTACGCCGGATCCGGTTGTGTTGGAACCGATAAAAATGATTGCTTGAGGATTCATTTTAGCGTCCTTTAACTTTCTGGATGTTTGTCCTCGTCGCCGATCATATAATCAACGCCGAGGATGCATACGTCAAAAACTAGAATGATTGTAAGATCGAATCCGCCGTCTGATATTTGAAACGAGGTCGAACGTCTTCAAAACGTCGTCTCGCCCAAAGAAAACGAGTCAGCTTTCCCGGTCGTTCGAAAACCGAATCAAGATCGTCGGTCTCACGGGCACAGTCCGGCGTGCGTTCGACATAAACTCCGTTATTCCTGCGCCACGTTTCGTCGTATACCGTGTCGAGATAGCGTTCCGCGCGATCTGGACCCACAAAAAGAATTTTTTTCTCGGGATTCTCTCTAGCAACGATTTTTGCGACAAGATACGCGGCTCCGCTCGTCGCCCCTAGATCCAGTCCGTACTCTCGATACAATTCGTTGGTCGCTGCGAATGCGTCGGCGGCGCTTACCCAGTAAACGGCGTCGACGAGAGTGTGATCTAAACATTTCGGGCGTAACGAGTTGCCGAGACCTCGTAATTTTCGCGGACCGTCTTTAAGTCCGAAAAGCACGCTGTTGTAAGCGTCAACAGCGATCGTTTTCAAGGCGGGATTAACGCGGCGAAGACCTCGCGTCAAACCGGAAATAGCCCCGCCCGAACCAACGGCGGCGATCAAAACGTCGATCTTAGGCGTCTGATCCAATAGATAAGGCGCGACGATCTCTTCATAAGCGCGAGGATTGGAAGGATTGTCATACTGACGCGCCCAGAAAGAATTACCGTGGGCGTCGGCGTATTTTTTCAGCGCTCGCAAACGTTCAGTCTGGTAACTCGCCGATTCGTCGGGGCGTTCGACAATTTCGACTTTCGCCCCGAGAAGTTCAAGCAGATTGCGTTGCGTCGGTGAAATTGCGGGGTCGGCGAAGAAAACCGTCGGCAAACCGTACACGACGCGGGACGCCAAAGCTAGTCCGTAAGCGAGTGTCCCGCTTGAAGTGTCGAACATTGCCGTCGTATGTTCGTCGATTTGCCCGGTTTTAACGGCGTCGCGAGTGATTTGCAGACCTACGACGAGCTTCTGGAGGTAAAACGCCGATACAAAAAGATTGTTTGTGAGGCGATAAACCCTAGGGAGCGCTTTTTCAAGTAAAACTTGAAGTTGAAAACTGTCGTTGTTCATCTAGTTTCTCCTTTGAATTTACGGAATAATCGGCGATCTTTGAAGTCGCGCCAAACTGAGGACAATTCGCGCCAAACGGTTCGATCTTTGGTACGGTAAAAGCGACTGTTCGACGCGTCTTGCTTGTACGCGTTTAGCGATTCTCCATTTTCATATCGAGACAACGCGTCGAAAAGCCCGCGAAATGCGTTCAACTCGCCCGAACAATAGAGTTCCTCCGCCGATACGAGACGCGGATCGAGGTCTGGACGCGCGCGCAACACAATATCGCCGGAGTCGATGTTCGCGTCTACGAAATGAACAGTCGATCCTATTTTGTCGTAATCCCTTCGATATTTTGCGAAAAAGTAACAATGATTTCCTCGATAATCGGGAAGCCAGCCTCCGTGAACATTGATTATCGGACGCGTTCCGATCGCTTGGAAAATCGGTTCCTTTAGAATCGAAGTCGCGATGACGACGACTATATCGTAATCGAGCGATTCAAGTTCGAGTTCCGCTCGCTTGTCGTTAATATAAGGAACAACGATTTTACGAGGGCGCCGTTCGTTTTCGACATAGGGCGGGTTGGAAAAAAAACGTTTCCGAAGTGAAGCCGTTCCCATAACAACGCGGCGCAAGTCCTGATACGCGCGATGGAACCAAGCTTTTTTACTGACTTTCCAAAGGCGGAGTCGTTGTTCGCGTCCAGGTTCTTCAATAGTCGTAACGACGTTAAAGCGCGACGCCAAGAGGGATTCCAAATAAAGACAATGCGGATCGTCGGTTCTTAATAATACGATTTTTAACTCCATAATTGTCTCCTGAGATCAAGGCGATTGCAGCGAATTGACAAGCGTTCACGAAAAAATACGAAACGTCGACGAACGCAATCGCGTCGGACGTTGAAATATCGCGAATGCGGCGTTTTTTATATGACGCCCCCAATTTATAGTTTTGTTCAAAATCAACACGTCGTCAAACGCCGCCGACTCGTATGTAACAAGCGTCTTATCACGCGGCGCTTTTGCCGCCAACTCAACCGCGCCGTATTCGTGAGCGATTACCGATTACGAGTCTAAAATAGATATATGTAAGACGTTCCAGACTTTTTCAGACAGATTAACGCGTCGTCAATACGGTTGTGAAATTGTTAAAACGACGTTGCGAAGTACGCTTCGAGAAAGCGATAAGAAGACTCTGACGTTTTAGCTTTTTTGAAAGTAAGCCAAACATCCGTCGAAGCGCGTAAAAATTTCTCGCAAACGAAGGACGTTTGCGAGAATCGTAAATTTAGATACGTACGCGTTTACGGTCAAACGTCAAATTAGATTGTCGCCGCCGTCGAGATAGTCGCATAAATCAAGCCAAAACAAATACGGATTGGCAGGGTTCACAGGCCGAACAACATCGTTTGTCAAAGCGGGGGAATTACCCTCAAGGACTTGCAACATACCTTCTAACATATCGAACGGTCTGCGCGAACCGTCCCAATGTTCATTACCTTGCTCTTCCCAATATTCGCGATCCTCGTCCAGCTTGGCTTTCCATAGGCGATAAGAGACTTTTTGAACTATGGTTTCAAGTCCGTTTTCTTCGTCTCCTTTGTCGTCGCCTAGATCGATTCCACTTCTTTCTCTAAACGCTTGCTTTATTTTTGCACGCCATCCTTTAATAAGACCCCCGTAAACATAAGCGCGTAATCCGCGAAATTCTGGAGTTTGCCAGAACAAGCGGTCGGTTTTGACCAACTGATTGCAAAAATCTTGGGCGATATTAATGTACGTATCGCCAAGTATGCGATCGCCCCATTTGTCTGCTTTGTGGCAATACGTTGCAAAATCATCCATTATTTGAGCGTTTGCGCGTCTTTCTAGTCGAAAACCTCTCGCAAACAGCCGCGTTTCATCTCGTAAAAACCCGTTGGCGCCTCTACCAAAGTCGATCGTGGCGACAATGAACAACGCGTACTGTTGCAACGCGTAACGCGCGTTTGTATTGGATCTCGCATCCTCTATGAGTCGACGCTCGGCTTCTCGAAGCGCTTCCCAAATATTGTTTCGCTCTTCTTCGTCGGCATTCGGGGCGTTTCTTAAATTTTGTAAACATTGACGGTAAACGTCGTAAATTCCAGGCGTCATTCTTCCCCTCCGCGTTCGACTGCGTATTCGGTGGACAACCCTGCAAAAAACGAATCAAGGATAAATAATTCACCCGGTCTAAGCACGTCGACGTTGCCCTGCGCGAGGTCTCTAATTGAAACGGCGTTGTCTCGACCGAAAAATCGATTAATATTCCAAGCTCCGGCAGGATCGCCCGTACCGCGCTTTTCCCATGGCAACACGAGTGGCGTCGCTGGCAATGGGAAAAGCGCGTCGTATAATAAGCACGAATCAAACGACGCTCCTGACATAAGACTGGCGAATGATTTTTCGTTCGCAAATTTTCGAACACGTCTCTCTCCGTTGTTCGTCTTCCTTATGAATTGCAACAAAAGTACTAATAATCTCGCATAGGTGAAAAGCGTCGCAAGACGGAGAACGATCCCGTCGCGACAACCGCAATTTATAATCGTATAACTGCCCGCTATACACGGCGGTACCGCATTTCTAACGTTCGGAACGTCTGCGCAAGGTAATTCAAATAGTCTATTAAATCGATCCCTATAGTCGTCGATCTTTCTGCCGTCCGCTCTGCTTTGACGTTCTATTTCGTTTGAGACGCAAACTTGCAAATAAGGAATCTCAACGTTAATTTCCTGCGCTTGCTTATCGACTTCTGTTCGAACGCTATTCCAGTAGTCGTCGGTGTCGTGCAGATCGGCTCCTTTAAAGTAATCAAAGACGTCGGCTATTAGACGCGAAAGTTTATTACGTTCCCTTCGAAGTTTACGATACCCTTGCGAACAATAGCGTTCAAACAGCTCGCAGGAGATTTGACGTGCCTGGACTAATTGATTTTCGGTTAACCCATTCGGTTGAACACGACACAAGCCTTGCAAAATCTCCTTTGCCCATTCGCGCGCCGCTTGACGACGTTCGACGACGTTTTCATAATCGACGAACAAACCGTTAAGGGGGAGTTCTTTCTCGCCAAACGCAGATTTAATACGGATCGTTTGGGGTAAACGGGCATTTTCGTCGGCAAGTGTCAACAACCCGTCTAGCGCAAAAGAAACGCAGTCGTTCAACGCCAATTCCACGGCGCGTTTGCGGTACGTCCGTACTCCCTCGTGAATAAGCCTTTTCCAACTATTAGCCTTATTACCCTTGTTTTTAAACGTTTCTCCAGCGTCGCGTTCGTGCAAATATTCGAGAAAAGCCGTTGGCGTATTGGCTACGTTCTTTTTAGTCATTGCCGTGTGCGCGACGAGGGAGACAGGATAACGCGAGGAAAACCTATCGTAGATCGCAAGTCCGGCAAGGGCGCCCATATGATCGTGTTGATAATCGACGCAATTATTCGAAGCGCTTGCCCTGTCGTGAACAACGTAGTTTGCCTCTTCGGGAAGAGGATGTAATTCGTGTTCCGTAAATCTCGTCTTTTCGATTTCACTCTCAGGAACGCTTGATTCTTCAGCAAGTTTTCTCAACGAAGGCAGAGGGGAAATTTTATCGACAATTTCTAGGTTCTCTGGACGTTTTAGTCCAAGAAAGACTTCAACAGGAATCGCAAAAGGACGACAATTAGTTTGTATTTCCGACAAACTCTCGGAGGAAGAATCCACTAGGTTATGAATGACGTCGAACGCCATTTCATTGGTCGTCAACGCATAATCCATTAATATAATATCGGGTAATTCCGAAATAATCTGTTTGTCGTTTTTTGCGTCGATCAGGCTCGTCAGGTCGTAATACACGCGACATTCTTGAGGAGTTGCGACCCAACTAAGGTCGAAATATTCTCGAATCTCTCTTCCATCTCGATCAAGCGCGCAAGCAAGATCGGGAATACAATCTAACGACAAGTGTTCGGCATTATCTGCAATTAATAATATTTTAATTCTCATTTCAGTTCTCATATTGTGAAAGTTCAAGGAGTAATCAGATTTAATCCGTTTAAAACAACGGCGACCTCAAACCTACCGTTTTCTTTTGATTTTTTTGTCAAACGAACGAAGAGTTCGCCTGCGTCTATCGCCGTCAGGACGATATTTTTTTCAAACAACCCTCCGACGTGCCCTATCCCTGCTAGTAAACAATCAACACGAGTCCATTCTTTAGGAATTATCGCGCCGTCTGAAATACAGTCGTTGCCAACTATGAGCGCCAATTTTTTTTGAGCTTGGGCGCAGACAACGGAGTCGACAGACACATCGACGAAAACTTCAGAACGCCCTTCGCGTCTCTTAAGGACGTTTTGGTACAACTCTCGTAGAACGTCTCTATAGAAGAAGTCGTTTGGTCGATAGCTTACGCCATTCGCCTCTGCCCAGGGAACGACGTGCCAATTCTCGAGTTCATTCCCTCGAATCTGCAACTTTGGGTTAACCCACAATAGCGGATCGTGTACAAACTTTGACAATTTAAGCGGCTCAACGGTACGCCAATCTGGATTGCAACCGTCTTGTGTCCACGCCTCAACTACGTCCCTCTTATCTCTCTTTGCGCGAAGAGCCTGACGCGTCATATCCCTCGTCCATGCTGTTTCTTGCAATTGGTCGCAATCCAAGTCTAACTTACGCAACGATTCGACGAGCTTACGGACTTCGGCAACCACATTCAAGGAAACCCGAGCGTTTTTATCATCTGTGGGGTGGAAATGCTCAAAGGCTGGAAATATGTCTTCAAATGTTTCCTTAACCCTTCCTGGAAGCTCTGGCAATTCGTTGAAATATTTTTTGATTAGCCGTCCTGCGTCGTCGCGCGATGCCTCGACAACGGCGATAGAATTAATGCACGCTTTGGCTGTGCGTATATTCTCCAGCATCGAACGCATCAAGTGCGCTTGCGCGTGACCGTCTTGATAAGAGGCTTCCAACAATCTCAAAAAATCGTTTTCCTTTTCAATTTCCCTTCCCCTTCTCCCCGCCGTCGAAGAAACGCGCTTTAGTTCGTCCAATTCTTTAAATAGATCGTAAAAAACGTCGTAAAACACGTCGAAATAGTGTTGATCCGTAACTAAATTTTCGTTGTCTTCTATGCTTTCAACTTTAGCGTCAACGTCCATAAAATCGGCGTTGGGTGAAAAAATTGCAAGGACTTGGTATGGGACTTGATCGCTAAATTTAAATGGGATTCCAACCAAAACACTACCTAGACGCTTAGAAGCGTCTCTGAATTCCCCTTTTTTCATAGTGGAAAAACGCGACCAAACCCCCAGTTCTAAAGGATAGTCAAGAACTTTCCTCTTGGGCTCCGCAGTAACGGAGGTTCCGCCGAATTCTTCCTGATTATTGCCGTTTGCCTCGACGTTTACCGTCTTGCTTTCGTTCTTAAACAGATTGCCGCTTTCGACGACTAGGTAATATTTTTTCTCTTGTCTGTTTTCTTTTATTTTGATCGTTTTTTCTACGATAAAATCCGACAAGAACGGTAGTGAATCGGGAAAATCTTCTTCTCGAATTAGCTTGCACGTTTGTATTATTTTGTCTCTCTGGGACGTATGGTAACGTTCTTGATGCTCGGAGTCCTGTTGAATACGCTCTCTCGGCTCTTCTATCCACGATTTATAGTTATCGACATCTTTTTCTTTTTTGCGATCTTTCCTTAATTCTAGATTGTATTGAAAATCTTTGTTGCGACTTAACGAAAATCTTCTGTTTGTCGGTCGGTTCACTAAATGTTCGTTAAAACGTTGAACGTTACCCGAGTCTTTCGGCTCGACGTAGAAAGTAAAATCAGGAAGAGGGCTAGCGCTTCCTTCAATGTGCCTGAGAAATTGGTCGCGCGGAACGACGACCTCAACTAGGCAAAGGTTGCCCTTATATCGTTTCATACAAGGATCGTTGGTAACGACCGACGTAATAAACTCTTGATAGAGATCGTGAACCGTCTTTTCGTCAACTGACTCAACGTCTTTGTTGACAAGATCTAACAATTTCAAACGTTCCTCTCTGAAAACGCCGTAGCGTCGTTTAAAGTCTTTTTCAGAAAACGTATGTTTTCTTGACCGTTCGACGTCATACAGCGACGAGACAAGACGAAAGATATCGTTGAAGAAATCTTCCAATTTCTTTTCGTCGGGTCTTTTGGAGAATCCGCACCGAACTCTTCCATAATACTTGTTGTCGCCTTTTCCGTCCTTAAAGAAGAAGGGAAGAAGATAGTCGATATCGCATAGGCAACCGTTTTGATCAGAAAATCTTGATTCAGACAGAACCTCTTCTGAGAATTCACGAACTCGTTTTTGTACTTCTTCGGGAGTAAGACTTTTACTGTCGTATCCCGAAGGATTATCTCGATCATATACTTCTTTAAATTTTCGAAAAGTTAAGGACGTATCGGAATCTGTAGCACACGTTTCTTCGGACGGCGTTTCGGATTTCGTTTCGGATTCCTTGATTGCGGAATATAACGGACTTTCAATGTAACCGTATTTATTGGACTCCTTGTCCTCGAAGTTATTGGGAAGATTTTTTTTATCGACGGTAAATTTTTTAATTTTAGCCTCAGATTCGAGTGCATATTGGTCTATGAATTTAGATGGAAATCCCTCTGTATTACTTAATTGTTCCGGACCGAATTGACCGGTTCGAAAGAAGTTGGACGGCGAATAGTTCGGATGATTTATAGACCAAGTTTGCAGTTTTTTTCGATATCGCACAAGAGTATCTTTGCCGCGCGTTGCGCGCGAGGTAATGTAGTATTGCCCTACCGAACGCGTCGTCAAAAAGAGGAAACAGAGGCTGGAAATCAACTCTTCCCATTTTTTTAAGAGCGGCTTTAGCAGTTGCGCAAGATCGTCGCCGTCGTAGTCTTCAAGTAGCATTCGATGAACAAAGTCGGAGCCGTTGCCTTTTTTGACGCGTACCCCGTCAAGCGCATTGATCACTTCTTCGAAAGTATCATATTCAAACATTTTTCGTTCCCCATAGTAGACGCGTTTTTTCATAATTCGACATAACACGTAATTTGTTCGCCGATGTTTCTATTAGGGAAAACATAATCTGACGAAATCTGACGTAGCATTTCGGCGCGGAAACTGAAACAGAACGCCCTCTTGAGAAAATCAAAAGCCGACAGAAGTGTAATAAGGTTCCTGTTTTATACAGAAGTCGTCGTTTACCTTTCTACGAAGAGACGTAAAAGCGCCGCTAATTTACGCACGCCGTTCTGTTCTCCTATATATTGTAAACACTGTATTTTCACCACATTTTTAAAAAAGAAGGAAAGCATCCAAGCAAATTGACGTATACAAAAAAGGACTCGTTTGGTATTGGAAGCAAAACACAAAACAAACCTACAATCCTAGCGAGTCCCAAATGCGAGAAACTTCCGTCCCACGCTTCTTCATTATAGCGATCCCAAACGTCCTTAGCAAGGGAATGCGCGCTTTTGGTTTGTCGAGATTTTTTTCTCCGCTTTAAAGGTTTGTGGAATCGTTTCGTCTTGGATACTCAATTCTAACGAAGAGAAACGTTACTGTAAGTTTCATCGCTATTTGCAAGGTCTTGGTCGATTCGACGAAAGAATCCAAAGCGCCTACGAAAGTTGGCTCATCAGCGCTTTAAAGGACGCCTTGCAGAAAGAAAACGTCGTTCGACTTGCGCTCGACGACTCGCCGATCAAACGGTACGATCCCCAAAATCGAGGGCGCGGAATATGCGCGATCCGACTCATACGGTCGATAAAAACGCGACGTGCTACGGGCATTCTTGAGGTCGCTTTTATTAATCGTCGAACATAAACATACGAAACGGCGACGATTAACCTGTCGTTACGTTGGCGTTTTTACATTTCCCCAAAAGAATTTGAAAGAGATCGAGGAAACGATTCGACCAGAGTTTCTAACGAAACTTGAAATAGGAGAAGAAATTGTAAGACAATCCGTCGTAACGATTAGAAAAGTAACGGACAAAGCGATTCAATTAGCATTTGACGTCAGGTATGTTTCCGACGAATTGCTCAAATCGACAGACGAACTACACGTCGGCGTCTTTATACTGAATACGTAAATATTGTGGCGGCGTCTCGTTCCAGCCCAACCGCCGAATTTCATTCGGCGGCTTTCCGTGAACGCTTACTGTTTTTCGTAGCCCCTACGGTCTCTAATTCTTCCGATTTGTACGGTTCTCAGTAAACGCCCATATTTTCGACGGCGCCGTCCGCTTATCTAAAGACAACCGGCTATCGCGCGCGCCTTACGGTGCGATTCCAAAACGAACACTGTTCTGAATATTGCGTAAACGCTAACTTTATGATGTACGAAAGAACTGACGCCGTTATTCTTCGTCTTGCGGAATTAACGCTTTGACGTCGATTTTCTCGAGTTTTGCGTTGGGTTCTTGGTTCGCTTCTTGTTGGAAAGACTCAAATTCTTCGCCCGAAAATCGTTTGCCTTTCCATTGAACGTAGGGACGCGTATCGTCGTCTTGCGAGTAGACGTTCGCGTCGAGCTTCGGCGGCTCCGGCGTCCAATCGATATCGGATCGCACAAGGCTCTCAGTCGCGTTGGCGAAGATATTGTCGCGAACGACAAAATTAGTCGTTTGCGCAGAATTACTGTAAAACATCAAGCAACGTCCGTTTTTGTCCGGGCGTTGAACGTGTCCCCACCCGTATCCTGCGTCGAGGCAAACGTTCTTTTCGAAGAGAATCGAATCGGTTATCGCCTCTGGTCCGCGATTCCAGTATTCAAAGGAATATTCGCAGTTCCAAATCAGATTGTTACGATAGGTTATGTTTCGTTCCTGATTCACGCCCGCGCCTTGATTGGTGATCGCGGCGTCGTAAACTTCCCACAGTCGGCAATTTTCGACAAGACAATCGCTCGCGGTTGCCCAGAATTCGATTCCGTTTCCATATCGCGTGCGTCGCCCGGCGCCCCCTTCCAAATACTGATCGCCGCCGCCAATCCAAGAAATGTCGCAATTTCTAATCACGACGCGCGACGCGTTTGAACCGCCGAATCCATGCGCGGAACCGTAACGAACGTCTAGTCCGTCAAAGACGGCGTCGTGAACGCCCGAATGATCGATTACGTGTTTCATTAGGGCGGCTTCAATTAACGAATACCGTTTGGCGGGGTTCTCTTTCGAGTAAAACCAGACGCGTCCTTCCGAACGTTCGTAACAAAAATCGTCTTGTTCCTTCAAATCTTGAAGCGTCCAACGTTTGAACGCGGCTTTGCGCCCGGCGCCGTTGTTAAGAATAATATTGCCGACGTCCGGCGCAAGTTCCAAGGCGTCGATTTCAACTTCCTTGGTTTCAAAATTGGAAAATTCCAATTTAACGCCCTTCGGCAACCCGCCTAAATAAAACGTGATTCGGGCGTCGTCGGCGGTTTCCGTCGTCTGGAAAACGACCGATATTCTCGCCGTTTCTTCGGAAACCTTAGGATTTCCGGCGACGACGTAGCCGTATCCGGTCCACGGAGCGCCGTTTTTCATCAAGGCGACGCGAAATTCGACGGGTTCGGACGCGCAGGCGTCGAAAGAAAGTCGATAAGAACGTCCTTTCTCGACGGAAAAAGAACCGTTGCACCATTGAATATGATTACTCGCGGAGCCGGTCTCTTGGCAGTCGAACGCGTAAACAAGCCCGCCGTTTTCCGTTTTCTTGGTCGTTTGCGCGACCTTGGCGCCCGACTCCTGATGCAGTCCCCAAGCTCCGCTAAGGAAATTAGGGGCTTCCCCGACGTCGCGAATCGTCGTAGGACGCGTCGCCCACAGATTCTCGCCGGATTTCAGCCAGAACGATTCGTTAGCCAACGAAGTCGAACGCCAAATACTAGGTTTTTTACCCTCGCCGTAACTTGTATAAACGATCGGCTTGTCCTTTTCGCCCGAGACGGGTTTCAGCGTTCCGCGCCAAACTTGTCCCGCTCGAAAGCGGACGACGTCGCCCGGCGCCAATTCTTTAGCGTTCGAAACGCGGGCGAGCGTTTTCCACGGCGTCGCGGCGGAAAGCCCGGAAAAGGAGTCGTCCCCGTTTTGCGAATCGACGAAATAGTCCGTAGCAAAATCGACGCGAACAAGTAAAAGAAACAGAAGGCAAAACAACGGCGCGAGTCGGCGCGTTCGTAGGAAATTATTTTTCATCGGCGCGTTTCCATTTTGATTGGTAGGAGTCCGTTCGTCTCACGACAAACCAAACTCGACAAAATTTTCGAACTTCGTAAGTATAACCTAAGAAATTGAAAAAATCAAACGAATTGAAAAAAAAACGCCGACCCCCTAAGGAATCGGCGCGCGTCGCTTAATTTGAATCGTTCGGATTCACGACGTTCTTCAATCGTTCGATCGGCTTGACTTTTAGCTTTTCGCCGTCGTCTTCCTCGCCTTTCACAATGGAACGAAAAGAGGGAATCGGCTTGTTGCCGTCGGAATTTGCGCGCGGTGAAAATCGACGCGTTACGAATCGTTTAACGGGTCCTTGCTCTTCCTGCGATTCGCTCGTCGAATTACGACGCGCTCCGTCGGGTCGCGCAAAGACGGGCGAAGTTTGTTCGTCGCTCTTTCGCGTCGTCGACTTGGAATCCTCGATCGCTACCGCTTGAAATCCGTCGTTTCTTCGGGTAGTCTCGTCGTCTTTCTCCGCGTCGCTGAAAGTTGGACTATTCGTCGCGTCGACGTTTCGGACGGGCGTCCAATTCGCTTCGATTTCTTGCGCGACGACTTCAAATTCCGCGTCTTCGTTTAGCGAGCCGACGACGGCGAATTCCTCGGTCGAATCGACTTCAACCTTCGTCTTGTCTGGTTCCGTCTTCGTTGAGTCTTCGATGGTCGTTTCTGTCAAAGCGACGGCTTTTTCCTCGTTTTTGACTTCCTTCGATTCAACCTCCGTCAACGCCTTCGCAACGGTCGGTTCGGTTTCTTTCTCTTTCTTTTGCTTCGGAGCGCGTTTCATCGCGTTCAGTCCTTTAGCGCGCGCGCTTGAAGGATTTTTCATCGTCGCCGCAAGAGGCACGACGGGCGCGTCTTCCGACGCCCCTGAGTTTTCTTCCAAGTCTTCGGGCAAATCCAAGGTCTCCAAGAGATCGCCGTCGTCGGACAAATCGTCGTCTTCGCCTGACGCGTCTAACGTCGGCGTCGCGATCAGATCGCTTTCGGCGCCGTCCTCTTCCGACTCGTCTTCAAGCGTCGTCTGCGCGGCGTAAGGAATCGCGACAAGCGAATCCTTCAATTCGGAATCGGATTCGTCCAAATCCAGCGTCATCGTCAATTCTTCCGAATCTTGCGTCTCGTCCGTCGTCAAGGAATCGGAAACAGAGTCGTCGGAATCGTCAAGTAGAAGCGCGTCGTCGACAAGGAGCGCGGCGTCGCTCGATTCGTCGGATTCGGTCGACGCCAACGAATCGTATTCGTAGTTCGACTCGTCGCTTTCTTCTTGTTCTTCCAATAAATTGATCACGGAAGAATTTTTTGACGTTTTCACTCCGGCTTTCGCGGCGGAAGTCGACGGACTGGAAAGTCTCGACGCGAGAACCTCTTCGCCGGTCGCCGTTCGTTCGTCGTCGTCCCAATCGAGCGATTCTTCGAAATCGCCGTCCGGCGCCAGCGCAAATTCGTTCAAGCTAACACTCGGTGATTTGCTCATACTTAACTCGATCGTCTTTCCGTAAGAGGACGACGACTTAGCGAGACCGGGCGCCGACGCCAAAGCGCTTTGTCCGTTCGGAAGCGGACGTTCCGAACCGCCGCGCGCTAATATTCGCGCGTATCCCGGCTGCGGCGCGTTCGCCTTCGCAAGCAAGCGATATTCGACGGTCTGCCCGGAACGTCTAGCTTGCGCCTGATTCGCGATTTCTTGCGTCTTCGCGATGAGAACGTTCTTTGCGTTCGCGTCAATATTAAGACTCGCGGCGACTCGCTGGAATTCGTGCGGAGCCTCTTCGATCGAACGCGAAACTCCGCAAATGAAGCTCAACGTGCTTTCAAAATTGGCGTCGGCGACTTTGCCCACGAAAGAATTAAACGTTCGCGCGAGCAACTCCGCGCCCACGTTCTTAATTCCTATAAACGAATCCATACGACAAACTACCAACGGCGTTTTCGAACCGTCTTCCGTGTAACGCGTTTGAAGAATCAAAAACGCTTCCCCTTCCAAAGGACGCGGAAGGATGGGACTGACGTAAGAACCGTAACAGTGAACCAGCGTCAATTCCGAATCTTGGTATATGATTTGAATTCGTCCCGACGAACCGCCTTTTTCGGAAATTGAATAGGCGCCGTTCCCTTCCGAGGTCATCGTCAGCCCGTCGTAGCCGCTCGCGCGCCACAATTCGACAACCGCGTTCGGATAGCTAAGGAAATAGTCAAAAAGTTCAGGATTGCAACTTCCGCCCGACATAGGCAAACGACGATATAAAGTCGGCGACGAGGCAAGTTGAGAAAGACGTTCGCGCGTTTGTTGGGGCATTAAGTCCCACGGAACTTTCGCTAGCGCGTCGCGCGAATCGAGCGGACTCGTCGAAGCTTGCGCGAGAACGGCGGAACTTGGCGTCGCGCCTCTTGCGTTAATCGGACGTTCGGAAATCGCGCCCGCTCGACCGTAAGGAACGGCGTTTTGCGTTTGATTTAGCGGATATTCTTGACGCTTCGCTTGATCGGACGCGTCCTTCTTTTTGAAGAGCCCCAATCCAAGACCCGTTCTCTCCGGCGTTCCGTCGTTTGGGACATAGGCGTTTCTCGAAGCAAATTGAGCGCGTTCGTAATTATTGAAGGAGCCGACTCCGTCGTAAGGTTTGGAATTAGGAGCAACCGGCTCGCGCCTAAATAAGTCGGACAAAAAAGATTTTTTCGAACTCTCCGCTTGAGCTTGCGCCTGAGCTTGGGCTTGAGCCTGAGCCGCCGCTTGAGCCGCTTGAGCTTGACGTTGCGCGCGAGCTTGGTTTTCCGCTTGAACACGCGCTTGAGCTTGAAGTTGCGCCTGACGTTGCGCTTCAAGACGCGCTTGTTGCTGTTGGCGCGAATAAAGCGATTTCGACGCGGCAGTCTGCGCGGCTTGCAACGAAGAAGACGTCACGGTCGAGACGGCAAACGCGCGTTCGCTTCCTAATTCGCACGGAAGGAACGGCAAAGACGCGAGACCTAGCGCGACGCTCAACACAGTCAAACGCGCGCGTCGCGTCCAGATAGTTCGACGTAACGAACCGCGTGTTTCGCGCTTCCCAACGCTCTTGCGTAAATCGTCGTTGCGGGTCATATTCAATCCTTCGAAAAATTGACGTTTATTCTTACGCGTTCAGAAGACTGGTTCTCGCCTAAAAACGCGACGGAACGTTTGACTCAAGGTCGGAGTCCGTATTCTTCTTATCGGACTCGCAGGTTTAATCATAAGTTAAATATTCCGTTTTTTTTTGATTTTATCGATTATACAACACATACAAAGATAAAGCAGATAAAAAGGACAAATTAAAGATCCATACGTCAAACAAAAAAAGAGGCGCGGTTGTTTTTTTACGCCGACGGGCTAGAATTTCTTTTACGCGTTTTGTTTTGAACGTCCTTGACGCGACGAGGAAAGGACGACTTTTAATAGCGTTCCTTGGCAAATTGAATCGATCGATGAAAGAAGCGACTTTCTTTCTTAAAAAAATACGCGCGGCGGCTCGGAGGCGCCTTCTTTGGGAAGGAGCGCGACGTTGGATTGTCGTCGCTTGTTTGGCGGCGTTTCTTGCGCGCGTCGACCTCGCGTTTTGGAACGGATCGCCTCGCGTCGTCTGGAACGTTTACGCGTTTGTTCTTTTTCTGCACGCGTTTCTTCTCGCGGCGTTTTTACGACGTCGCGTTCCGACGCTTTATCAGACGGCTCGCCGTTTAGAGTCGAACGACGCGGAATTGCAAGGCGTTCTTTCCGCCTCCTTGGAATTTGAGTCGGCGCGTTCAAACGTCGCGTCGGACTCGCCGCCTTTACGAAACGAGACGACGAAACGCGCGCGAATTCGACTTGAAAACGCCTTTGCCGAAGGACGCGCGCGCGAATTAATAAATTGCGCGTTGCGACGCCCCCAAGGCGCGCGACAAAATCGAAGCGCGTTTTTAGAAAGCCAGGCGACTTTATGCGCCGCCGTTGTTCTACTTGCCGCAAGTTTTATACGATTTGCACCCAACGAACAGGCGCAAGAAACGACGACTAGTCAAGAAGCGACGACTAGCGATTTAAAAACGTTCAAGGATTATGCGACAAACGAAAGCGTTGAAAAGAATCCGCAGTCGTCTTCTCTTGACGACGACCTCGCGTTTCTACGCGCGTCGCTCGCGCGGAGCGTTTCGCTGGCGGACTCGTTGACGCGAGAACTTAACGAAACTTCCTTTGATTCGTTCGATTCGACGCTCGTCTTCCAACTCGCTCGGGAATTCGACTCGTCCTTTACGTCCTCGTCGGGGCTGGCGACGTCGCTTCAAGTCGTTCGCGCTTCTCTCGCTCGATCGTCGGAACGCGACGTCGACGCTCTTCTTTTGGATCGTCGCCTATATGAATTTAACGATTATTTAAACGAAAATCACAACGTCGGCGCGGAACTTGCGCGATCGTTTGCAACCTCGATCAGAAGTTTTTCACGCGACGTTCAAAAGGAAGCGTTTGAAAACGCCTTAGAAACGCTTAGGCGAACGCGCGAACGTTTGCACGCCGAAGAACGCGCGTTGGATTTTCTTTCGTTCGGTCGGGAATTTTCCCAAAAAATCGCCGAACTAGAAGTAGAACGAGAAGCGCTTTTACAAGGCGCCGTCGAGCGATTGAAAGCTCGACCGGGCGTTCAAACGGACGTCGACGCGTCCAATTTGCCAACCGACGATTTTTTAATTCGTCTCGACGCGTTCGAACGTCTATGGAACGAGCGTCGAGACGAACTTGCGGAGACGGCGAGACGTTTGCGCGAGCCTGACGCCAAAGAATTTGTCGATTTTGTCGCGCGATTTGCCAAAAAGACCGATTCTTATTCGTTCTATTTTGGCGTCGACGGGCGCCAAGTCGATTTGACGCGACGTTTTGAACGCCTTTTGCTTTCAACGCGTCAAGTAGCGCGAGACGCGCGCGCGGAAAGATGGGGCAAGGCGGCGACGACGTTAAGCGAAGCGCCCGGCGCGCGCGATATGTTGGGCGCCGATATGCGCGAGGAAGAGGATTGTTCGTCGACTCTCGCTTGGCGCTTGGCGTTTGGAACGTTCGACGGAGGCGGCGGCGATTTGCAAGACGGGTCCTTGATCTCAAACGAACAGAAAGAACAAACGTTCCAAACGACGAGCGAATTTGACGTCGCGAAGTCGCTTGAAGGAATTCGGGAGACGTTGGAAAAAACGGCGGACGAAGAAAAATCGGAGTCGGTATTGACGCCGTTTCCAAACGAAACGCAAACGGAAGAAAAAACGCGCGCTTCGCTTGACGTCCCGTCGTCGAACCAAACGTCGGAAGAAAGCGCAACGCCCGACGAAAACTACGCGGGGGGCGCGAGTTCGCGCGAATTAAGCGCGTCGGTAAAAAACGCGTCGGACGCTTTTCGAGGAGAATTGCCGCTCGTCGTTCAAAAACGACTCGAAGCGGGCAAACGTTGGAATCCGCCGCAGGAATATCGGGAGAAAGAACGCGCGTTTCAAGCCAGACTGAATGAAGAAACGCGCCAAAAACAACCTATGCTCGAATAAAATCAACGCGTTTCGGAAGCCGCGCCAAAACAACCTTTGGAAACGCCCTCTTCTTCGAATCGCTTTCGTTCTTCCGTATCCAAGAATCCCGTCAGTCGCTTATAACGAGCGGGCGTCTGTAATTTTTTCAGCGCTTTCGCCTCGATTTGTCTGACGCGTTCGCGGGTAACGTCAAAATACTTTCCCACTTCTTCGAGCGTGTAGGCGTACCCGTTGTCGAGCCCGTAACGCATGCGCATAATGTCGCGTTCGCGCGGCGTCAACGTCTTGAGCGCTTTTTCCAGTTCGACGCGCAACATCTGAATCGACGCGGATTTGTCGGGACGTTCGAAAGAGCCGTCCTGTAAGAAATCGCCGAAACACGCGTCGTCGTAGTCGCCGATCGGACGTTCAAGACTGATCGGCGAAGAGCCGGTCTGAAAGACGCGTTCGACGTCTTCCGCGCGCATATCGGCGCGATAGGCAAGTTCGTTGATAGAAAGTTGACGTCCGCAACGTTGGAATTCGTCCTTCTGAATCGCGCGCAATTTGCTCAACGCCTCGATCATATGCGCCGGAATACGTATCGTACGCGCTTGTTCCGAAATGGCGCGCGTTATCGCCTGACGAATCCACCAAGTCGCGTAGGTGGAAAATTTAAACCCGCGTCGACGTTCAAATTTGTCGACCGCGCGCATCAGACCCGTGTTTCCCTCTTGAATAAGATCGAGAAAACTCATGCCGCGATTACGATATTTTTTGGCGATCGAGACGACAAGTCGGAGATTACCGCCCGAAAGAACGCCCTTGGCTTCCTCGTAGGCGCGTTGAAATTTTTCAATTTTGGCAAGTCGACGCTTCAACGCTTTTGGAGATTCGCACGCTTTAATTCGCAACTCGCGCAATTCTTCGGCGACGGCGCGTCGTCGTTCTTCGCTGCAACGCGCAAAACGGGGCGTCGCCTTGTCCGCGCTTAATTTTTCAATGCGCGAACTAATCGATTTCATCAATTTAACGACCGCGTGCGCGCGCCTTGTACGGAAATTCATTTCTTCGACTAAGAGCGAACAACGACGGCGACGTTTGATCGCCTCGCGATTTAAGTATCGACGCTCGGCGCGTTTTTCTTCGGCTCGTTCGAGGGGCGTCAAGAGATCGGCGGCGCCGGCGCGTTTCTTGCCCGAACGAAAAGCGCGCTCTTCCGATTTAAGCAAACGTTGACGACGGTAGTTTTCGTCCAAAAGTTCGCTCGCTTTTTGGAGCGTATGGAGACAAGACGGAATGCGCAGTTTAATAGTTTCCTTAGAATTTTGTTCTTCCAGCGACGAATTAAAAGTTCGGTCGAAAGCGGCAAAACCGACGCAAACGTCGTCCAGCGTCTTCGCCGACTCGCTCACCGCCAAAGGAGAGGCGAAAACGTATCGACGAAATCGACGTCTCGCGCGTTCGATCTCGCGCGCCGCCGCCACTTCTTCTTCGCGCGTCAGGAGAGGAATGCGCGCGAGTTGGTTCATATAGAGTCGAACGGGATCGGCGGACCAACGTTCGGCGTCGGACAAATCGAGCGAATCGAGCGTCGCTTCGAGTCGTTCGACGGGCGCGTCCGCTTCGGCGCCGAATTCTTCAAACCCGACGCGGTATTGTTCGCCGGGCTCGTCGTCGCTTGAATCGACGTAAAAATCGTAATAACCCTCGCGATCGTCTTCTTGGATTTCGACGTCTTCTTCTTCCAATCTTGCGCGCCATTCCCCGACGCAATTCGCATCGATCGACTCGGCGCTCAAGATAAGTTGCGTGAATTCTTTTGTAGTGACGTACCCTCGCGACTTGCCTAAATTCAAAAGGTCTTGAAATTCGGCGACGTTCCAATCTGATTTTGTCACAAAAAAACTCCTTTGACGCCGCGCGACGTCGCGCGGCAAAAGCACGGCGAAAAACAAGGACAAGGACGCGCTTTCAACGGCGCTCGACTCTCGCTTTACGCGACGTTACGCGTCCGTTCCGTATACGCGCGCGACAAGCGAAATCGTTATAAAAAATCTCTAACAAACGGAAAAAAATGTTCTCGCGTTCAGGTCAAACCTTGCCGTCCCTATAAACGGTACCTTCGACGCGGTTCTGTTTTCTCTCTTGAAGCAAGCGTTGAAATTCCAACAGCGCCTTCAATTTGTCTTCGGGCGCGCGGTCGCTTTCTCGCAACAGGCTCATTTTTTTCGGCTCTTCCCTTGCGACGCGCGCGCGTTCGAATCCGGCGAAAAGATCGCGAAATATCGTCTCGCGCGTCGATTCGTTCGCCAAAAGCTCCGACGTGCGTTTTTCGCGCGCGTCGGCGTCGAGTTCGATTAAAAACGATTTCATCGAATCGTCTTCGTAACGCAACATCAAGCGTTCAAAGGTCGGCTCGACGTCGCGTTCCAAATAGTCGCGCGCGACTAAATCGAGCTGACGCGCGATCGGCGAGCGCAAAGCCTCGATCGGAGCCTTCGCGACGAGCCTAGGATAATATTGAGGCGCGGTCAGCCACGTTTCCAAATATTCGCGTTCCAACGCGTTCGGAATCAGTCTAGGATCGTTCCAAACGCTCTTTTCAAAGGGCGGAAAGGCAAATCGCAACGCTTCGTCCGACTCCCCTTCTTCGCTCGCGACGGGATAGACCCACCGCGCGCGGTATTCCGCTATTCGCGCTTCTTCCGCGTCTAACGTCGGCGCGTCGACGTTTTGTTCGGGACGTTCGTATTCGGAACGGCGCCGTTCGTAACGCTCGTAACGCTCTTCGCGTTCCTCGGCGCGTTCCGCGTACGCGCGACCTCGCGCGCGTTTTTCCGCCAATCGCGCGCGTATCTCGCTCTCGTCGACTCGAAATCGAGCCGCAAGACGTTGAATCGTCTTGATCATGCGCAATTTTGCGGGGTCGTTCGCCGTTCGCGTCTCTTCGGGAAAGAGCGCGACGACGTCGAGCAACGAATCGAGCGCTTTTGCGGAGCCGACAAGGTCGTCGTCAAGATCGACGCCCGCCGTCGTCGTTCGAAACGCGTGTTCCATCGCGTCGACCGTTCCAGATTCAAGCAGTTTGGCGAACGCGTCCGCGCCCTTTTCAAGCAAAAACTCGCACGGATCGTCGTCGTCCGGCAAAGTCAGCACGCTCATATCGACGCCCTGTTCGACGAAAAAACGCAAAACTTCTTTCGCGCGCTTCTGACCCGCTTCGTCGCCGTCAAGGAGCAAAATCATCTTGTCGGCGAATCGCTTGAGAACCCGCACGTGTTCCGCGCCAAGCGCGGTGCCCAAGACGGCGACGACGTTTTCGAAGCCAAATTGCGACGCGACGATGCAGTCGGTGTATCCTTCCGTAATTAAAACGTTGCGGGTTTTGCGAATGGCGTTGCGCGCGCAATCGAGCCCGAAGACCGTTTTCGATTTGACGAAAATAGGCGTTTCGGGCGAATTTACGTATTTCGCAGGGCTTTTAAGCGTCGTATTGGGAAGCAAACGACCGCCGAAAGCGACGACCCGGTCTTGAACGTCGCGAATCGGAAAGATCAGCCTTCCGCGAAAACGATCGTAATAACGGCGCCGTTCCTCGTCGCCAAGTTTTGGCGTCGGCGCGAACGACGGGCGCGGCTTAATTCGTCCTCGATCGTCGTATTCCTCGCGATAAGCCAACACGCCCGCCGCTTCGAGAACGCGAACGCGATTGCGATCAAATCCGATCCAACGAAGCGTCGCGTCAAACTCGAGGGAGGAATAACCGATTTGGAATTTCTCGCTCGCCCCCTCGCTAATCCCTCGTTCGCGAACATAAACGCGCGCCTCTTCCGCCTCGGGCGCGCTCAAAAACGTCTCGCGATATTTCTTCGCAAGCCAATCCATCGCGCGATAAAGTTGCGGCTTCGCGATTTCGACGGGCGCGAATACTTCCCTCTCGCCCGATTCGCAGGGCGCGGAGTCCGTCGGCGCGTCGACCGGCGCGTCGAGATTCGCACCCGACTCAATTCGCGGCGTCGGTCGCCCGGAAACGGACGGACGCGCCTTTTTTTTACGGACGATCAACTCGATCCCCGCCATATCGGCAAGGATTTGCATCGACTCTTTAAAGTCGACGTTTTCCATCTTCATTACGAAGGAAAAGACGTCCCCGCCGATATTGCAAACCCAGCACTTAAAAGTCTGGCGTTGCGCGTTGACTTGCAAACTTGGGCGCGAGTCGTCGTGCCAAGGACAACGTCCCACGAAATTGGCGCCTTGCCGATGAAGCGGCACGTAGCGCTCGACCAAATCGACAATATCGATCGCGTCGCGAATCTGCTCTCGTTGATCAAAGGAACCGTCGAACGTCTGCGCCAAAACCGCACTCCCGATTCTGTCGGCGCCGAACCGACGATAAATTTTCCCTTTTTATCCAAAAACTCTTGACGTCGTCAAAAATAATCGTTATTCTTTCACCAACTTAACGATTTTAAAATTCTCGTCGGCGATTTTCACAGAAAAGAGAGCAAGAAGGCGCGAACGCCAATCCAGCCCGGTTCTGTGGAATAAAACGATTTTACGCGTTGTCTTCCCCGTTCGAAGGATTATAAATTCTTTCTTTTTTTTAGTCAATACGGAAAATTTTCTAAAGTTTTCGTTTAACTTTGCCGAAGCGCGTTTCCACAAAAAGATCGTCTTTACTAAGAGATTCTCAAATTTGCTTTTTCAACAAACGTCGGCTCTTTCTTATTTCAGACAAGCGTTCGAACCAAAAAGCCAATTTTCTATGAACGATCATAATTTTTCTTGGCGAAAAAGATTTGGCGCTTTCCTTGCATACTAATAAAGCGAATCGTATCGAAGCGGGCGACAACCCGCAATAGGCGCGACGCTTTTACTTCTAATACGTTGCAACGGCGTTGTTTATCGACGTCGACGAAAGGAAAGACTCTATGAACTTTTCACCAGATAAACTAACGGTTAAATCTCAAGAAGCGTTAGCCGGCGCGCAACGCCTTGCCGTCGACCGTTCCAATCCGGAAGTCGGTTCGATTCATTTGCTCGCCGCTCTGCTTGACGAAAAAGACGGAAACGTCCTGCCGATTATGCAGGCGGTCGGAAGCGACGTTCGCCGACTGAAAACGGCGGTCGCTTCCGAGGTCGGTCGTTTGCCGAAAGTTAGCGGCGCCTCGCCTTCGATCGGCGCGGACTTGCAGAAAGTCCTGACGAAAGCGGCGGAAGAAGCGACGACTTTAACCGACGAATATATTTCAACGGAACATTTTTTACTAGCGCTTGTCGACGTCGATTGCAAAGCGCGAAATTTGCTCGATTTATTCGCGATCGATCGCACGAGATTACTCGAGGGCGCGAGTAAAATTCGAGGGAATAATCGCGTCGTCGACCAAGAGCCCGAAGGCAAATTGCAAGCGCTCGCAAAATACGGGATCGATTTGGTCGACCGTGCTCGCAAAGGCAAGCTCGATCCCGTGATCGGTCGAGATTCCGAAATTAGACGCGTGATACAAGTGTTGTCCCGTCGATCAAAAAACAACCCGGTCTTGATCGGCGAGCCGGGCGTCGGAAAGACGGCGATCGCCGAAGGACTCGCGTTGCGCATCGTCGACGGAGACGTGCCCGAAAGTTTGAAGAACAAAGAGGTCGTCGCGCTCGATATGGGCGCGTTAATCGCGGGCGCGAAATTTCGCGGCGAGTTCGAAGAACGACTCAAGGCGGTTTTGAAGGAGGTCGAAGACTCCAACGGACGCGTGATTCTGTTCATCGACGAACTTCACACGGTAGTCGGCGCGGGCGATCGCCAAGGGGGCGCGGACGCGGCGAACCTGCTCAAGCCGGCGTTGGCGCGCGGGGACGTCAAATGCGTCGGCGCCACGACGCTTGACGAATACCGCAAGTACGTCGAGAAAGACGCCGCGCTTGAACGACGTTTTCAGCCGGTAATGGTCGCGGAGCCGAACGTCGAAGACTCGCTTGCGATTTTGCGCGGACTCAAAAGCCGTTACGAAACGCACCACAAGGGCGTCAAAATCACGGATTCCGCGTTGGTCGCCGCCGTCGAATTGTCGAATCGCTACATTGCCGATCGATTCTTGCCCGACAAGGCGATCGATTTGGTCGACGAAGCAATGAGTCGACTCGCAATGGAACTTCAAAGCGTTCCGATGGAAATAGACGACGTCCAACGACGAATCGTTCAGCTTAAGATCGCCGAAAGCCAATTAGTCGACGAAACGGAGCCGAGCGCTGTCGCGCGACTTGCCGAAATTCGCAAGGAACTTGCCGCGAAAAACGAAGAACTCGCCGAACTCAATTTGCGTTGGGAAAAAGAAAAAAGCGGGGTCGGCGACGTTCACCAACTGCGTGAAAGAATCGCCGAAAAGGAACGCGCGTACAAGAGTCTTGACGCGAGCATCAAGCAATCGTTCCAACAAGGTCGCCCCGTCGACAATTCGCAGTTCCAACAATTGGCCGATTTACACAACGAAATTCAAGCGTTGCAAAGACGTCTTGGCGACTTGGAACAACGTGAAGAAAAAAGCGACGGAGCGGTTTCAAACGCCGACGGACTCAAGAAAACGCCGACGAAACGACTCTTGCGTCAAGTCGTCGGTCCGGACGAAATCGCCGAAGTCGTCTCGCTTTGGACGGGCGTGCCCGTCGCGCGTATGCTGGAAACGGAACGAAACAAACTGCTCGTCTTGGAAGACCGTCTACACGCGCGAGTCGTCGGGCAAGACGAAGCGGTCGACGCCGTTTCGAACGCCGTGCGACGCAGTAGAAGCGGCTTGCAAGACCCGAACAGACCGATCGGCTCGTTCCTGTTCCTCGGTCCCACCGGAGTCGGCAAGACCGAACTGTGCAAGGCGTTGGCGCAAGCGTTGTTCGACGACGAAAACGCGATCGTGCGAATCGATATGAGCGAATTTATGGAAAAGCATACCGTAGCGCGTCTAATCGGCGCCCCTCCGGGATACGTCGGTTACGAAGAAGGCGGCGTCTTGACGGAGGCGATCCGTCGGCGTCCTTACGCGGTCGTCTTGTTCGACGAAATCGAAAAAGCGCATCGCGACGTCTTCAACATTCTGCTCCAAGTCCTAGACGACGGGCGGCTTTCCGACAACCAAGGGCATACGGTCGACTTTTCCAATACGATTATCGTAATGACGTCGAATCTTGGCAGTCAGGCGATTCGCGAGATCACGTCGCGAGGGGGGACGAAAAACGAAGTCCAAGAGGCGGTCGACGAGATTTTACGCGGACAGTTCTTGCCCGAATTCGTTAATCGAATCGACGAAACGATCGTCTTCCAGCCCCTTGATCGCAAGCAAATTCGTAAGATCGTCGATATTCAAGTCGAGAAATTACGCAAATTGTTAGATAAACAGGGCGTCAATTTGACGTTGACGGAAGAAGCGCTCGACGGAATCGCCGACTTAGGCTACGAGCCCGAATTCGGAGCAAGACCCCTTAAGCGCGTCTTGCAACGGCGGCTAATGAATCCGCTCGCGCTTGAATTGCTCAAGCGTCCTGCAAAAGTCGACGAGTTCGCGCAAGAGAAAAAACGAAAGATTAACGTCGGGTACGACGGTGAAGATTTCTTGTTCGATTTCGATTGACGCGTGAGAGAAAACGCCCGGTCGTTCCAAACGGTCGGGCGTTTGGGGTTCAAAAACTTCTGGCGCTGGAATCAAACGTCGAGCCGGCTTGCGCTTAAACTTACGCGCATATCTTGCTGAAACCGTCGAAGTTAGACTACGCGCGTATCGCGGACTTGACCCGCGCTCTTTATAAACGGCGAAATTGCAAGCGTTCACGGAGATATTACGGAGTCGCCTTATTTAGCCCCGACAATCGAATTTCATTCAAGTCGGATCGTAGCCA
>JAZUGM010000077.1:0-15074 GCA_045641205.1 Thermoguttaceae bacterium
TAGCTGAAAAGGCTGTCGAACTTCAAATTTGCGAAAGGATAAGCTATCAGACGGTGAAAAAAATTTTAAAAAAACAAAAATAACGTCAAAACAACGCGTCGAGTATTGGGTGATACCGCCCAAAGCGAACGCCGAGTTTGCCGCCGCAATGGAACGAACGATCGCAACATATCAAACACCTTACGACGCCAAAACGCCGGTCGTTTGTATGGACGAACAACCAATCTCGCTTCACGCCGACCGCACTGGACGCGAACCTATTGCAGAAGCGATAAATCATTGCAAACGCGTTGATTATCAATATGAACGCAAAGGAACGGCTTCCATTTTTATGTTTGTCGAGCCCTTGACGGGTTTACGTTGGGTTACTGCTCGCGAACGCCGAACAAAACGCGATTGGGTGTTTGAAGTCGCAATGCTCGTGAAAAACTTTCCAGCCGCGCAAAAGATCATTTTGGTTTGCGACAACTTGAACACTCATACTTACGGGGCTTTTTATGAAACGTTTCCACCCGCCGAAGCGGCGCGACTTTGTCAACTTATTGAAATACGTCATACGCCTGTTCACGGAAGCCGACTAAATATTGCGGAATGTGAATTAAGCGTTCTGACTCGGCAATGTTTAAAGAACCAACGCTTTCCGACGCTCGAATTGTTACAAGCAGAAATATACGCTTGGAACATTACGCGAAATGATCGCAAAAAAACTGTCGAATGGCAATTTACAACCGAGGACGCAAGAACTAAATTGAGGTCTATTTACCCACAGTTATAAAGTTCACTCAACAGTAGTTAATTTCGCTCGTCAAACGCTTTAACCTTCTCTTCAAGGTTGTTTTTCAGCCATTCTTGCGTTTCGAGAAAATCTCTCGCGGGCGATTTTTCGTCGTCTTTCAAGGGTCGATAATCCAAATAGGGCGCGTAGCCCGCATCGACGGCGGTTCCGTCTTCCTTGAGTTCGATAAAAGAGACGTTGCGCGAGATCGCGCGTTGCGTTCCGTTTTCCGTCAATACGCCGTCTTGAACGGAGGTTTCGACGTAAAACAACAGTCGCGCTTCGTCGCCGAAATCGTTTTCGTCGACAAAGATCGTTCCGCGCTTCAATTCGCCCTTCCAATTCTCGCGGATCAAATCGCTAGTCGCGTCCAGCAGCGCGGTTTCGGGCGCGATCAACTGCGCTTTCGGCTTGCCCTGAACGTCGCAATATTTTTTATCGAAACAAACTCGCTCGTATTTCGTGGCGATCGGCTCGCGAGTTCCGATTCCTGCGGCGCGATTCCGAATTTCAAAGGGCGTTTTCAAGACGGCAAATCGTCCCGGCTCGCGCGCCGCCATAACGCCGCCCAGTTCCTTGAAGGCGTTTCGGAAAAACGATTCGATGAAATACGGCTGTAATTTCCGCGCTTCGGTGCGTTCCATTTCGACGCGCGTTTTCATAACGCTATCGAAATCCGCGAAGTCGTCGGTCAGCGCGTTTTGACGCAATAAATTCAAAAGTTTTTCGCGGTCGAACGTCTCGTCTAGCGTTCGTTCCATATAACTTCGCGCTTCGTCGGAATCGTCGTAACGAATAGCTTCGACGATAAGATCGCGCAACGATTTTTCGTTGAACGTCAATTTGCCCAAGACGTCGAAAACTTGCCCGCCGAGCGCTTGGCGTTCGATTTCGAGCTTTTCAAAGAGACGTTGAAAGACGTCGCCCTCGCGGGTTTCGTTCGCGACAAGGTTCCACAGATGACAGACTTGTTTTTGTCCAATGCGGTGTATTCGCCCGAAACGTTGCTCAAGTCGATTCGGATTCCACGGCAAATCGTAATTGACCATTAAATGCGCGCGTTGCAAGTTGACGCCTTCGCCCGCCGCGTCGGTCGCGACAAGAATTTTGACTTCCGGGTTCTGTTTGAATTCCTCCTCGATTTTTCGTCGCTGATCGCGCGTCGTTCCCCCGTAAATCGAAACGACCGCGTTAGGATCGCCCAACAGACGCCCGATTTTGTCGACAAGATAATCGAGCGTGTCTCTGTGTTCGGTAAAAATAATCAGTTTTTCGCGCAGACCGTCGGCGTCGTACATACCGCAAGACTTGTCTTGAAGCAGATTCGAGAGTTCGCGCCATTTTCGGTCTTCGTCGCTTCGTCGGGTTTCGTCGGCAAGTTTTTCCAGACGTTCGAGCGTGGCGATTTCCGTTTCCAGTTCGGCTTCCGTTTGCGCCGCCGAAACTCCTTCGACGATATTGTCTTCGAATTTTTCGACTTCTTCGCCGGACAATTCGTCTTCGTCAATATCTTCGAACGCGTCGCTCAATTCGGTTTTTTCCGCGCGTAATTGAAGTCGAACGTCTTTGAGGATTTTCTCGAGTCGTTCGCGTCGTCGACGCAAGGAATTGTAGATCGCTTCCGGGGAAGACGCCAAGCGACGCTGTAGCGACGTCAGCGCGAATCCGACGTTCGACCTGCGTTTTTTGTTCAACGCTTCGGCGCGATTAAACTCTTCGCGCGCGTATTCGGTAACGGCTTGATAGAGTTTCGCCTCTTGGTCGGAAAGTTTGTAGTTGGCGACGTAAGCGCGTCGTTCGGGAAAGAGCGGCTTGCCCTCGAACGTCAGCAATTTCTCTTTGACGAGTCGACGCATAACGTCGCCGACTTCGATCCCCCGATTCGACGTTCGCGCTCTTCCTTCGAAACGGTCTTGATCGATCAACGAAAGAAAAAGCTGAAAATCTTCGTTTTTTCCGTTGTGCGGCGTCGCGGTCAACAAGAGGAAATTTCGCGCGATATTCGAAAGAACGCGCCCCAATTTAAAACGCAACGATTCTTTGACTTCGCCGCCGGAAATCGTCGCCGACATTTTGTGCGCTTCGTCGCAGATAATCAGATCCCAATCGGTCGCCGACAGTTTGTTTTTGACGTCTTCGTTGCGCGCGAGTTTGTCGAGTCGCGCGACGCACAGATCGTTTTCGGCGAACGCGTTGCCCGACGCGGCGGATTCGAGGAGTTCGTTGGTAATTATTCTGAAATGCAGATTGAATTTTTCCAAGAGTTCGTCTTGCCACTGTTCCGCAAGACTTCCGGGCGTCACGATAAGACAGCGGCGCAAATCTCCGCGCGCGATTTGTTCTTTGATTAGCAGACCCGCCATAATCGTCTTGCCCGCGCCGGGATCGTCCGCCAAGACGTAACGCAAGGGCAACCGAGGCAACATTTGCTCGTAAACGGCGGAAATTTGGTGCGGCAAAGGCGTGATTTCCGAAGAATGAACCGCTAAATACGGATCGAAAAACCACGCCAATTTGATTCGATAGGCTTCTAAAACAAGACGCGTCTTCGCGCCGTCTCCGTCGAAGCTCCAGACGCGCGATTTTTCGACAAGATTAATCGTAGGAGAATTTTCGTCGTCGCGATAGAAGAGACGCTCGTTTAATTGTCCCGAGTCGGATTTATAGACGACCGTTAAGACGTCGGAACCGCTCCAAGTAGCGGATAGTACGACGACGGACTCGCCTGAAACGACGCCGTCGAGTCGAGCGCCGACGACAATATCCTCGAGCTTAAACATATTGGATTCCTCGTAAGCGCTTCGACTTGCAATCAACGACGCTTTTTCCGAAAATCTACGTTCGTTCGGTAAGAAGAATCCGTTCCAACGCTTCCGACGTCGAATTCGCCTATTCAGACGTTCCAAGCTCGCTCCATAAATTCGCGAATATCAGCCCAAGTTAGAGCAATTCCGCGCGTATGGATTGTAACAAAAAAAAAAAATAGGCAAGATTTTTTCGTCAATATTCCACGTTCGAAGCGTATTGACGAAACAAATATTACAAAGAAGCCGATTTTAAGAGGTCTGTCGAAGAAAACGGAGAAAAAAATAATCGTTCGCGGAAGATTCCGTGAACGATTACAAAAAAAGGCGAGCCTCGAAATTCGAAACTCGCCCCGATTTCATACGCAAACGAACGTTATTCGTGTCGCAACGCTTCGATCGGATCCATCTTTGCGGCGCGAATCGCGGGATAAACGCCAAACACGACCCCGATCATAATCGAAATTAAAAACGCCAACGGCACGGACCAGAAGACGATAATCGGTCTCAATTCCTGCACGATCGCGGGCAAACTTGCCAACAAATCGGGATTGGTTTTCTTGAGAATCCCCATAACGAACATCGTAACGGGCGTGCAAGTCAACCCAACCAAAACGCCCAAGCCGCCGCCGACGACGGACAAAACGATCGTTTCGATCAAGAATTGCCGAACAATATCGCCTCGCTTGGCGCCTAACGCACGTCGAATGCCGATTTCTCGAGTTCGTTCGGTAACGGTCGCCAACATAATGTTCATAATCCCAATACCGCCGACGACGAGCGAAATTCCGGCGATCAGCCCCATAAAGACGTTAAACATCATTCTCGTCGTTTTCGCCTGTTCCAACAATTCGAGGGGCACGGTGACGCCGTAGTCTTCGAATTTGTTGTGATACGTGTCAAGCGTCAACTTGATAAGTTCGGAAGTCTGCATAACGTCGGCGACAGACCCCACTTTCAACGTGATCTGTTTTAACTGAACCGTCTCGCCTTCCATAGAGCCGCTCCGACGAACGACCACCGTGTCCCCGACGCGCGTTTGCATCGTCTTCAGCGGAACATAGACGTCGTAGGAATAGTCTTCCGATTTCAACGAACTGCCGATCGCCGCCGACGGGGCGCGCGAATTGGCGATTCCAATCACGCGGAAAACGTAATTGTCTCCGACGCGAATTAATTTCCCAATCGGCTCCTCGTATGGAAAGAGTTGCGCCGCGACGCCCGCACCTAAAATACAATAGTCGCAAGCGCGTTCGTTTTCTTCGTCCGTAAAGAACCGCCCTTCAAAGAGCGAAATTTTCACGACTTCGAAATATGAGGCGGTGCAACCGACCAATCTTCCGTCGACCTTCCAGCGTCCGTTTTGGAACGTCTCCTGATAATCTTTGACGGGCGCGGAATTAATGATCGTCGGGATCGTCTCGACGAGTCGTTCAAAGTCGGCGCGAGTCAGACCGTATTCGGGAATTTGCATTCCTCGTCCGCCGCTGCCTGCGGAAAGCGCTTCGTTAGGCGGCTTGATCGTGCTTACGATGATATTGTCGGCGCCCAAACTTTCGATTTGTTCCTGCGCTTTTCGACTAATTCCCTCGCCTATCGCCATAAGCCAAATGACGCTTGCCACGCCAATAAAAATACCCAATACGGTGAGTAATGAACGCATCGGGTGCAAATATAAACTTTTGACGCCCGAGAGCAAGGTTCGAAACGCGTGTCTCATCTTAAAAGAAAACCTATGAATTTCGAAAAGAGCGAGGAACGAGCCTCGCGATCTCTGCGCCGACGTAATGGTCGTCGCTTCCGCGCGCAATATTCGTCAAATTCCCACAAGGCTTGTTCGTCGGAACCGCTAAACGCCACCCCAACGAACGAACGCCGAAGGGAACTAAATAGGACGCAACCTCGTGTCCGACTCGATCAGTCCGTCGCGCAAACGAACAATACGCTTGCTTCTCGCGCCCACGTCGTCTTCGTGGGTGACGAGAATGATCGTTCGACCTTGCGAACTCAACGTGTCGAGCAGATCCAGAATTTCCGCCGTCGTTTTCGAGTCTAAGTTTCCGGTCGGCTCGTCCGCTAGGATAAAATAGGGATCGTTGACCAGACTTCGCGCGATCGCCACGCGTTGTTGCTGACCGCCGGAAAGTTGGGTCGGTCGGTGATTGAGTCGCGCGCCAAGCCCTACCATTTTCGCAAGTTCGACGCAACGTTTCCGCGAACGCAACGACGCGTTCCCTTGATAAAAGAGGGGCACTTCGATATTCTCGATAACCGTCAACTGCTGAATTAAGTTGTACGACTGAAAAACGAATCCGATTCTCGACGCGCGAATTTCCGAGAGCCTGTCGTCGTCCAAAGTCGTCACGTCGTCGCGTCCGAGCCAGATTTTGCCGTGCGTCGGACGGTCGAGACAGCCGAGCAAATTCAACATCGTGCTTTTACCAGACCCGGAAGCGCCCATAATCGCGACGTAATCGCCTTCTGGAACCGCCAAGTCGACGCCGCGCAAAGCGTACACCGTTTCCCCTTTAAGGACGTATTCGCGCTTCACGCCGGTCAGCTTCGCCGCAAAAAATTCTTCTTCTTTGTCGTTGCCGACGTTTTTTTTCTTTTTATCAAAAATAGCCATCTCAACTTACCAAATAGGACGCGACGTCAAGGAAAGGACGTCGAAGAACGTCTCGCGTCGATTCGCGAGAACGTCTTCGACTCGCCGTAAAACGCGCAACAAAAGGATGCGACGAAAAGGACGCGACGCGGAATCAGAACGAAGGTCCGCCAAACCCGCCGTCGGAGCCTAACGCGGAAGTCGAAGCGAACATCTTGCCCGCGACGTCCTTGATTTCGTGACAACCTTTGACAAATTCGGGCTTTTGAATCATTCCGTCGCCGTTAAAGTCCATTTTAGGAACGAACAAGGCGATCGCTTGACGCAAACTCGTCGCTTCGGCCAAAGAAGCGATCGGCTTCGGCGGCTCGACGATCAGCGGCGCGTCTTTGGACGCGTCTCCTTTACCTTTTTCGTCGCCTTTATCTCCTTCCGCAATCGACGTTGCGTCGTCCGTCTTAGGTCGGTCTTGCGGCTTGACGTCTTCGGGCGCTTTCGATCCAGTCGGGGCTCCGCCCATCCCTCCGGGGGCTCCGCCCATACCGGGCATGCCGCCCATTCCGGGCGCTCCGCCGGGTCTTCCGCCTCTAAATCGTCCGAATCCTCCG
The DNA here is from genome assembly GCA_045641205.1 of Thermoguttaceae bacterium. Classification (GTDB taxonomy): domain Bacteria; phylum Planctomycetota; class Planctomycetia; order Pirellulales; family Thermoguttaceae; genus RUG369. The sequence continues at coordinate 6,796 of JAZUGM010000077.1, forward strand.
CCTCGTCGATCCGCCTTTCCATCTTCGGGGTTTTCTCGTTCGCTCAAAATTTTAGCGATCGTCGAACCGGCGTCTTCGATACTGAATTCGTCTTTTTCATCGGATTCTTTCGGCAAATATTCTTCAAAGAACCCGTCGATTTCCGGGTCGGTTTCCGAATCTTGGAAACTCTTGCGATCCGAGAAAAACCCGATAACAAATTCGGTCGGCTTGAGCGCGTCGTTCTGATCGGAATCCCATTCGTCAAACAGCGGCAAGAACGGAAGATAGGCTTTTCCGTCGACTTCCGTCTTAACGACGTCCGCCAAACCGTCGACGTCCTCTTGCGCGTCAAGATTCTCTTGTACGTCGAGGTCAAGAACGTCCTCTTCTTCGCTTGCGCTATCGTCGGCGTCCGCTTCGTCCAACGCGGTCGAATTCGGGAAAAGACTTCCGAAAATAACGTCGTCGTCGCTCGTCAAAAATTCGATTCCCTCTCTCGTAATATCGTTTTTATTAGAGTATTTGCTCCAATCAATCAAATCGTAATAAACAATTCGGTCGAAATACTCGGCGTCGGAATCGCCGCGCAACAGCTTGATCTCTTCGATAAGCTCGTCTATCTTCGCTTGATTTTCCTCGGAATTCTCTTCTGTTCCGATTTTCTTGAGGATTTCAATATCGTCTTGGCGTCGCATAATCTCGTTTTGACGACTCGCGATTCGCGCTTGCAACGCGGAAAGTTTCTTCGAAAGCGCTTCGAGTAACTCGCGATGCATTTCCATCACGGTTCGAGAGAAGAACGGCTGCAACGAGGCGACTTTGGCGTCGTGAAGCAGTTTCGCCTCGATCGTACTCGCGTATTCTTTGGCTTCTTCTTCCTTCTTTTGTTGCGCTTCAAGTTCGTCGCCGCTCAACGAAGCGCTTCCGCCTTCGCCTTTGATCATCGCGGCAATTTCGGCGGGCATAGCGCTCAACATTTCGTCGGTAAGCTCGCCGCTCTTATACTTTTCGCGCGCTTGAGCCAACATAGCCTGCGGATCGCCGAAGGGCATGCCGCCTCGGGAACCGCCGCCGCCCATTCTGCCGCCACCGGGCATACCGCCGCCGCCCATTCCGCCGGGCGCGCCGCCCATTCCGGAACCGGGTATGCCGTCGCCTTTTCCGACTCCTTCGGCTTCAGCGGCAAGAGAGGCTTCTTCTTTCGCCTTCGCGTCGGCTAATTTCGCTTGGTAAATTTCAGAATTTTCAAACGCGGACGGCTCGGACGGATCGGGGAACACGACTTTTTCACGATAAAGTCTCGCGCCGCTGACGACGCGTTCGCCCTCTTCCAGACCGTCTAAAATAATCACTTGTTTTTCGTTCGAAGCGCCCAATAGGACTTCTTTATATCCCCAAACGCCCTCGTTATACGTGATGCAATAGGTTTTTTTGCCGTATTCCGTAACGCATTGAACGGGAACCATAAGCACGTCGGGTTGTTCGTCGGCGATAATGCGAACTTGCGCGGTCAAGCCGGTGCGCAATTCTTCGGTCGGATCCTTGATCTTAACCAAAGTAACGTAGTCTTTCGCCGAAGACATCCAGACGATTTCAGGATACTGGTTGACTTTGACGACTTCGCCTTCGATCACGCGATTCGGCAACGAGTCGAAAGTTATCTTGGCGGGCATGCCGACCTTGACGGAAGAAATGTTCGACTCGTTGATCATCGTCTTGACTTGCATTTGCCCCTTGTCGGGCAGACGAATCAAAACCTGACGTTGACGAACGGTCGACCCTTCTTTGATCATATCGGCCTCGGACATACGCCTAGAATCTTGGTTCGCGTAGACGACTTGACCGTCTTGCGGCGCTTTAATCTTGCAATTTGCCGATTGCGCGCGATAACGATTTTCGCGGTTCAGATTGATATTATACGAGTTTTTGTCGGAATCGACCTTTGCGCGCGCCGTCTCGATGTCGGACATCAACGAAGTAATTTGCTTTTCGCTCGTATACTTCAACAAGGTCAATTTCTTCAAATTTGCGACTGCAAGCGAGTTTTTCGCCTTCTCTTCAGCCACTTTGTCGACTTCGAACTGGAGTTCCGTCGAATACCCCATATTCAAGAGGCGTTCGGTAAAGCGCGTCGTATCCGCTTGTTGCTTTCGCGTCTGTTCCTGCGAGAAGACTTCGTTTTCGTAATCGAGCCAACTCGACTCGAAAGTGCCCTCGACGTATTCTTCAAGCGAAATCTCGGCGGAACGCAACGTGGCGCGCGAGCTGTTGAGCGTCGCGCGAGACGTGTTCGTCGTCACGACTTGCGAGTCTAACTTTTCGTCGACGCTCGACGAATCGAGTTCGACCAACAATTCGCCCTTTTTGACGTCGGTTCCTTCCGGAATCAGATAAATAACGGTCGCGTTGCCCTCGACTTGCGAGGCGACGTCGGTATTCTTGGCGCTCTCCGCGCTACCTTTGCCGTTCACTTCGTGAACGAACGTCCCTCTCTCGACGGCGGCAAAGATCAAACTTTCGTTTTTAGTCGCCTTGTTTCGACCTTTATACCAGTAGACGCCGCCCGCTATCAAGCCGACCGCCAACAATACGAGAACGACGACGCCTAACGCGCCGCCTCGTCTGGACGTCGACGTCGCGCGTTTTCGTCGTTTAATCAAGAGTTCCGTTCGTTCAGTCATCAGTTTTTCCTTGCGAAAAAAAACAAAAAGAGCGCTCGTCGCCTTGCTAAAGGCACGCCGCTCGCACGTTCAAGCATCGGCGGGAATCGCGCGTCGCTTGGAAGGCGTCGTTCGGCTTGGACGGCGCCGCTCGCGCGTCGAAACGACGACCGTAAACTCCGCGCGTCAAACTCCGTAGCGCTACGGGCGTCGAGCCGTTAAAAGCCGATTCTGCTCAAAACGCGCCTTCGTTTAGACACTTCAAGCCCAATTACCCTATTATGATAGACTAATCCAACTCTAACGTTAGTCAAGAATAATAGCGGCTTTTTGGATAATAAAAAGCCTAAAAAAATCTTTAAAAAACGTTTATTCGCGTCATTCGGACAAAAACGAACGACAGTAGCTCGTTTTGCGACGACGACGCCAAGGACAAGTCTAACCAAGTCCCTTCCCTAAATTTCCGCAACGAGCGTCGAAATTAAACGTTAAACCTTAGCTCTTCGTTAAAATTACCAACCGTCGTCGTCAAAACTCAAAATAAGAAGCAAACTGAAAAAACATTTCAAGCGTTTTCGCCGATAAGGGCGGAGGGGCTTTTGCGCGTTTGCTTCATTGTCGGCGCCATTAAGACGCAAATTTGGGGAATTGGCAAAAGTCTTTATTCCTTATACCCCGACGGAGGTCTAAGGTTTCACTTTTAAAACGAAACATTCCCGTTTCTTTCGAATCTTGCCAAATCGCGACGCGGATCGTTTGGCGGATTCAAACGATCAAACGGTTACGTCCTAATAATCGCGAAAATCGATTCGCAACGTTTGGATTCTTTTCGCGTCGTTCAACGCGAGGCGCGACGGCGACGCGTCGGAATGAAAAGGAAACTTCCTATGAAAGTTGTTAAATTTCTCCTAACGGCGGTCTTCCCAATGTTCGTTGCGTTCGCCGTTTGCGCGTCCTCAAGCGTCGCGACGGCTCAAACTAACGAATCTCTCGTCCCGTTGATTCAAGCCTTCGACAATTTTGATTTCCAAGGAATTTTCGTCAAGACCGAACAAATGCCCGTGGTTTCAGACTTGGCGATCACGCGCGACAAAACGACAATGTACGTCGGTTGCGACGATCAGCGCGTCTATCGTTGCAATTTGAAGACGAAGGAAATCAAGCAGGCGTTCCAACGCGCCGACGACTGGGTTCGCGCCGTCGCCGTTTCTCCGACTTCGAACGAAGTCGCGGTTTTGTCGCAAAAAGGACGCCTCTCCGTCTGGGATTCTCAAACGGAAAGTCGCCTCCGCGAAATTGACGCGGGCGTGGTCGGCGCTCGCGCGCTCGCGTATTCGCCCAACGGAAAAGTCATCGCCGTCGGTAGTTTTAACGCGACGGTGAATATGTTCGACGCAAGCACGTTGCAAAAACTCGCCGATTGGAGCGCGCCCGGCGAAAGTTCGACGGCGATCTCCTTTTCGCCCGACGGTTCTCTATTGGCGCTTGGCGGTCGAGACGGAATCGTTCGAGTTTGGACGACGTTCAACGGCAAAAAACTCTACGATCTTCCGCTAACGAACGTCGACGGCGGCAAATCGCGCCGCGTGCGCGCCGTCGCGTTTAGTCCCGACGGAGCGCGCATCGCGGCGGGCGGAGACGCGGATCAGATAGCGCTTTGGGAGCTAAGTTCGGGCAAACAGGTCGGATCGTTGTATCTCAGCGAAGGCAAAGTTTTTTCTCTAGTCTTTTGCGGAGTCGATCGTCTTGTTTCCGGCGACAGTTGCAATCTTGTGCGTTTTTGGGACGCGACAAACCAAAGCCAAATTGCGCGTTCGATGCTTCCTGCGGATCGAAACGAATTTCGATTAGGGCATAAAGGAACGGTAAGCGTTCTCAAATACGTGGAAGACGGAACGTCGGGATATATTTTAAGCGGTAGTTTCGATACAACCGTTAAAATGTGGAAACTTCCTTAAAATTCCTAAAAAACTACTATTCTTCTTGAATTTTTTTGACGATATTACCGACTGAAGGACGTGAAAATCCAGAAAGGGGCTTGAGAAACAAGCGTGTTTCCGCCCTTTTTTCCCTTTTTATCGTTCGTTGGTCGCGAAAAAGCTCGCGTCGGAATTTATACTTGTCGTTTGACGAGGCTGAATCGTTTGTTCAGCGTTTGGAATCAATATTTGACGATCCTCTTGTCTTTCGACACGACGTCGCGCCCAAAGCAAGACGTCGTTTCGACCGAAATTCGGTCTGAGACTATTAGGATCAACAAAAAGAGTAGCGCGACTTTTAAAAAAAGCGCACGAAAGGCTAAAAGAATGTCGCTCTTCATTCAGAAAAACGCTATCGAGTCGAACTTGTCTTCTTCCTCGAAGGTCAAATCTCATAAACGTTCCAAGGGGTCGGACGACGCGACGTCGACGCGTCGATTCTGCCGTATCGAGGAACTTGAGAAGCGCGAATACCTTTCGGCAGACCCGGTCGATATTGGAATCGTTTACAGCGAGCAATATTCCGAAGACTTGGGCGACAGATTCTACGTCGCGTGGGTCGGAGGCGAAGACGGCGGTTGCACGACGCTCGATTCTCTCGTCATTAATCTTGACAAAAACGGCAACGGTTCGCTTGACGAAGGCGAAGCGTATTTCGATCAAGGTCAAGGCGTTTATTCGCACGTCGAAAACACGTTGCGTTTGGTGGATAAGTCGTCGGATATTGACTTCTCTTACGATATTTCCGACAATGGAACCGTCTTGACGATCACGTTCGACAATTTCCACGCGGGCGACACGTTCGTTTTCGAAATCGACCTCGACGAATATCAAACGGATTCGTCGAAAACGGCGGGCAACGCGCAAGTCGAAGGCGGCGAAATGGGCGGTTCCCTCGTCAACGGGATCGCGGGCTCGAAGGCGTCGGCTACGTTCAGTTCCGTTCATTACCAGACGGAAACTTGGGCGGGTATGTTCGTCGACGAATACGACGAAAAGGGCGAAGGCGGACCTCGTTCTGTGGCGTTGAGCGAAGGTTATGATCGCGAGTCGTTGCCTTACGACGTCGACGACGGCAACGAAGGCATCGCTCAAGCGGGCGTTTACGGAAACGTTATTTTGACGCCGAAGCCGATCGTGATCTCGGGTTACGTCTATGAAGATTTGGACGTCGACTGTAATAAAGACGACGGCGAGCCGGGTCTTGCTGGTTATACGATCACGCTGTACGGCGAAAACGGCGAGACGTGGACGGCGACCACCAATGAAGAAGGCTTCTACCTCTTCGAAGGCGACGATCTTTTGCCCGGTTCGTACTTGATCAATTCCTCGACAAGCACGACTTATATTGACTTCTGCGCAAAAGGCGGCGAGTTTGGCGAAAAAATCGATCCGACCAATATTCAAGTCGGCGGTATGCAAGGCGGCGACGTCGCTCCGAACAACAATTTCGCCAAGGTTTTGCCTAGTTCGATCGAAGGCAATATTTTCGAAGACTTGAACGACGCCAACGGCAAAGAAGAAGGCGAAAATTGGGACGGAATTCAACATCCCGCGACCGTCGAATTGTATCGAATTTCGACCGACGAAAGCGGAAAAGAAACGCTCGTCCTAATGGAAACGCAAAAAGTCGATTCCGAGGGACGTTACAAGTTCCTGCTCGATTGTTCCTACAACGCGGAAGGCACGTTGCGGAAACTTCCTTGTCGCGAATATGAAGTTCGTATGGTCTTCGATGAAGAAGCGAACGGTTATTCCGACGGAAAAGATTATATCGGCAAAGAATTCGTCGGATACGAAGACACGATTACCGACGTTTGGATCGGCTACAACGAGCATCTTCACAATTACGACTTCGGCAAACTCAAGTTAGGCTCGATTTCCGGAAACGTTTACGAAGACCGCAATACGAGCGGCGCTTTTGACAAGAACCAAGAGCCCGGTATTGAAAACGTTACCGTCGGACTTTATCGTTTGGACGGTTCCAAATACGAATTCGTCAGAAGCGTTACGACAGACAAAGACGGTTATTACGAGTTTAACGACTTAGACATTGAACAAACCTACGCCGTCAAAGAAATTCACCCCGAAGATTACGTCCACGGCGACGACACGGTCGGTTCTCTTGGCGGAAAAATCGAGACGGGCGAAAAAGAGAGTTTCACCTCGGAAATCGTCGTCGGTTGGGACGATCACGGCGTCAACTATGACTTTGGCGAACTTAAACTGGGTTCGATTTCCGGAAACGTTTACGAAGACCGCAACGACAACGGAGTCCTTGACGAGGGCGACGTCGATTTGAGCGGCGTTACCATTTCGCTCTATCGTTGGAACGGTTCCGATTACGACCTTATCGACCATACCAAGACCGACGAACAAGGCAATTACTCCTTTGACAATCTTGATATCAACCAGAAATACGCCGTTCGCGAAGACGAGCCCGAAGGATACTCGCACGGGAAAAACACGACGGTCGGAACGCTTGGCGGAGAACGCGTCAATACGAACGAACGGCTTGAAATCAAGGAAGTTTCCGTCAAATGGGACGACCGCGGCGTCGACTATAATTTCGGCGAGTTGAAACTCGGCAGTATCGAAGGAACCGTTTACGAAGACCGCAACGACGACGGCGTTTACAACGACGGAGATTTCGAACTTTCGGGAGTCGTCGTCGAACTGTTGCGCTGGGACGGAAACGGTTACAAACAGATCGGCGAAACGACGACCAACGCCGACGGTTCCTATCGTTTCGACAATCTCGATATTAACCAAAAGTACGCGGTTCGCGAAATTGAGCCCGAAGGGTATGAACACGGCAAAAACTTGACGGTCGGAACTCTTGGCGGAGAACGAACGAGTACGGAAGAACTCCAAGAAATCAAGAACGTCGTCGTCGAATGGGGCGACGCCGGTTACGATTACGACTTCGGCGAATTGAGACCGGGCAGTATTTCCGGAACCGTCTACGAAGACCGCAACGACAACGGAGTCTACGACGATCGCGACGTCGAATTGGCGGGCGTTACGGTCGAACTCTTGCGTTGGAACGGCTCTTCCTACGACAATGTTTCCCAAACGACGACCGACGAAAACGGTTATTATTGCTTTACGGGGCTCGAAATCGCGACCCAATACGCGGTGCGCGAAATGGAACCCGAGGGGTACGAGACCGGCAAAAATACGACGGTCGGTAATTTTGGCGGCGATCGAGTCGCCGGACAAGGCGTCCAAGAAATCAAAAACGTTCCGATCGGCTGGAACGATTCCGGATACGATTATAACTTTGGCGAATTGAAACCGGGTTCGATCGAAGGCATAGTTTACGAAGATCGCAACGACAACGGCGTTCACGACGGCGATAACGAAGCCGGTATTCCGGGCGTTAGAGTCGCTTTGTACAAGCAAATCGACGGCGAATACGTCGAAATCGCTTCGACGATTACGGACGCCGACGGAAAATACAAGTTCGAAGGGCTCGATCTCGACGTCGTTTACGGCGTTTTGGAAGATCGAACCGCGATCGTCGACGTCTACGAAAACGGCGACAATCACGTCGGCACTTTGGGCGGCGTTCTCGGTCCCGACGTGGACTTTATTTCGCAGATCAACGTTCAAAGGGACGACCAAGGCAAGGAATACGATTACGGCGAGGTGAAGC
>JAZUGM010000078.1:0-1786 GCA_045641205.1 Thermoguttaceae bacterium
AGCCAAGGTTGGGGTGCCCAGCCGGTCGGGCCTTGTAGACCCGATTCCACGAACGGCAGTTCGTCGCGTCGCAGCACCAGCTTCCCCCCCGCATCACGCGCGCGGAGGGGTTTTCCGCGCCTGTGGGATCAACCGCGTCGCCGCTAGGATAATCGCCGTAGCCGTCGGAACACCACTCCCAAACGTTGCCGTGAACGTCGTACAATCCCCAAGGATTCGGGTCGTAACTCTTCACCGCGCTTGTTCGTCTCAAAAACTTCCCTTTTTGATTTGTGCCGTAAGGGTAATTTCCGTTGCAGTTCGCCTTGTCTCCGTTCAAAGCGTCGCCCCACCAGTAACTCGTCGTCGTACCTGCGCGACTCGCGTATTCCCACTCCGCCTCCGTAGGCAAACGGAACTTTCGTCCAGACGTCGCGTCAAGTTCGTTCAATTTCTTAATGAAGTTCTGACAATCGTTCCAACTAACCTCCTCAACAGGAAAATTCGTCGTGTCCATTCCGACGACTTCGTCAGAACCGTAGCAGGTCGAACAAAACCAACTCGGATTCTTGCCCGTTATCGACTTCCAAAGTCCTTGAGTCACAGGAGTCTCAAGCATCCAAAAGCCGCGCGTCAAACGAACGACGGAATTATTTGACCTCGCGAACGTCCCCGGAGGAATCCAACAAAATCCGTAAACAACCCCGTTAATATTAACTTCGCGACGTTCTCCCGCTCGCGGTTCGGCGTCCGTAAATTCACCGACGGACGACGTTTGCGTCTCTTTATCTTCCGAAGGCTTTGGATCGTTTTGCGCGACGTCGCCTAAATCCGACGATTCGTCGTTGGATTCTTTCGGCGGCTCTTTGGCGTTTTCTTCGTCCGACGTCAAAGACGCGACTTTCTCGTCGGATTCTTCCGCTGAATCAGCGAAGGAGTCCGTCGGTTCCGAACTTGCGTCCTCCGAATTCTGTTTTGACTCGACGACAATATTCTCGATTCTTTTAAAGCTATCCTTAGCGGCAGGTTGCGGGTCGTCGGCAATGTCCGTTCCGCGCTTGCCGTTAAATATCCAAACCACGGCTCCGAGAACCAGAAGTATTGCCAAAACAAAGATTTTAGAATCTAAACGCGCGGGCTTCGGCGGGTTCTCCGCTTGGCGTTTAAGCGCCAAAGCGCCCTCGTTTTTCGGGTCAAGTAGCAACGCGGCGTTCGCCTCGCTCAGCGCCGCGTCATATTTTTTCTCCCCTAAGAATTTCAAACCTTGCGTAATATGCTCTTGAATCTTTTGAACGTTCATTTCGTCCTCTATTCCCGAAGACTCGATGCCGACCGCCAACTAAATCGGACGACCGTTTGCGACGGGCGTTTGTCGACGTCCCTCCTTTTCCAACAGTTTCCTCAACGTCTCCGCAAAGGTCGAATCCAGCAGGACGCCCTTGCCGGTTTTGAGCGAATCACGCATAACGCCGAGCGCCAAGCTCATCGTCAGCCCGTCGTCGGCGGCTTTTTGACTATGATCGCACATATTGATCGTAAGTCGCGCAACGCGAGGTAAAGGCGTCGCGACGTCGGATCGGCAAGCAATACGACGTCAAATCGCAATTCTTCCGGAAGCTCGCCCTTAACGAACGTCTTCAAGTCGGATGCGTCGTTTGCCGTGTTTACTAAGGGCTTATCCGAAAATAACTTTATGAGTAAATATCCACAACTTTGTTAAGAGTGATCATAGCAGCCGCCAATTTCAATAACGCCTCGAAGGAAGTTGTTGACTTTTCATAGGTCGGACTCAATTTTCGAAAGCGTT
>JAZUGM010000079.1:0-38722 GCA_045641205.1 Thermoguttaceae bacterium
TTCAATTCGACCGCGAACTTTTGCTCGCCCTTGCGCAACGTAACGACTTTGTCTTTCTTCTCGACGTTCCACAGATACGCGGCGCGCGCGTCGGGATACCAGCCGAGAACGACCGGCGTTTCTTCTTCGACGTAAGGAACGCCGGTCGCGCGGAATTTCTCGAGTAAAGCGCGTCGGAACTGGAACAAGTCTTCGAACGTTTCGGGTATTTTGTCGAATCGCCCGGAGGCGGAATCGAGCCTCGCGACGCATTTGGCGCCCTTCGACTCCAATTCGCCGCGTTCCATTTCGCGCGCGCTTGCGTCGCCAAGGAACGCGTAGCCGTCCGCAGGGATTTCGTCGCATACTTCGAACGGAACGCCGCAAGCAAGGAAGAGCGAATAGGCGTTATAACCGCCGATATATCGGTCGGCAAGACCCCAGAAATGCTTGAAGGGACCGCGCGCTTTGCAACCGATAATCTTACGATGAAATTCCCGCTCGCGTTTCATACGAGGCGCGATAAGACTCCAGTAACTCGCGGGAATCGGGCACATAAACATTGTGTTGCGTACGTCCGCCAGAGTCGACGTCGAGAGTTTCGAAACGTAATTTTCCGCCGAGAGTTCTTGAATAATCGTCGTTTCGCTGAAAGTTCGACCCGGATCGGTAAAGCGACGGTGGAACAGAACGCTATACAGTTCGATCGTCTTATTTTTCGTCGATTCGTATTGCGCGTCGGTAAACATCCATTCTCCGACGCGGAACAGCTTGCCGCGATAATCGTCGAGACGCACGGCGGAATTTTCGGAGCCCATGCCCATAACCATAACGCCCAAGTCGACCTCGGGCGCGATCGCTTCCGACGCCTTAAACGTCCGCGTCAGAATATCGCAGAAATAATCGACGTAGAGCCTGACGTCTTTCGTGTCTCGAGTCGCGCGCAAATCGTCGAGCAACGCGTTCCACCGCGCGTCGCTCAAGCCCGTCTTTTGCATAAAGTCCGCTTTGCATTCCGCGCAAACGCAACCGCCAATGTCGCCCGGCGCAATTCCCCAACGGTAGTCGTCGTCAAGAAAGACGTCGCAAGGTCCGTAATGATCGGCGATTTTACGAATCGACGCGACGCAGTCTTGCGCCGTCGGCTCGTGGCACGCGATCCCGTAGTCTACTCGCCCGGTGAAACGTTCGCTCTTCTTCCAGCGCGCTTTGACGTCCGGCGCGGGGTCTATTCCCGGATGACCGAACGGCACCGTGATAAAGTGCGTCTTCATACCAAATTCAAGCGAACGACGAACCGCTTTGTCAAATTCCTCGACGTCGCGAAACACCCCGGAATTGTACGGATCGAGCCATATGTCGGTTACGCCCGCCTCTTTCCAAAGTTCGATCATCGTTTGCGCATTAAGTTTGACGGCGCGCGGATCGTCGCCCATAGGATGGTTATGTTCTACCAGCCCCTCCGCCATAAGTTCGCCCGTCGTAACCGACAAATGGAATTCCCTGTCAGTCGAATTAATTTTTTTGTACTCGCCCGGTTTATAAACGGGCAAAACGGGATTTTTCACGCCTTCGGACGCGTGGAGATTAGGTAGAAACGCGGCGGCGCCCAGTCCCAGACCGAGACCTGTCATAAATTTACGTCGGGTTGTTTGCATTGATATGTATCCTTTTTAAATCCGAACGTTGACGAAAACGCCCTTGGTTGTAGGTCAAGTTACGATGAAACTTAGTGGTAGATCGTTTGACCTACGACGCTTGCGATAAGAACAAAAGTCGACGTCTTATACGTTAAACGCTTATAAAACGTCGACGTAATATTAAACGCGATTATTCAAAACGCAACGTAATCACATATTCCCCAGATTCTTCGGACGTCGCGCCTAACGCGAGGATTTGCCCATCCGCTTCCGCTTTTGTTTCAAGCGCGATGTTGACGTCGGACGCTTTAACGCTTTGGAACGCGAAGCCGTCGGGAACGAGGAAACGCGCGGTCGTCTTGTTTTTCGCGACTAACGCCAGCTTGACGGTCAATTCTTTCGAATCGCCGTTCCATTGCGCGTCGAGCAAATCGACGCCCCCTTGCGTAATATGTCGATCGCTCGTTAAGAACTGCGGGACGTCTTGCTTTTTATGGAGCGCGAGCAAACGAACGGCGCGCGCGGGAACGTTTGTTTCAAAACGCTCGTTAGAGGCGCCAAGGAACGTGTTCGTCCAAAATTCATAGGCGACGTATTCGCTCGAGTCAAGTCCTAGTTCGTCGAGCGCGAAGCCGAGCGTCGCTTCGTCGTCCGTCCAGTTGAAGAGCGCCACGACGTCCCAATTTCCGAAAGAACGACCGATTTTCAAGTCCCAGACGGGCAAGTAGGAGAAATACGGATAGAGCGCGCCCGGTCTTACGTCGCAGACGGGCAAGACCTGCTGGAGTAGCTTCATTCTTTCGGGGGGCAACTCCGCCAATTTGTCGCCGAAGAAAGTTTCTTGACCCGGCAAAGAAACGATCGTCGTCGTGACGCGCGCTTCTTCGATCGAAAGCGCGTCGCTTACGAGCAAGGAGTCCGGATCGGAATAGAAAACGATGTTGTTGACGAAGACTTGATTGAGCGTTCGACCCGCTTGTTGCATTACGTTCGCCCATTTGACCGGCTGATTCGGATGCACAATATCCGCGCCCGTCCGAGCCGAGTCGGCGTATTTCGCCTCCGCGCCCGTAAAGTGCCCTTGACAGGCAAGGAAAACGCGGTCTTCGCCGATTCCTTCGCGCATCGCGCGCACGCAACGTTCAAAGGGCGCTTCGACGTTGGGATTCTTAAAACAGGCGCGCACGTCGGGACGTTCGAAGAAATGCGCGCAATAGCCGGAGCCGGAGCCAGACATACCGTCGATTTTGAAGAATTCGTATCCCCATTCGTGGGAGGCGACGTCGTGAATATGTCGCAACCAGTCGACGACTTCGTCGTTCGACGGGTCGATCGTGTAGACGCCGTTCCACGTACGCAACGGATTCCCGTTTTTGTCGTGTAAGAACCAGTCTTTATGCGCTTTGTAGAATTCTTCCGAGCCCGTCCCGAAAGGCGCCGTCCAAATGCCCGGCGTAAATCCAAGCGCGCGAATATCGTCCGCAAGTTGTTTCATTCCTTTGGGGAATTGCTTTTCGTTAGTTTCCAAGCCGAGATTGTAGAAATTTGAGACGGGCAACTGATCCGAATTACCCTGCCAACTTTCGATTTCCCAAACTTCGCAACCGAACGGCTGTAAAAATTCCTTGCCGACTCGCGCTTCGGCAAGATTGTCTTCCGCCGTCGCTTTGTCGAAATAAGTGTTCCAAGAGAGCCAGCCGGATGGAGCGTGCGGACAGCGCTTGCGATCAATCGGCGCGTAGTACGGAACCCAGCGTTTTTGGAAATAATTCTGGTCGATTTCAACGGTAAAGACCGCTTCGGACGCCTCTTGAATCGCGCCGGACGCGCGAAAACCGTATTGCGCGCCGGAAAGAATCGACTCGTTTTTGGGCGCGTCGACGTTCTTTTTAGTCGTCAACTTGAAATTCGCGGCGTTAAAACGCAACGCAAGGTCTTCTTCGCGCGCAAAGAGCGAATCGAAAGACGCGGAGTCGGCGACGCCCGACGCCAACGACAGAACGCGTTCGTTTGCGTTCGGACGCGTGCGACAGGGGAACGAGTCGTCGCGGAACAAGACGTCCCCTTCGAACGTCAAGACTCCGTTGTAGAATTGGCGCGTGCGATGATAGACGAGCGCTTCGAGCCGGTCGCCTTGGACGTTGAACGCCAAATAGCCTTGCGCTTCGTTATTCGGGTCGATAAGAATAAGACGATTCTTTACGGCGTCGCGAGGAAGCCCGACGCGCCAAGGGGCGCCCTCGACTTCGAACGCAAGTTTGCCCGAGATTTGCGCGCCCGTCGCGTGTTGGAACGTCAACGTTTGCGCTTCTTCGTTAAATTGCACGACCCAAGCGCCGAGCGCTAGGATAAAAGCCGCCGTTACTGCTTGCATTACGAATGCTCCATAGGGGGAAAGGGGAATTGGGTTCGTCTAATAAAAAACCGATCTCTCCGACTCAAGCGTTTTGCTCGAAGTCAAACGAGATCGGCGCGATTAACTGATCGTGCGCGCGTTTGGCGTTATTTTGCGACAAACGCGCTCGTCGGTTCCGACAAGTCGGCGTCTTTACCGGCGAGATCGTAAGAGCCGGACGAACGAACGGAACGAAGACGCAGATGAATATTGCGGATGCGCCGTATTAAATTAGCTTCTTCAGCAATCTCCTCTTCTAGTAATTGCAGTTCGTTCAAATATTGCGCGCTCGACGGAAAATCGGCCGCGGAACGATAATAGGACGCGACGATCTGGCGATAGGCTCGTTCGTCGAGCGAATTCGCTTCCGCGTCGTCGACTTTTTTCGAATCGTCCGAACCGTTCCAAGAACGCAAAGGGGAATCTTCGGGAAACGAGGCGAACTGCGATTCTAAAAAACGATCGTCGGACGCCAAACGCGCGCTCTCTTCGGCGTCGAACCCGTTGAAATCGCGAAATTCTCGCGAGCCGTCGTCGTCCTTTTCGAGCGGACGTCGCGTTTTCGCTTTCGGCGTCGTCAACGTCGCGCTCGCGTCGGGCGAGAGTTCCAAGGACGCGTCGAACGTTCCTGTTTCCGCTTCTTTCGCTTCGGAAGGCTCCGAAAGCGTATAAACCGAATTTGCGGAAAGTTTCGCCGACAAATAAGAACGAGGACGCAACGTTTTGCGCGCGCGCTTGACGACCGATCGATCAAAATCGGAAGGCTCGACAAATTCGGCGCCGCCGCGCGGCTCAAATCGTATGCCGTCAAAATCGATTTCCGGCGGAAGAACCGCCTCGACCGACTCTTCTTTTGTCGCTACGTCCGTCTGTTCCAAATCCGACGACGCCCCGAATTTCTCACGTAAACGCGCGTCTAATTCGTAGTCGATTTCCCCTTCCGACGCGATTTCTTCGACTTCTTCCGCCGATTCGGCTTGTTCGGCTTGTTCTTCTCGTTCTTCCTCCGTTTCGACGATCGGCGCGGGTGCCGCCGATTCTTCCTTTTCGGCTTGCGACGCGACTTGCGCGCCGTCCAAGACGTCGTCTAAGTCGCCTTCTCCCCAAAACGCTTTTTTGGCGCGAATACGACGCGCGTCTTGCGCGATATTGTTCAAACGTTCCGCTTGGGATTCGCCGCTCTCGGCGCTTGCTTCTTTTGCGCTTTCTTTTTCGGCGCTTTCCGTTTCGGCGTTTGCTTCTTCGGCGTTTTCCGTTTCGACGTCCTGTTCGGCGACGTCCTTTTGAACCTCGTCGGCAGAAATCGGGGCGTTGGTTTCAGGCGCTTCGTTCTTTACGGGTTCTTCCAACGAACCGTAACGATCCGCTTCCCAATCGAACGGTTTCGGAACGACGACGGGCGCCGCGTCGCTTTCCAACAATTCTTCGTTGCGCTCGTCGACCGACTCTTCTTTCTCTTGTCCTTGAACTAACGCGTCGTTTGGAATTTCCGCCGGCTTCGAAATTTTCGTCGTTTCTTCCGCGTTCGAATCAAGTTCGTTCGTGATCGCCTCGCCGGACGTTTCTTGCGTCGACGCGCCGCTTTCGTTATTGTACTCGTCCGATTCGTCGTCGTCAAGTAATCCGAACTCGACGATCGAACTAGAAACGTTCTCTTCCGCGTCAAGATTGCTCGAATCAAGTTCTTTTTCTTCGCTTTCCGGCAACGATTGCAACCGCGCCCAAGCGCGTTCGACGTCTTTTTCGTCGATTTCGACGCGACTCGACCGTCGACGCCCGGCGGAATTATTTTCCCCGTCGTTATTTTCCCCGTCCTCAAACGCGAGGAAGAGCGCGCGATCGCACAACTGATTGACGACGCGAGGCGAACCGTCGCTTAACGACGCGATTTGCGCGATCGCTCCCTTTGAAAAACGAGCGTCGACGTCGGCGCGTTTCAATTCGCGTTCGACGTATTTCGCAATTTCCGCGCGCGTAAAGTTTTCCAAGTACGCGCGCGAAACGACGCGTTGCTGAAAAGGAAAGAGACTAGGCAAATTGAGGCGTTCTTCAAGCGCGCCTAGTCCGAAAAGCGCCGACGAAAGACGAGTCGTCGACGCGGCGCATTGATCGATTAAGCCGCGAATTTCGTCAAAGACGCGCAACGTAAGATATTGGGCGTCGTCGACCAAAAGAACGCAACGTTCTTGAGAAGCGCTTTCCAAATAGTCGAGCGCCATCAGGCGCAATTCCGTTTCGTCGCAACCGCAGAACGTTTGACGAAGACTAAAAAGGAACTGTTGAAAAAACGACTTTACGTCGAGGCGACGACGAGGAGAAATGAACGCGACAAGACTGTCCGCCTCAAATTCAGACGCTAAAACGCGCGCAAGCAACGTCTTGCCGCAACCCGTCGAACCGACGACCAACGCGACGCCTTCGTCGCGACGCAAACAGCGCGAAGTCGCGCGTCGCGCTTTTTCGATCGTCGAACCCGGAAAATAGGCGATCGGCGTCGGCGTCGATAAAAACGGTCTGCGAACGTCTTTGTTTTCTCGAAATTCCGTCATTGTCGCTGTCCTTGATTTTACGAACGTCGCGAGTTCCGAATGAACTCGCGCGTCGAACCTTTCTAGTCGGCGTTTCTTGTAAAAGAGAACGTCCTCTCTGGTTGTATCGGCTTAGACGCGCGAAATATTTATTTTTTCTAGAAAAAACGGAATTTTTATCAAATCTCTCAAGAAAATAAAAGACGCGCCGTTCGGTACGATGCGAAGGGCGCGACGCAAGGCACTCAGGAACGACTTTGCGTTTATAATCGCGTCAAGGCGTTTCGCGTTTTGAGGCGAAAATTGCGGCGACGCGGACTGCTTCGAGTAAACTTTGCGTTTTGGCGACGCCTTTGCCCGCGATATTGAAGGCGGTTCCGTGCGCGACGCTTGTGCGAATAATCGGAAGTCCGAGCGCGACGTTTACGGCCGCGAACATATCGAACGCCTTGATCGCGATATGCCCCTGATCGTGATAAATTGCGACAATTCCGTCGTAAAGTCCGTTTTTCGCGTCAAGAAAGAGCGTGTCGGAAGGATAAGGACCGGCGACGTTCGCGCCGTTTCGTCGCGCGTCTTCGACGGCGGGCGCTATGACGCGAATTTCTTCGTCGCCAAAGAGCCCTCCGTCTCCCGCGTGGCAGTTGAGCGCGCAGACTCCGACGCGCGGCTCGCGTCCGAGAATAGTCGTCATAAAGCGTCGAATTAGTCCGATTTTCGCGCGAACGTTTTCGAACGTCACGTCGTCGAGCGCGCGACGCATCGATTCGTGCAACGTCGCGTGAACGACGCCTAGACCCGTCGGAGAAGCTAGCGCCGCGCAAGGTCCGAGGTAGAGCGCCATGCCGAAATTCGAGACGCCGCAACGAGACGCGAGAATCTCCGTATGACCGGGGAATTTATGCCCTGCGAGATTGAGCGCCTCTTTATGCAGGGGCGCCGTGACGATTCCGTCGACTTGGCGCGCGAGCGCGGCGTCGATCGCGCGATTTAACGAACGAAACGCCGCGTCTCCGCCTTCCGACGATATTTTGCCTAATTTGACGTTTCCGACGTTGGAAGCGCAACAGGGAACGACGGGCATAACGTCGGCGCCAAAGGCGTCGTATTGCTCGCGCGCTTCGTCGATCGACGCGATTTCTTTGATTTGCGCGTCGACTCCGCGAATCTTAGTCGCGCGTTTCATCGTTTCGGGATCGCCGAAGACGATCGGCTTCGAAGGCGGCAAAGGAAAGGCGCCGGATCGCGTAAAGAGACTCGACCACGCGCCCGCGATTATTTCCGGTCCGACGCCCGCCGGATCGCCCATCGTCAGCGCCAACGTCGGCTTGAAATTTGATTCGTTCATTATTACGTTTTCCTAATTTGTTAATTCAACGCGCGTTTTTCTTAACGCGATTAGGGTAAATTCGCGCCGCGCAAAAACGTAAATTCGTTCTAATCGCCCTTTAATCTTACGCTTTTCGAAAGAATTGACAACAAGAAACTCGTAAAACTTAGCGAAGATTTCAAAGCGCCGCGAGTCTTTCGCGCCCTCTTGTTTTTTTGCGCGTTTCGGTTTAAATAAAGCGCGACGTTCTTCGCTTTTTGCAATGAAAGGAGACTCGTTATGGCTAAATCGTCGCCGTTTTCCTTTGCGTTTTTATCGGAAATATTGTCTTCGCCGCGAATCAAGCCGCTCGCGTTGAGACTTCACCCCGCGACCGTCTTCGGCGCGACCAAGGGCGTCTTTGACGACGTCGCGCGCGAATTATGGTTGGCGGCGAACGAACAACGACGACCGAACGTCAACGAGCTAATCGAAAAAATCGTCGCGCGCCTCTCTTCTCTCGTCGAAATAACGGAGCCGCTGGTCGTCGACGCTCGCGGACGGCTCTTTCCCAACGACTTGGAACGTCTGGCGGATTGCGCCGTGCAAGAGGCCGCTTGGGTTCTTTCGGAGCCTCAGACGGAATATTCGAAGCGTCAAGACGCTTTGCGCGAGAAAGACTTGCGAACGCGCTTGGCGCGTCTGGGCGGCGCCGAAAGCGCGCTCGTCTTCACGAATTGCGAGGCGGCGCGCGTCGCCGTCCTGCAGGAACTTGTCGCTCGAGGACGCAAGCTGGTCGTCGCGCGGCGCGATTTGTACGAAGCGGAAGACGGGCGACGTCTCGAGGACGCCTTCGACGTCTTTCCGACGTTGGAACGTCGCGAGATCGGCGCCTGCAACGCGGTCGCGCTTGAAGATTACGACGCCGCGTGCGACGATCGCGCCGGGCTCGTCTGGCGTTCCTTCGGACGTTGGTCGCCCGACGGTCCTCGGCCGTCGTCGTCGGAAATCGCGGCGTTAAAGGGCTCCGCAGGACGTAATTTTGAAATACTCGGCGAATTCGAATTTATTCCGTTGCTCGACATAAACGAGTTTTTCGACGCGAAGACTCCGACTGTCGCGGATCGATTGAAAACCGGTTTTGATCTCGTTTTATGCGACGGCGCGCAACTAATCGGCGGACCTCGTTGCGGCGTTCTTTTCGGTTCGCGCGCGCGCTTGAACGCTATCGCCAAGACTCCGACCGCAAAAATTGCCGAGTTGGATCGAATTGCGACCGCCGCGTTCGCCAAGACGCTGACGCTCTACGAATCGCGCGCTTCCGCCGTCGAATCGATTCCCGTCTTGCGCCAACTTGCGACTTCGCGCGCCAATCTTGAGAATCGCGCGACGCGTCTAGCCGCGCTGCTCGAGACGTCCCCCTGCGTGCAATACGCTCGTTCGATCGAAGGTCGGTCGACGTTGTGCGTCGGCGCTTCCTTTGGAACGTCCCCGACGCGTCTTGTCGAACTTCGACCTCGAGGATTCGCGCCGGCCGAACTCGCCGCAAGACTTGAAGCGGAGAATCCCCGGCTTCTCGCGCGCTGGAATAAAGACGCGCTGTTGCTCGATATGAAGACGATCGCGCCTGAACAAGACGTGCTTGTCGCGGAGCTTTTCGAACGCTTGACGCCCCCGAACGAGACGAAGAGCGCGCTTTAGAGGTCGGCGCGCGTTTACAAACGCGTAATTTTTAACGCCGTTTTTTTAGGGGACGAACGCGCCTACAGCCTTCGAACGAATCGCAGTAAACTTTGGGTCAGTTTGTCCCAGTCGTCTCCGAAATATTTTTCGAAATCGGCGATTCGTTCCTCGGGCGCGTAGACGACGCAAGGCGGCTTCGACGCAAGTTCGTTCAGATATTTCGCCAGTTCTTTCGGCTGTTTTTTATACAAGTAATAGAACAGCGCCCACGAAGTCGAGTAAGAGCCTTGAACGTCGTTCATAAACGAGTCTTGACGAATTAAATCGCGAATCGGGTCTCGTTGTTGCGTCGTCTTGGCGAAATTCTTGAAAAGCGCGAGTTGGCGTTCGTTCGTCGGAAACGAAGAACGATAGCCCCAGCCGCCTTGCGACGCTTTGCCGTTCGGCGTCTCGAAGAGCAACGACAGACCTTCGACCGACCAGAGCGCGACGGGACCAAATCGGAGAAACAGACCGCGATTGAACGCGATTTGATGCGTCGCCTCGTGAACGATCGTCGCGACGTTGAACGCGGCGTTGGGACGAGACAGGAATTCGCGCGTTTCGAGCGACTCGCGCCGTCGTTTGGACAAAGCGTAGCGCGTTCCTTCCGTTTCGGAGAGGTCGTAGAGCGCGACGCGATTCGTCTGCATATTGTAATAAGCCGCGATTTTGTCGGCGCCCGCCGTCTCTTGCGACGCGTAATGAACGAACTCGTTTTTCGTCGCGAAGACGACGACGATCATCGGCTCGACTCGCTCTTTAAGATTCAGCTCGTTTTTCACGGCGAAACGTCGAAACCCGTCCTCTAAACTTTCAAAGAGTCGCGCGCACCAGTCGACGTATCCTTCCGACGTGTCGTAAACGAAAAGATAGCGTTCCGTCGACTTAACGTTGAATTCGTCTCCAAATTCTTCGAGCAGTTTTTTTGCGATCGCCTTTCTTACGTCGCCAAGCGCGACTTCCGGGGCGGGCTCGATCGAAAGCACGTCGTCGGCGTCGAAGGAACGCAACTCGCCGAACTCGTCTTCGAACAAATAGCGCCCGACGCCCCCGAGCGCGCGATAGTCGGCAATTTCGCGTCCGACGTAAGGATAACCCGAGTCTTGCGCGATCGACGGCTTTTCGCTCGCGTCGACTTGAGCGTCGACTTGTTCTTTCGCAACGGAAAAATCGGAACTTAGCGGCATAGAAGCGTCGGGACGACGCAGACGAACGCAGACGCGCCCGGAAACTTTCGTTTCGGCGTTTAACGTCGGCTCGAGCGTCCGTTCGGACTTTTGTTTCGTTTCCGTTGGCTCGTCGCTCCACACGACGCGCGGAACAACGAACGTGCAAATCAACGGCGCGATTAGGACGCTCAAGCAAAGGCGGACTGAACGATTCATAACGTCTGCTCCTTCGGAGAAAACGAGGTGGAACGAAAAAAACGCACGGCGGCGCCTACTGAAGCATCATAACGAGAACGTGCGATTTTTTCAAGAGATTCTCCAATAAGACGGCTTTTTTTACCGAAATTTCGCCTTTTCGTCCACGTAAGCGTTCACGGAAAAACGACGCGTAAGAACCGCCGCGTAGCGGCGCGCGACAAGCCGCCCGTCAACGACGGCCGGATCGGCGGTTCGCTTGAGGTTGCACAAACGATTTTTGGTTTTTTACATGCGAGGCGTCGTTTGAATGTTTGTATGTTTTTCGCAAACCTTCAAACGCTAATTCTTCCGATAAACTCGGTTCTCCGTAAAGGGAGGTTTTGGGGGAGTCGGATAATTTCGCTTTGATAACGGACGGGTTTTCGGCGGTTTATCGCGCGACGACTAGCGCCGTCGGTTCGAACGCAAACCTTGGTCGGCATATTACGTGAACGATTACAAAAGGAAAGCGCCGTCGCAGAAGCCGCAGGTATTTCTTCTACCGGCGAGTCTGTCTGAATATGACGTTTAAGTCGGCGTGGAAAGCATAACGTTGAATAAAATACTGAATATATTGAAATTACCAACGAACGTTTGTATGTTTTTGATTTGCTAGATTAAGAAATTGTAAAAGTCGTTTCTTTTAGCATATTCGTTCTTTTGCGGGTTATTTTTTTTTCAAATAGCCTTGGAATATCTTGTTTATTTTTTTTTTTTGTTAAAATCCGCAAAAACACAAGAATAGTACGAATTCGGTTTTCACAAAACGACGAATGCGTTGGATTTATGAAAATCGCGATTTCTTTTCCGTATGCGTTTACTGTAAATCAGAGACCGACGACCTACGAATTATGGGGGACGCAATCAGTAGAGATCGCACGATTCGACTAGAATTGTTCCACCGACGATTTGTGTTTTTTATGCGTAAAATTGTGCGAAGTCAAGAATGTACGTAAGTTTGTGTTTTTGACGCGCCAAGGATTAGCCGATTCGCGAATGGTTGAGACGTCCTTATTCGTGAAAAGCGCCACGAGACAACGTCGTAGCTTTAAGACTGCGCCGTAAACGCGAGTTTGGCGATTTGTAGAAATTAGTTGCGCCTAGGATTGATGAAAATGAGAAAAAATTTATTTGCCTTGCTGTTTGGCTCCGATTCTGATTCGAATAAACAGTCTCCTCTGCGATTGCGACTCGAGTCCTTGGAAGTTCGACAAATGTTGAGCGCCACTCCCATTGAGACTGCCCCGTGCGCCGACGAAACTGCAGACGCCGCCCTTGTTGCTCCGTTGGCGACTTCCGCCGACGATGAAGAGATCGATTTTGATCTGGACGACGAAGACCCGGATTGGGATCTGGGCGATGAAGACCCCGATTTGCAAGCCGAAATCGTCACAATCAATCTCGCCGACTACGATTCTTATTCCACTTACGTGTTGAAGGACGACGGACTCTACGGACAAAAGAAAGTCGGTAAGGAAATTGAAGAAGAACTGATCGACGTCGATGCGGAATTTGCCGACGCCGGCGTCGTCGTGATTAACGGACAAACTAAGGTTACGGAAAATCTTATCGTTGATTCGACCGCTTGGGACTATTTCCAAGTTATTGAATTCAACGGCGGTAGCGGATCTAAAGACTCTATCTCGATTACGACGTCTGAGGATGACGAAAATATTTCCATTTACAAGGAAACGATCAAGCAAGAAGTTCCCGTCTATACGTCTAATCCTTACGCCAAGACGATGGAAAACTACGCGAAGAAGATCGAGAAAGCCTACGAAGACGGAAAAGACGATCTCGCTGAGAAGTACGAGAATTTGTGGCAGAAGTATGCCGACAAATGGGAAAAGTTGCAAGAAAAGACCAAGACTGTTACGACTACTTACAGTTCCGTCGGCAGTTTCGAAGAAATCGTCGATATTGAAGTCAACGAAAAGACTGGAAAAGAAAAGGAAGTCGTTTCGCGTGAATTTTTCAGTATCGTTCGTTTCACCGGCGTGAAAAACGTTACCGTTGACGCCGGAGACGGTTTTGACTCGTATGAAATCGTTTCGTTAGGAACCGCTTATACTCTCGCCGGCGGCGAACTGTTGGATTTCACTGAAGCGGCGAAGACCGTCAACTTTGATATTAGCAAGACGTCCAAACAGACCGCAATTAGCGGCGATTCCGGGACGATCGCCTTGAAGGACAAAGTCGACGCGTTCGTGTTCAAGGGTAAGCAAAACATCACCGTTCGCGGCGACGGCGATTATACCGTCGTACTTGAAAACGGCGACAAGTCGACGTTTAACGCCGGTAGTCTTGGCAAAGACGGAAGTCTGACCATTATGGGCGACGGCGACAACGTTACCGTCAACGGCGGCAAGGGCTCCGTCTTTATGGGCGGTGAAGACGAGTATTTCGTCGGCGACAAGGTTGCGCTTAATTGTACTTCTACCGTCGTTGTCGAAGCGTATATTGAAGGCGACGGCGTTCGCGTTAATTCTGGTAAAGGCGAAGACTTCGTTAGCGTGGTTGGAGATTCCGCCGTCATTAACACGAACAAGGGCGACGACTTTGTCGAGGTTGTCGGCGGCGACGCGCATATTAACCTTGGCGCCGGTTCCGACGTTGCCGTCGTAAGCGACCGCTACGACGAAGACGGCGAAAAACGCGTTGGAAAAGTCGGTAAAAATTACGTCTATGGCGGCGAAGACGACGATTTTATCAATCTTGCCAATGCGTCTGGAAAGAACTATCTCTATGCGAACGGCGGTAACGACGTGTTGATCGGCGGAGTTGGGAACGACTATCTTTACGGAAATTCGGGCAAAAACGTTCTCTTCGGTCTTGCCGGAGCCGATCATATTTACGGTTCCAGTAAAGCCGACGTGATGGTTGCCAATAAGACTTCCAATTATGAAGATTTTGACGTTGATTTTTACGATGCCGTGTATGAGGCTTGGGTTAAAGACGGCGACGTCGAGGCTACGATGGATCTTCTCGGCGACGGCGAAGCGGACGACGCCAAAGATTACCTCTATACTTCTAAGCGAAGCGGCGATTTGGTCGCTGCCAACGAAGGCGACGACGATTTCATTGGCGGCGGAGTCGACGCCGACGGCGACGAATGGATTTACCTGAAGAAGTAACTTTTGACGTTTCTATAAGGATAAATCTCACGAGGCTTTCCCCCTTTTTTATTTGAGCGACGAACGGAATTTGTGATTATCACTTCGTAACAAACGGGAAATTTTTGTCATAAATACTTGTCTCGCGAATTTTTTGCGTAATTGCGCCGGGACAAAACTGCAAAAAGTTATAACGAAAAATACGCCGTTATCAGTAATCGATTTGTCGTAGTCGTAAAAAAGTGGGGAAAGTTCGGATTTGTAAACTTGGAGAGTTTAAAATCAATCAGAACCTGACAATCCTTTGGGGACGTAACGCAAAGACGTCTTTGAACAGTCGAACTAATTACCGTTGTTGACGTTTATCTTACCGAGACGTTCTAGGCAACAACGAAAAACGACTGTGAACATAAGTCTTTAGAAACGTATTTTAGGAGTTTTATAATGCGTAAAATCGGAAATACTTGGAATTTCGCATTGTTATGCGTTGCGATCGTTTTTTCACTCGCCTATTTTTTGCCGATGAAAGAAGCGTCGGCCGCTTCGAAATTACCTACTCCTACTTGGAAAACGGCAACCTTCACGGGAACGACGATCAATTTAAGTTGGAACAAGGTCGGACTTGCCGACGGATACAGATTGTATTATAAGAAATCAACGTCGAAAACCTATTCGTCGAAGATAACTCACCAAACTTCTTGTAAGGTTTCGGGAACGGCCGGGGCAACTTATAATTTCTACCTGATCGCACAACCCTTGACTCGAGCGAACAAAGCGTCCTCCTGTTCAAAAATCCTGACTGTTACCGTTCCCACAAAGACGGTTGCGTTGAGCGTCCCAAGTTCAATAAGCGTATACGGCGGCTACAAGAAAATCTTAGTGTCTTGGTCGACTGTCAAAAATGCCTCCGCATATGCAATCCAATATCGAAAAAAGGGAACGTCGACTTGGACGACGTGTTACGTGGAGTCAAAAGGTTCCGCAATCGTCGCCGCATCTTATGTAATTAGCGGTCTGTCAAACAACGTTTCTTATCAAGTTCGTGTTTCGGCGCGCGCGTCAAAAGGAAGCGGATTTACACACTCTGCATATAGCTCGAGCATAACCAAAAAGACGCTGTCCAAAAATCCAAGTTATTTTTATATCCCAACAACCTTTGTCGACTACAACATTCGAAGGGATAGTTACCGTATCAATTGGTAACGATCCAAAAAAATCTTGCGGACGCTTTTGTCGCCGTTTTCAAGCAATCTTTTTCTAATGGAAACTTTAACCGTTGGCAAACGCGAAAGATATGTGGATTCTAGGTCAATATGATAGAGCGACGAATCGTTCAAGGAAAGAGACGTGGACGAACCGATGCGTAAGCGCCGCGCGAAAAGCCGCCGATTATATACCGACGTGCGGCGTTACGATAAAACTACGATTCTAAAAAAGCCGAAGCAAGAATCGTCGCGTTTACGACGTTCCCAATCTAAACTTTTGTTTGAAATCAAGGCGTCGACAAACGCCTCCCGCTTATATGCTTCGAGCGTGGGAGTTATCGAACGCCGCTTGCGCCGCGATTCAGAATCGCGCCGTTTTTCCGTGAACGCTTACATTCGACATAACGCGCCCTGTCGACGCAGAACATAACGTTGCGAGCACGACGCCTTCGTGTTGATCTTGCGGTGGCGTTGTACTTGGAGGTTACGTATCGTTGACGTAAGGCTTCGCTTGAATGTTCGACCTTTAATCAAACGTCCTTTTCTCACTTTTCAAGAAATTGGGCAATGAATTGGTTCTATGCAATAACGGGAAAATTACGTAGGAATTTGGGGCGTTGCATAAGTAAAATGGAGAAAGTACAAAATCTCTAGTTTACGTCGGCTTCTCTTACGTTCTGAAAACGTTCGAGAAGCCGACGTTTTTTGACGTAAACGGTTGCAGTAGTTTACGACGCGGTGTTTTAGGCTGTCGGCAAAACGAAATTTGACATAGATCGTTTTCTATATTCTCTATTAAAATCGTCTTTTTTTAACGTCTAACTGAACGAGGGAAATATGGCGTTCTCTTTTTCTGATTTTTGGGGAACGAGTTGCGGTAGAACGCGACGCGCGCGTTTTGAATCGCTTGAGTCGCGTTTGTTATTGGCCGTTTTGCAAGGAATAACCGAATCCGATTTTGACTCCGTGATCGCCCAATATCCAGGTTTTAACTATGATGAAATTACGGCGGAGGACGTTTGGGTTCTCGACGCCGACGACGGTATTAGCATCGCGTCGTTAAAACAAGCGTTGAACAAGGCGAAAGCGAGGGAGGGCGCCGATTTAATCGTCGTCAAAACGAGCGGAGAATCCGCGCCGTCGGTAAAATTTTCCAAGTCGTCCGACTCGTTTACGTTTAACGACCCTAGTCCAGTAACGTTAGTAACGTATGGAACGCAAAAACTGACGATTAATGCTTCCTCAAAATCGCGCGTTTTAACCGTCGATCAAGGATCGGAAGTCGGACTAGGCGGCTTAGTTTTAACGGGCGGTTCTTCCTCGAAAGGCGGCGCGATTTATAACGCCGGTTCTCTTACGCTCGATGGCGTATGGATAACTTCGAACGCGTCTTCTGGACACGGCGGCGGAGTTTATAACGAAGCTACGTTTACCGCCGTCAATACGATTATTAGCGGCAACCGAGCCAACGGGCACGGCGGCGGGGTATATTCTACAGGTCGTTTCTCGGAAGAGTCGTTTGATATCGACGAGTTGATTTTTGTGAACGATACGATTACCGGCAATGAAGCTGGATATACAGGCAAATTAGGACTTGGCGGCGGAATCTATTTTCAAGGAATCGACGCGAATGAAATTCCTTTTGCCGAAGCGTGGCTGTATAATTCGATCATTGTTCAAAATCTTGCGTCGGATGATTCTTTCGACGCCAATATTTTTAATTATGCGTACTACGAAGACGAAGAGGACGAATATCTACTTGGCGTTTCGGCTATTCTCGACGGTTGCTATAATTTGACTTCATTTGTGGATTGGTACGACGTCGACAATATCGAATTTAATCAAATTTACGACGAATCATACGAACTTTTCGTCCGTGATTATAATTTCAAAACGCGAGCGGAGGGCGATTACGCGCTATATGATTATTCCGATTCACAGGCGATCGACGGCGGTTCAGAAGATTTTGCCTATTACTTTTCAGGTGAAGCGATAAATAGGGATTATTTGGGAGCCGCGCGAATCCAAGGACGCGACGTTGATATTGGCGCTTTCGAAACGTTTGTTGAACAAATTGACGTCGAGACTTTTAACGTTGAAAGCGCGTCGGTCTACGAAACGGTGATCGGGGCGGCGATTTACGTCGACGGAATTGTCGTTTCCAATCTTTCGTCTCAGAGGTCGGGAGAATTGACGCTTTACGTCTACGCTTCGTCCGACGACTCGTTCGACGAAGATGACGTCTGGTTGGGAGAGAAGACGTTAGGTTTTTTGGCCGCTTACGAATCTCGCGTTGTTTCGACGGGCGAATTGGCGACCGATTCATTGAACTCCGATTCGTACTATTACATTTTTTGGCAAGTTATTGCCGAGGTCGACCTTGACGAATCGAACAACGTAGGTCAAACGACAAACGCCGTTTATTTTTACGACGAAACTTCAGAAGACGTTGAAGTTTGGTCGTTAAATCAAGACGAATTTGTCGTTCAACAGGGGTGCGCCTTTTACGTCGAGGTTTCGCCGTCGGACGAAGAAGACTTCTTATGCGATAATCTTTCCTTTTGGTATGACTTTGGCGACGGCGTTTATTCCAAAGGCGTCAAAGCGGATTGGATTATGCCGTCGCAATACGTTCAAACGACCGGCGTTTATTCGTTTATGGTTAAGATTGTCGACGAAGATTTACGACAGGTTGTAGGTTTTACTGGCGCTTCGTTGAGCGTTGTAAAAACAAGTCCTTCTCTTATGGTCGAGCCCGTTACGCTCGTCGACGATTCCGTTTTGCGATTGAATTTTAACGTGGTTGTTGCAATGGGTTTACCCGTCAATAAGTGGATAATCGATTGGGGAGACGGCAAGTCCTCGTGTTTTGAGTCTTTGGGTAATTCGTTGACGGCGGCGCATTATTATGCGCATCAAGCGAACGATTCTTATTACGACGTTACGTTGACTATTTACGATTTCGAATCTGACGAAGGAATCACGTTTGGGGTTTATAATTTTACGTCGTTGGGCGTCGCCGAAACTATGGAAAATTTTGTTCCGGCGCCTGAAGGCGTTTACGGTCCCCTTTTTCTACCGACTAAGAAGAAAACAACTTTGAGCGCCGCTGCCGTTGAGACGACTTTAACGAACGGCGACAAGACGAAGAACGTCTTTGAAGAACTGTGCGAAGTAAACTGGCTTGACGAAGGAATTTGAGCGTTCCTTTTAAAAAAGGTTTGCTTTCTCTTTACGGTTATTACGCGCGGAGACGGACGTAGGTCGACCGAAAAAAACGTCGGCGCTTCTTTTTTTTAAAATTTGCGTTATCTTTCTTGCCAAGGTCGGCGTGCGTCGACCAATTTGAAAAACGATCGGCGAGAAGGAGTCAAACGTGTGCGGAATTTGCGGCGCTCTTTGGACCTCGGCGCGTAAACGCGTCGATCAGGAAACGTTGGATCGCGCGACGGACGCTTTGACGCGTCGCGGACCCGACGATCGCGGAACGCTCGTTGTTCCTATGAATCGCGGCGCGTCCGTCGAAGAGCGGGGCGTCGCGTTTGGACATCGTCGTCTTTCGATCGTCGATCTTTCGAGCGCGGGACGTCAACCCTTTGTAAACGACGATCGATCGATTATTCTCACGTTCAACGGCGAAATTTACAACTACGTTGAAATTCGGCGCGAATTGCAAGGTCGCGGACGCGTCTTTCGTACCGAAACGGACGTCGAAGTCCTTTTGCGCGCCTATGAAGAATACGGCGTCGAATGTTTGCCGAAATTAAACGGAATGTTTGCTTTCGCGCTATGGGACGCTCGAGAAGGACGGCTCCTCCTCGCGCGAGACAGAATCGGTAAGAAGCCGCTCGTCTATAGGATCGAATCGGATCGCGTACTTTTTGCCAGCGAATTGAAAGCGCTCAAGCTCTTTCCCGACGTTCCGCGCGAAATCGATTTAACGGCGTTGAGACTCTATTTGACGTATCAGTACGTCCCCTATCCGCGTACGATCTATCAAGGCGTTTCGAAACTCCAGCCCGCGTCGTATTTGACGTGGGCGCCGGGCGAAGAACCGCGAATCGAGAGATATTGGAAGGCGGAAGACGTCGCGAATTTCGATTCGAACGCCAAGCGCTTGCCGCGAGACGTCGACGAGCTTGTCGCTTCGGGCGCGCTGGGCGCCGCGCGATTTAGAGGGGAAGGGCGCGAGCTTGATTTTACGAACCGCTCCTTTGACGAGACGAAGCGCGAATTACGCCGTCGTTTAGAAGACGCCGTGCGGATTCGTATGCGTTGCGACGTTCCGTTTGGCGCGTTTCTTTCGGGCGGAATCGACTCGACGATCGTCGTCGGACTTATGCGTCAATTTTCGTCTAGCAAAGTTCGTACTTTTTCCATTGGGTTCGCTCAAAAAGAATACGACGAAACGCCTTTTGCGAAACGCACCGCCGAACGATTTGGCACGGAACATACGGAATTTTTCGTCGAGCCGGACGCAAAAGGTATTTTGCCCGAGCTTGTCGCGCAATACGACGAGCCGTTCGCCGATAGTTCCGCCATACCGACTTGGTATTTGTGCGAGACGACGCGTCGCGAAGTAACCGTCGCGCTCGGCGGGGACGGGGGCGACGAAACGTTTTGCGGGTACGATCGTTACAAAGCGGTCAAATTGTCGCAATACGTCGAACGCTTGCCTCGATTTTTACGCCGCGCGCTCGCCGGTCCTTTTCGCGCTATGATTCCTAATTCGGTGAATCAGCGTTCTCCTTTGCGTCGCGCGCGTCGTTTTTTGGAAACGATCGGCATGGACGCGATCGAGCAATATTTGCAGTGGATCGCCTATTTTAATCGATCGCGCGTCGACGAATTGCTAAACGACGAATACTGGCGCGATTATAACGCGTCGGTCGAAAAGGACGGACTCGACGCGTTCCTCGGCGCGCCGGGCGAACGACCAAGCTCCGAACAACTCGACGCGGTCGATTTCTTGCAAGACGCGTGGAAAAAATTCAGGCGCCGCGATTTGACGTCCGCTATTTCGTTTACCGACCTCTTGACCTATTTGCCTTGCGACGTTATGACGAAAGTCGACGTCGCGTCGATGCGCAGTTCGCTTGAAGTTCGCGCGCCCTTGCTTGATCCGAACGTCGTCGAACTTGCGTTGCAAACTCCGCTTGAATACAAATTGTCGGGCAAGCGCGGCAAGCATATTCTGCGCGAGGCTTGCGCCGATCTTTTGTCCGAAGAAATCGACGCGCGCCCCAAGACCGGGTTCGGCGTTCCGCTCGATTCGTGGTTCCGAGGACCGCTCAATAAAACGCTCAGGGACGCTCTGCTAGACCCTTCTAATCGACGTTGCGACTATTTCAATCAAGATTACGTCGAACGTCTGATTAGGGAACACGAAGAGCGCCGTTTCGATCACGCGCCTCGACTTTGGGCTCTGTTGGTCTTCAGGCTTTGGGAAGCCCAACAGTAGCGCGTTTTTTCAACGAAAAACGAACGTCGCCGAGAGCGTCGCGTCTTTGTCGGCGACGACGCGCGTCCAATACGCGTTGAACGATTCGGGCAATTCGAGCGCGACGCTTCCTTTCGCGGGCAACTTGACTCGCTTGTATTCTCGCCAGTCGTCGTTGCAAGTCGCGTCCGCTTCTAGCGTTACTTCGACTTCAAAATCCGAATCGTTTTTGAGTTCGAGTGTTTTTTTGTCGAAGCCGGTCGTCAGCATAGGATCGGAAGGAACGCGCGCTTTGACTTGCGTTTCTTTCCAGACGGCGCCTCGACCGACGGGCTTGCCAAACGACCACAGATCGTCGACCGCGCCAAGCCAAAGCGCGCAAAGACCGTCTTCCGAACGAACGACGCGCGTTTCGTTTGGCGACGGTTCCGATTTGACCCCCGAAAGGACGAGCATGCCTCGATAAGACGCGTAGTCGACGATCAAACGACCGTCGGTCGCTATCGGGCGAATCTTAGGCGCGCCGCCTGCGTTTTCGGCGGGCAATTCGTAAAAGGTTCCCGCGCAGTGGAACAAATCGCGCTCGGTGCATACTTCGCGATCGAGTCTGCAAACGAGCGGCGATCGAACGCGCGCGGCGTCTTCGGAACCGATCGGCAGTCTGAACGCGCGTCCCGCGTAATGAAGCAGAACGCTTAACTCGTCGATTTTCAACGTTTCCGGGTCTGGTTCCGTCGCGGGTACGAATCCTTTGACGCGCGAAATCGTTCCTTGTTCGCCCCCTTCGAATCTGCAAGGAACGCGTTCCAGACGTCCTTCTTCCGTCAGTTCGTAGTATCTTTCTTCTTTGACGGCGCCTTTTTCAACGATTTCCGAAACGACGGCGAGACGATCGTTGTCGGCGCGAACCCACATTCGCGCGCCTAAAAACCGCGCGGAGTCGGAAGGAGCGGCTAGACCGGCGAAAATCGGAGACGCTTCGACGCGTTTGTCTTCGTTTTGATATTGGAAGAAACAAGTCGCGCTCTTCAAAGGCGCGTCGACGCGCGCGCGAATCCATTCTCCTTGCGCGTCCTTGGGAAATTCGACCCAAGCGAATCCAGCGTCTTTCGAAACGCGAACGCGGCGCAATTCTTGCCAATTTCCGGCGCCGTCCGAATCGGTTTCAAAGACAAACTCGACTTCTTGCGGCGCGTCGGTTCCGTCGAAGGAAAGAAAAGCCAAGCGACGATCGTAGCCTGCGAAAAGATAGGGATCGGAAGGAACGTTCGCCTCGACCACGTCGCGGAGCCAAAGAGCGCCGCGACCGAGCGACGGTCCGAACGCGTCGAGTTTTTCCGGCTCGACAAACCACAGATTGGAATTCGAGCGTCCCGGTCCTTGAATCTTGTTTTTGAAGGGCGTCTTGTTTAGAAACTCGCTTTTGGCGGAGTCGTCGCAACCGAAGACGACGCGCCCGTTCCAGTAGGCGAAATCGCCGACGACCTTCAGATAGGTCGATCGCGGACGTATCCCGCGCGCGTTCGAAGCGCTGAAATCGCGCGGAAAACGCCAGAATTGCCCGTGCATCGTCGCAAGGAATTTTTGCGGATCGTCGATCTCGCGAATACGCGGCCATTCGGTGTTCCACCCGTGCGCGCCGTCGTAACAATGCGACGCTTTAGGCAAGCGGAAGAAACTCCATTCGCCCTTTTCGAGAACGGCGAGTATCACGGAACGATAATCCCACCCGAGCGACCATAGAACGTCGTTTTCCGATTCGGCGCCGTAAATTCCTCCTTGCGTCGTTACTTCGGTAAATTGGTTCCGTCGCACGATTTCCCAGCCTTTTTCTTCGCCGCGCCATTGCGCGAGACAGCCCGACTCCGTCGTAGGGTCTTTTTGCGCTTGCGAAGATTGCTCGCCGTTGTTCGCGTAGACGATTCTGCCTTGAGACGTATAACCGCCCTTGCCATGATAGCCGGGCAAGACGTCTTCTCCTTCTTTGCGAGGCAAATTGCCGTCTTTGCACAGTTCGCGAACTTGGAGCGTATGGACGTCGACTTCGTACAAGCCTTCTTCCATCGTCAGAAAATAGACTTTGTTTTCAGGATCGAGCAAATGCCGCGCGACGGCGGTTTGGCGTCCGAACATTTCTTTATGCGGAATCGTTCGCACGTTGCGTTGCGCGTCGATCGCGTGATTTCCAATGAAAAGCTGGTTCGATTCGCGGTGGATCATACGATTTGCGTTCGTTCCTCCGACGCTTTCGGGTCGAACGACTCGATTTAATTCGGAGTCGATTTCATAGAGTTTATCGGAAGACCCGTTGGGCAAGTGCGGTCCGTAACTTACCGTCCAGAGTCGATCCGCCCAAGGAACGACCGCGCCGGTTCCGCACTCGCTTTCGTCGTTAAACTGCGCAAGAGTTGGATAAATTCCGCCGAAGGAATTTTTGTCCTCGGCGGCGGGACTGGGCGACGTCGACGTTGCGACGAACGCGCAAAGAATAGACGCGAGCAGGACGTTTCGCATAATGACAACCTTTTTGAAGGAACGTTTCTTGTTTGACGGGACAATCCCGACTTCCTTTCATTATGCGCGCGAAAGGCGCGGGCGTCAATCGGGCGAAATTTTACGTCGATTTTTTTTGACGGTTTGGATTCGTTTTTATGCGAACTTACGCGCAAAAGTTTTCCGCGTTGAAAAAATTTGTCGATTTGCCCCGTCGTTGCGTATGTCCTCGAATTTGCAATTTGGGGGCGTTGGTTCTATATTTCCTGTTTTACATACGACGCAAACGACGCGAATACGACGGAGTCGGCGTTCGTATGCAAAGGCTAGCGGACGACGATATTTAACGCGACGTCTTAAAACAGCTCTTGTTTTTTACCGCTAAAAAGGATATGCTTCCCCTGCGTTTGGCGTCGCGCAAGGACGCGCGGCGCGACGTTGAGCTCGGACGGTTTACCCGTTGCAACCGTGAGACGAACTTTTCCTATGCAATCGTTGTTTTTACTTTCGCTCGGCGCGACTTGCTTAGGCGGCGCGATCGCGCTGGGCGCGCTTTTCCACCGCTTTTCGCTTAAACCGTCGGTCGCTTGCGTCCGAACAAAAGAAACGCGCGCTTCTTCGCAAGCGTCGTGCGTTTCCAACGAAACTCGCTTCGCGCTCGAAGAATTGGAACGTCGAGAACGTTCTTTCGACGCGTTGCGGAAACGCGCCGACGACGAGTTAGACGCGAAACGTCAAGCGCTGGAGGCGTTGACGCATCGCGCCGACGAGGCGGCCGCCGCGCTTGGGCGCGCGCTCGACTCCGTTTCTCTTGCTTTTGGCTCGAATTCGCGTTCTTTTCGAACCGCCGTCGCGAGTCGCGCGTGCGATTCGGCTTCGCCCTTCGAATGGAACGACTTAGATTTCTTTTCTCCGTTGGAACCGACGCGTCGCGACGACCTTTGTTTGCGCGAGCGTCAAGCGAAAGTCGCTTGATATGTTTTCCGTGAAATTGGACGTTTTTAACGGTCCGCTCGACTTGCTTTTGTATCTTGTGCGCAAACGCGAGATCGACGTTTTAGACGTCGCGATCGCCGACGTTACGGAGCAATTTTTGTCTTTTCTTGACGCGCTTGAAGCGTTGAATTTAGACGCTATCGGTGATTTTTTGTCCCTTGCCGGCGCGCTTGTGGAGATTAAATCGTTTCAGGCGTTGCCCAACGACGACGAAGAAGAAAAAGAGGTTATGGAAATCGAGTCGACGAAAAAAGACTTGGTCGTCCAACTTTTATCTTATCGTAAATTTTGCGAAAACGCCGGTCTACTGGAAGAACGCGGACGGTTATGGCGTCGACAGTATCCGCGACTGTCGAACGATCTGCCGACTAAGACGCGAAATGTTGCCGAAGAGCCGATTCACGACGTCGAATTGTGGGATTTGGTCGGCGCCTTTGGAAGGATTTTGCGCGAAAAGAACCCCGTCTTTAAGCACGCGATGAAAAGAGAAGACACGCCCCTTGCCGTTCATATTCAACGCGTTTACAACCGACTTAAGCGAGAACGCGCCGTTCGTTTTGCGACGCTCTTCGAAAAGGCGGATCGCAAGGCGACTCTTGTCGGGATTTTTCTTGCGATTTTAGAACTGACTAGGCACGGATACGCCTACGTCGAACAAGACGTCTCTTTCGGCGACATAAAAGTTTCGTTTCGCGAAAATGATCGTCCCTTCGATTTGATCAAATCGACGTATGTTGAAACGGCTCAAGCGGGTTGAATTACCGTCGTTATATTTTTCCTTGTCGGACTGAAACGCAACCGACGTATCCTTTGTGATTTGCCTATCTTAATGACGCGAGCGTCAAGAACGAACTTACTAAGGGAAAAATAACGGGGAAGAGTGAAAAAAGCGCTTGATTTTCTTGAAAGCGGCGGTTATCATAGTCTTGATCGGCGTTTGGGCGGGAATTCCGTCGACGTCGGTTATCGTCGTTGTGTTTGTCGCCGTTCCGCTCGTCGGACTTTGAACCCCTTAGGCGCGGAGAAGGAGCGGACGCGGTTTTGTGTGCTTTTCCTATGAAGGAGAAAATGATGGCTGCTAAAGTTGATAAAGACGTTTGCGTCGGTTGCGGCGCTTGCGCGGATGCCTGCCCCTGCGGCGCGATCGAAATTAAAGACGACAAGGCGTGCGTCAGCGACGACTGCGCCAGTTGCGGCGCTTGCGCCGACGCGTGCCCCGCCGGCGCGATTACCGTCGAATGACGTTCTTAACGCGTTCTAGTTGCGTTTTGTTGCGACGTTTCGGTTTGGCGTTTCATTTCCGACGAAACGTTTAAGAGCGGCAAGTTGAGAGAACGCGTTTTCTATTTTCAACGTTTCTTTGCGTTTTGTTCGTTCGTTTTGACGCGAATCGAACGAACGCGAAACGTTGGATTCCTCTTTTCGCGACGAGGTCGCGTTGGAGACGGCTTATGAATTCCGCCGACGACTCTGATCAAAACAATCTTGAAAACGCCGAAGTTTCCGACGACGCAAGGGCGCTTTGCGCGCGCGGCGCGTCCGTTGGAAACGCGGAAAATAAAACGCTCGACGATAGAACGCGCGCGCGCGTCAAGCGTCTCTTTGAAAAATTTCAGACGAAGGCGCAAGTTCTTGAAGAAGCGCCTAGTAAGATTTCCGCGCTTGTTGATTCCGCCCAGCGTTGGACCGAGCGTTTCCTTGCGAAATTGAAGCCCGATTCGTTAGAAGGACTGACGACGATCTTTCGAATGGTCAAAGCGTCGATTTCCGGCGAGTATCAGGGACTGGATCGTTCGACCTTGGGCGTATTAGTCGCCGCGTTGCTCTATTGCGTTTCGCCGATCGACGTCATACCGGACGCCATACCCGTCTTAGGACTTCTTGACGACGCCTTTGTGCTTGGCTTAACGCTCGAGCGCGTCGCGGGCGAGATACAGACTTTTCGGACGTGGGAGCGTTTGAAGACGGCGAAGTCTATTTTAAAATCGTATATTCCGTTTATCGAACGAATTAAGCGCGTCGTGTTTTGCCCCGGCTGGATGACGGAAAATTGCGACGAATCGGAACTTGTCGCGATTTTGCGCGACGTCTTTCCCGACGCCGAATTTGACTATTATCGTTGGCGTTCGAACGTAGGCTGGGAAGAGGCGCGAAATCGGGTCGATTCCGAGGAGCCCGAAATTTTTGAAGAATTTTTGCGCGATTTGCCTTGCGAGTTGTCGAACGTCGCCTTGATTGGACACTCGTTGGGCGCAAGACTAACGGTTCGAACCTTGGCAAGATTGGCGCGCGAGCCGCAAAAACGAACGATTTGGGGGCGAAAGACGCGCAACAGCGTCGGACAGGCGTTTTTAATGGGCGCGGCGCTCGACGCGGACGACCGCGATTTAAAGGACGCCGTCGCAAACGTGGAAGCTCCTTTGTGCAATTTTTTTAATCGTTCGGATCGCGTTCTTAGTTATCTTTATCGCGTCGCCGAGCAAAAATCGCCCTTAGGTTTGACCGGGCTGGCAAGTCCTTATAACAATTACGTCGATTGCGTCGTTTCGGGCGAAGAGGAATATTGGCTTGACGTCGTAAAAAACGCGACGTCGATTCTTGCCGCGTTAAAGTCGCCTTTGTTCACGACTAAACTGACTTGCTTCGAAAATTCGGACGTGCTGACGAATTTCTGGAAACATCAGTTCACGTCCTACGCGACGTTTTTTAGAAATTCCGTTTTGGCGAAAGACGAGTAAGAAGAGACGTTCCTTTTTGTTTTCGCGCGACGGTTTATTTTTCGCGGCTCGCTTTTCACGACTCGTTTTTCAAACGTTCTTCGTTCAAAGATCGAAGAGCGTTTTTTCGCGTTGGAGTTCCGACGGCGCCGAATCGGCTCCAATTAACGCGTTAAATTCTTGTTCGTTCAAGATCGCGACGCCAAGTTCGCGCGCTTTCTCGACTTTGGAAGCGCCCGGATTCGCGCCAAGGAGCAGATATTTCGTTTTGGAGGAGACTGAAGAGGAGGCCTTCCCTCCGAATTTTTCGATCGTTTCTTTGACGCTTGCACGGTCGTAACGTTCGAGCGTTCCCGAAACGCAGATAGTCAACCCTTCGAGCGGCTTCGAGACGTTCGCGACGTCTTCCGCTTCTTCGTCTTCAAGTTCCGTTACGAGTCCTAACTCGCGCAGTTCTCTAACGATGCGTCGTCCGTCTTCCGAATGGAAGAAATCGAACAGATTTTGGGCGAGGATTTCGCCCACGCCGTCGACTCGAAGGAACGCTTCAGGGCTGGTCGTGTTTTCCATCGCTTCGAACGAACGGAACGTTTTAACGATCTCTTTTGCGGTTTGCGCGCCGACGCCCGCGATAGAGAGCGCGTTGAGGAGTCTTGCGGGACCGCGCGTTTTACTTCCTTGAATTGCGTCGACTAGATTTTTGGCCGATTTTTCTTTGATTCCGTCCAGTCGCGTCAGGTCTTTCGTCGTCAGACGATAGAGGTCGGCGAATGATTTGACGAGCCGCGATTCTTCGCCAAGTAAGTCGCCGGGCAAGGGCGACGTAAGACGCTCGACTAGGGACGCGCCCACGCCGTCGACGTCCATTGCCTCTTTCGACGCAAAATAGGCGAGTCGCTCGCGAAATTGCGCGGGACATTCGGGATCGACGCAACGAATAAAGACGGTTTCCGGGTCTTTGACGAGCGTCGAGCCGCAGCTCGGGCATTTTTCTGGAAAAACGTAAGGCGCGGGCGGAGCGTCTTGAGAACGCAGACACGTTTCGACGCGAACGACGTGCGGGATGATTTTACCCGCTTTTTCGACGATTACGACGTCGCCGACGCGGACGTCTTTGCGTTGAATTTCGTCGGCGTTATGCAACGTGGCGCGCGAGACGGTCGTACCCGCGATCGCGACGGGCTCAAGTTCGGCGACCGGCGTGACAACCCCCGATTTGCCGACTTGCGCGACAATGTCGCGCACGCGCGTTTGCGCTTCGTATTTTTCAAATTTGCAGGCGACGATCCACTTGGGAAATTTCGACGTCGCGCCGATCTCCTCGCGCGCCGCGAAATCGTCGACTTTCAAGACGATTCCGTCGACTTCGAAATCGAGTTCGTGAAGTCGCTCCTGCATCTCGCGAACGTAGAGAAGCGCTTCTTCAAAATTGGCGCGACGCGCCAACAGCGGAGCCGTTGAAAAACCGTAGTCGCGCAATTTTTGCATAAATTCAAAATGCGTCGGAGCGACCGCGCCCGGATCCGTGCCCGTCGAATGCGCGAAAAAACGAAGGCGCCGTTCGGAACAGACGGAAGGATCGCGTTGTTTGATCGTGCCCGCCGCAAGGTTGCGCGCGTTCGCGTAAGGCTTGAATTCTTTGCCCGACGAAGACGCGCGTTCGAACGCGAGTTTGTTGAGTCGCGCCAGATTGTCGTTCGTCATATAAATTTCGCCGCGAACTTCAAGATTTTCGGGCGCGTCGGGGGGCAACGACAGGGGCGCGTCGCGAATCGTTCGAACGTTCGCCGTAATATCTTCGCCCCAGACGCCGTCGCCGCGCGTCAACGCGCGAACGAGCGCGCCGCGTTCGTAATGCAAAGACGCGGCGATTCCGTCGATTTTCAGTTCGCAGACCCACGCGAGCGGACGGTCGAAATTTTTTTGAGCCGACGCGACGAATTCTCGAAGTTCCCCTTCGTCGTAGACGTTTTCGATCGACAACATCGGAATTTTATGCGCCACGACTTCCGCTTTGCCTTCGAGTTTTTCGCCGATACGTTGCGTCGGACTAGTCGGCGCGATAAGGTCTGGAAATTCCGCCTCGATTTTTTTGAGGCTTTTGACGAGATAATCGTATTCGTGATCGGGCGTGTCGGGCGCGTTCTCGACAAAATAGAGTCGATCGCAACGTCTTATTTCTTCGCTCAAACGCGCGATTTCCTGTCGTGCTTCTTCGTGAGTCATAATACTGCGGCGCGCGGGTTGCTCGCGTCGGTCGACGCGACGTTGGAAACGGGAATAAACGCGCCTTTCGCGAAAACGTCAAACGAATAAAATCGACGCGACGTAGGCGACGACGCAAATCTGTCGGCTAAGAGTAGCCAATTTTGTGAAAAAATGAAAGACGTTTTATTTTCGCCGAAACTTAACGACGTTTAAACGAATCTCTTATCGAGTTAAATCGCCGAGGCTTTTTTCTCGCAATTTAAATTTTTCTCTTTTCGACTTTTTGTAAATTTGTTATAATCAAAACGGTCGCGGAGGACGTTCCAACGTGGAACGTCGTTTGAATTTTGCCTTGTCTTTTAGCGCGTCGGGCGTGTTTATGCGGGATTCTAAATCGAATAGAGTTGCGTTTGTCCTTATGCAACTGGCGTATTTTGCCTTTGTGGCGCATACGTTCGATTTGGGGTGTTTGCATCGCGTTTGTCTTCATACGCGCGCTTGCGCTCCGTCTTGCGAGACGGGATTGTTAAACGTCGGGTTTGTCGCGTCTCCGACCGACGTCGGGCATTCTTGCGAGAGCGATTGCGAACTATGTTACGATTCGCCGACGCTAGTCAAGACGGCGCCGTTGGGCTTATTTTTACTTTTCGTTCTCTGGAAAGTACGCTTTTCGAGCGTTTGGCGTTTGTTGATTTCTTTTCGCGGGAGTTGCGTTCCGTTAGGTATGACCGTCTTTTTATTCTTTGAGTCTCTGTTGATTTGACGACGTTGATTTGACGACGCGTTTTTTGCGTTTCTTGCATATTCATAGAGAATTTCGTCGTTTTCGTCGGCGTTCCTTGTTGGAAACGGAGCGGAAGCGGCGCGTTAGACGAAAAGAACAAAAGAATGGCTAGGTCTAAATTTAGTTTCGGGACTTTTTGCGTCGCGTTCCTAATTGGCGCGACGAGCGTCTATTTAGCGGCGCCCCTTGCGGATAAAACCTCAAACGGCGCGCGTTTTCACGAACACGAAGAAGGCGAACACGAAGAAGGTGAACACGAACATAATCATAATTCGCTAGCGCTTAACGCGCAAGCTATGGCAAATATCGGGATTGCGCCGGGCG
Source organism: Thermoguttaceae bacterium (assembly GCA_045641205.1). GTDB lineage: Bacteria > Planctomycetota > Planctomycetia > Pirellulales > Thermoguttaceae > RUG369. Next base: position 30,263 of record JAZUGM010000079.1, read on the forward strand.
AAGAAGGAATCTTGACGCTGATCCCGACCGAATATAAAAAGTCGTTCGTGTTTCCCGGATTTGTGCGTTATAAGCCCGGCCGATCCCTTGTCGACGTTCCTTCGCCCGTCTCGGGCGTGATTTCTCGCGTTTACGCCGAAGAAGGGGACGCGTTATGCCCCGGCGAGCCGCTCTTCGATATTCAGTTGACGCACGAGGAATTAACGTCTTGTCAGTTGGAATTAATGGCTCTTCTCCGTAAGCGCGACGTACTTGAGAGCGAAAAAACGCGCCTTGACAAACTCGACGAGGGAATCGAACCGAAAGCGCGTCGTGAAATCGCGCTACAAATCTCTGAAAACGACGCCGCGATCGACGCGCGGAAGCAGGCTTTGCGTTTTCTGGGCGCGCCGAGTAAAACGATCGAGGAGACGCTCGTTCAAAAGCGCGAGTTGCTAACTTATTTAACGGTGCGCGTTCCCTCGATTATGAAAGACGGCGCGCAGACGACCTTTGAAGCGATCGCGACGCACGAAGTTCGAGACGGCGAGCATTTCCGCAAAGTCGAACATTTTCTTCAACTTGAGAAATTATCTGCGGAAAAAGGACAAACGGTCGCGCTTGGCGATTCGCTTTGCGTTGTTTCCGATTTGCGCGATTTGTTAATCGAAGGTCAAGCGTTCGAATCGGACGAAGCGCGCGTCGACGCCGCCTACGCGAAAAACGCGCCCGTTAAAGCGGTCTTTCCCGACGCTCTCAACGCCGGGGAAGTTGAAATCGTCGACGGTTTGACGATTCGTTCCGTTGCCAATCGGCTTGATTCAACCTCGCGAACGTTGGCGTGTTCCGTTGAATTGAAAAATTATTTGCTCGATTCGCAAGACAAGGAAGGAACGCCTTTTAGACTCAACTGGCGTTTTAAGCCTGGGCAACGTTGCGAACTGAACGTCGAAACGGAAACGTTGACCGACGTTTTCGTCGTTCCGACCGGCGCCGTCGCGCGAGACGGCGCCGAGGCGTTCGTCTTTGAGTACGGAGGCGAAGAGGAGGGCGCGACGATCTGGACGAAACGACCCGTCGTCGCGAGACTCCAGACGTCGCGCGAGGTCGTAATCGCTGACGACGGCTCGATCGCGTCCGGCGCTAAAATTGCCAAGTCGGGCGCCTATCAGCTTTACGTCGCTTCCATCGCGGGAAACGGGAAGTTGCAAAGTTCCTGTTCTTGCGGCGATCACGAACATTAATCGACGCGAAAGGGGAATAGAATGCTCGACAAAATTATTCGTTTTTCGACGTCAAATCGTTTGCTAGTTATTTCTGCGGCGGTTTTGCTGATCGCGGCGGGCGTTTGGCAGGCGAGGCGTTTGCCGATCGACGTGTTGCCCGATTTGAATCGACCGCGCGTTACCGTAATGACGGAATGTCCGGGCATGGCGCCGGAAGAAATCGAGTCGCTCGTGACGATCCCGCTGGAAACCGCGCTGGTTGGAACGCCGGGCGCGGAGGCGATTCGTTCTTCGTCGGTCGTCGGGCTTTCGACGATTATCGTTGAATTTGCGTGGGATTCCGATTTGTACCGTTCGCGCCAAACTGTTTTCGAACGATTGGCGAACGCGACCGAAGAATTGCCCAAAGGACTGACGCCCCGAATGACGCCCGTTTCCTCCGTGATGGGACAAATTCTCGTTTTGGCCGTTTACGCCGAACGAGGCGAAACTTCGCCGATGGATTTGCGTTCCGTCGCCGATTGGGATATTCGGCGTAAGATACTTGCGCAAAAAGGCGTCAGCGAAGTTTTTTCAATGGGCGGCGAGCGACGACAGTATCAAGTTCTGTTGCGTCCCGACGACCTTTTGCGGTTTGGATTGACGGTCGACGACGTAGAACGCGCGCTCGAAAAAAGCAATCGCAACGTAACCGGAGGTTTTCTCACGGAGCAAGGTTCGCGGCGATTTTTAGTTCGTTCGATCGGGCGCGTCAAATCGATCGACGAACTCAAAACGCTTGTCGTCAAAGAATCGACGGAACCGCCGATTTTACTTTCGCAAGTGGCGGACGTCGCGGAAGGAGCCTCGGTCGCCGTCGGAGACGCTTCCGTCGCGATTAAGCGCGAGGACGGTTCGATTTTTGAAGGACCGGCGGTCGTTCTCACGATCGAAAAACAGCCGAACGAAGACGCGCGCAAACTTACGGACGCGATTCTTGCAGAAACGGAACGTTTGCAGAATAGTTTGCGCGAGCGTTATCCCGACCTTACGATCGCGCCCTTGTATCAACAGCGTTCCTTCGTCGAACTTGCCGTTGCGAACGTATTGAGCGCGTTGCGAGACGGCGCTTTTCTCGTCGCGATCGTCGTGTTTCTCTTTCTTTTCTCGTTCCGAACGACTTTTGTCACGTTAATGGCGATTCCGACGACGTTGGCGACTACCTGTCTTATTTTCGCGGCGTTTGGATTGAGTATTAACGCGATGACCTTGGGGGGCTTGGCGGTCGCGATCGGGGAATTGGTCGACGACGCGATCGTCGACGTTGAAAATATTCACAGGCGTCTCGAGGAAAACGCGCGACGCGGCTCGCCTCTTTCGACGCTTAACGTCGTTTTCGGCGCTAGTTCGGAGATTCGTCGTTCCGTCGTCAACGGCACGGCGATTACCGTGTTGGTCTTTTTTCCGATTTTCTTTTTGCAAGGAATGGAAGGAAAACTTTTTGCGCCGCTCGGGCTGGCTTACGTCGTCTCGTTGCTTTCGTCGTTGGTCGTTTCGTTGACCCTTACACCCGCGTTGGCTCATTGGGTTTTGAAGGACGCGTTTGCGAAAAAGAACGCGAACGCCAAAAAGACGCGGGCGCCTAAGGGCGGTTGGGTATTGCGGACGACGCAAGCGCTTGCCGCGCTGGCTATTCGATTCAGTTTGAAGCGTCCCGGCCTCGTTCTTTCGTGCGCGTTGGGACTTGGGATAATCGGACTTATTGGGTTCTTGCGATTAGAACGCGATTTTATGCCGCCCTTTAACGAAGGGGCGATCCAAGTGAATTTCGATCTTATGCCCGGCGCTTCTCTTGAGGCGTCTTCCCAAATCGCGTCGAGAATCGCTTCTCAACTCGTTCGTGTCGACGGAATCGAGGCGGTCGTTCGTAAGACGGGGCGAAGCGAAATGGACGAACACGCCGTGCCCGTGAACACTTCGGAATTTATTTGTTCCGTCGATTCGAGCGGCGCGCGCGCTTTCGACGAAATCGCCGACGACGTGCGCGCGGCGATCGACGCGGAAAACGTTCCCGGCGCGCTTTCTTCGTTCGACCAGCCTTTGCAACATTTGATCAATCATCTTCGAAGCGGAACAAGCGCGAAAATTGCAATTAAATTGAACGGCGAGAACCTTGCCGCAACGAGGCGCGCCTCCGAAGAAATTAAAGAGGCGCTCGAAGACGTCGAAGACGTGGGATCGTTGCGTGTCGAGCCGATTCAAGTCGACTTGCCGCAAGTTCAGATTCGTCTGAAGTGCGACGCGTTGGCGAGATACGGATTGACGCCGGAAGACGTCGATCAAACGATCGCCGTCGCGCTTAACGGTTCCGTCCCGACGATCGCGCTTGAAGGAGAAAGACCCGTCGACGTTTTGACTCGTTTGGGAACGAAATATCGCGAAGACCTAGATTTCTTGCGACGATTGCCGATACGAATTCCCGAAAAGAAATCTGAAAGAATATTGTCGACGACGGAAGCCGCGTTGGTTGGCGTCGACTTTCCGAAAGGGACGTCTTTGAGCGATACGTTGAGCGGAACGAACGCGGCGCGGGAAAACGCGGTCGTTCCGCTTTCCGACGTCGCGGAAATCGACGTTCACGCGCTTGGACCGGGACAAATCGATCGCGAGAACGGACGACGACAAATCGTGATTCAATCGAATCCGCGTCGTCGCGGCGCCGTCGAGGTCAAAGAGGACGTTGAGGCGCGACTGCGCGCGCGTTGGTCCGAAATAACGGCAAACGGAGTCGACGTTCGTATTACGGGGCTGTTCGAAAGCGAAGCGGAAGCGACTCGCACGCTCCTCGCGCTTTCGTGTCTTTCCGCGTTGGCGATTTTCCTGACCTTGTACAAAACGTTTCATTCGGCAAATTTAGCGTTGCAAGTAACGGCGATCGTACCCCTTGCGCTCGTCGGCGCCGTCGGCGCTTTATGGCTGACGGGACAGGCGCGAACGATCCCCGCGCTTGTCGGTATGATTTCACTTTGCGGGGTCGCGTCGCGCAACGGTATTTTATTGATTGAAAGGTATTTGCATTTGGTTCGATACGAAGGCGAGGAATTGACGCAAGAAACGATTCTGCGCGCTGGCAAGGAACGCGTCGCGCCCGTCCTAATGACCGCGTTGACTTCCGTCATCGGGCTGACGCCACTCGCGGCGGCTCCAAATTTGCCCGGTAGAGAGATTCTCTATCCGATCGCTACGACGATGATCGGAGGTCTGGCGACTTCGACCGCGCTTGAATTTTTTGTCAGACCCGCGTTGTTCTGGACGTTTGGACTCGAAGAAGCAAAACGTTGCGTCAAACTCGAATCGTCTAAGAACGACCTTGCAGAAAAAGCTCCAAAATTTGTCGTCGATAAAAACGACGAGGCGTAACATATTTTAACGCTTTTGACACTATAAAAATGAAAATGAAACAAATAATCTGTTTTTTCGCGTCTTGCGTCGTTTTTTGCACGTCAAACGCGAACGCGCAAGAAAGCGTCGCGTTGGGTTTGGAAACGCCAAAACAAGTTCGAAGCGTCACTATCGCCGAACTTCAAGAGACGGCGTTGAAAAACCATCCCGCTTATAAAATCGCGGAAGCGCAAATTGACGCCGAACGAGGCGCTAAACTTCAAGCCGGACTACGTCCTAATCCGACGACGCGTTATGAAGCGGAAGAAGTCGGCGCCGGAGGAACCGCCGGAAAACAAGGCGTCGTCTTTGAGCGCGAGTTCGGGGGAGAAGCGCGGCGCCGTCTGCTTGTGCGGTCGCATAGTCAAGCGATAGAGAAACTTAACTGGGACAAAGAAATCGCCGTCGCGAAAATTCGCAACGACGTGCGAATCGCCGCTTATCGACTCTTGATCGCGCAAAAGAAAGTCGAACTGTACAAACGTTTGCTGGACCTTGCGCAGGCGTCGGAATCAAGCGCCAGTCAAGCGATGCTTGCCGGGTCGGTCGAAATTTCTAAGTTAAACTTTATTCAGTTGCAAAATCAAACGCGACAGGTCAAACTGTCGTTGACGGAAGAACTCAACGCGCAAAAAGCCGCCGAAAAGAAGTTGCTCGTCTTACTTGGAGACCCAAACGGCTCTTTGGGCGTCGTTGCCGACGATCCTGAATCATTAGGCGAGCAAGAGGCGTTTGACGAAAACGCGACGCTCGACGATCTGTTCGAACGAAGCCCGGAAATAGCGCGATTATGCGCGGAAATCGAGGAAAAAAAAGCCGCTCTTGATTACGAACGCGCGCCGAAACGCGAGTTTTCTATCGAAGGAGGAGTCCTTTATGATTTTGACGATAAAAAAGCGTTGGCGCAAGCGGGCGTCGGCGTTCCTATTCGAATTAACGACCGAAATCAAGGAAACATCCGGCGCGCGACCGCTGAATTCTTTCTCGCGCAACGCGAGTTGGAACGCGAAAAATTGAAGTTGCGCGCCGATTTTGCCGCTATTTACGCCGATTATCAATCCGCGCGCGAAGAGACTAGTTCCTACAAAAAGGAAATTTTACCCGACTTGGAGAGCTATTTCACTATGAGCCGCCAAGCCTACGAACAAGGGGAAATCGGATTCCTAGAATTGAATCTTGCGCGTTCCTCATACGTCGAAGCGCAAGTCAATTATCTTGACGCGCTTGAACGACTCGCCGAATCGATCGTCAAAATCGAGGGCGCTATGCTGGAGCGTAGTTTGGAGGCGAATTAGCGCGCCCGAGAAAATATCCGTTTGCGGAAGAAGACGCGGTCAAATCGGCGTCTTCGCGAGTCGTCGTTCGCGCGACGCAAAACCGACGCCGCGCGAGTTTCCAAAGACGACGTTATTTTTCGATACGATATCCAAGAGCGTAAACCGCCTTTAACGTCTCCGTCGCGGCTCGTCGATCGTATTCTTTTTCGGAGTCCGAAAGTTGCTCGTAGGGAACGAGACAAGGGTGCTTTTTCGAGGCGTCGTCGCGAGTTTCGCCGTAGGTCCAGCCGTCGTTGATTCGTCCGAGCGCCCAAACGTCGTGCGCGTTTGCCGCGAGTCTCTCCGTCAATTCGGTGATTTCCGACGGAAGCGTAATTTGAGAAACGTCGATCAAATTTTCTTTAGGTTGATAGGTTGCGGGCATATTGGACTCCTTGTCTAGTTGAAACGTTTAACAAGCGGTCGTCGACGCGACGCGACGCGAATGGGCGCGAAGAGCCGCGCGCCGACGACTGCGGAATATTTGCCAAAAAAAATTGTCGCGTTTTATCGCGGTAAGAACAAATCGCGCTCGCCGACCGTCAGAAGCCAGTCGGCGTTTTCAGAAATCGCCTCCGCGCCTAATTGACGAAAGGCGCTATGCCAGCGTTCGACGTTCTCATTATCGGTCGAAAGCTCGGTTTCATTCGTCGTCAACAAAACGGCGCGATCATATGGGAAAATCATCCGTTTAAAACGATCCGCCTCCTGTTTTTGCCCTGAAAGTCGTCTTTTCGTCGTTTGATAGACCAAAAACGCCGCAAACAAGGACTCGGCGACGCATACGGCTCCTATTGCCAGCAAGCATAACGTTTTATTGTCGAATTTCGCGTAAATTTCGCCGAAACAAAGATTCTGCAAAGGACCAAGCGCGATAATCGTCAAATACGCCGACGACTTAAAAAGTTTACTTTCCCACCGACGCGGCGAGGCGTAATCGCTTCGTTTAGCAAGGGCTTTTTCAAAATATTCCAACTGCCCCTTGACCCAAACGTCGCGAACAAAAACTAAGCGGTCTTCTATTTTATTTTTAAATCCGTTCGAATTCGGCGCCGAGAGAAACGCGTCGAGTCCGCTGATCGTCGCGCGTAGCCATTCCGAATCGTCGATTTGATGCGAACGATAACAGCCGGAAACGCAATCGTTCATTTCGGCGATGCGCCAAAAAATTTGAACTCGTAACGCTTCCGCCGCCGCGCGACTACGAAAATAGCGATAATGATATTTAACGTAAGACGCCCGGAAAAAAATCACAAAGACCAACGCGCCGATCGCCCAATAAACGTCGCGCGGCGGACAAGAGAATATTGTGGACGTTCCGGCGTCGTACCAGCCCCTTAGACTTAACATCGCAAACAATCCCCAAACGCCGCCGACGAAAATAAGCGCGGCAACCCAAAAAGGATACCCGTTGACCTCGGCTGTTTTCTTGGATTTGTTCTTTTTGTTGTCCTTACGCTTTGGGCTGGATTCGTTCTTTTCGTTTGGATTTTCGTTTGAATTCTTGTTGACGACGTCGTTCTTAAAATATTTGCCTAAATTTTTAAACAAGCTCCCTAGAAGTCGAAAAGGTCTTCCAAAATTTTGCCCGCTCTCTTGAAACTGCAAGGCAAGTTGATCCGCGACTAAATAATGATCGACGAGAATTCGCGTTCCGGCGTCAAGATTGTTCTCCGCGTTCTTTTGTTTCGCCCAAAGACAAGACTTCGCTTCTTTGAATCCAGATTTCAACTTCGCGTAATTTTTTACGGAGTCGCAGTTTATTTGCCCCAATTTTTCGAGAACGTTCGCGACGCTCGGTTCTTCCGACGCAAGATGCTCCAAGAGCCGGGATTTCGTCATAATCGACGGATTGGGAAAGAGCCGTCCTGTTTTTTCCGAAGGGAGCGCGTCTTTTTCCGAAGGCCAAAGATTCTCGCGCGTCCAAAAGAAAACCGAAATTTCGTTGACCCGCTTTTTTTCGGAGTCGTAGTAAAACGTCGCAAATTGAACGACTGGACCGACGGAAGAGTAGGTCAAAAAGTCCTCTCGATTTCGCGTGTCGGATCCTTGCAATTTGAAACGAACGGCGTCTGCGGCGCCGCCGGGGGGTTGGTCGTCGGTTCCGTTCCAAATTGCAAACAAAACGTGGCTGTGAACCGCTAAAAAAAGAGCGTGCCGACGCAAAATTTCCGAGTCGAGTTCGTCGGCTTCCCCAGACGCCGTTTCGTTCTTTTCACGAGGCGCGTCGGACAAGTCGAAAGAATAATGAACGCGTTGCAAAAAGACGTCGAAACGACTCTTATTGGCGACGACGCGACGAAAGGCGACGCGGTTCGTCGGTAGAACCGCGACGACCTTGACGTTAAGCTCCGCGTCGATTTCCAGCGCCCCTTCCGCCGCGATTTGTTCGACCTCGTTGGACAAGCCGGTCAAAAGAACGAGCGGCGCGACTCCCTTTGACTTTTTGTTCCATTGTTCCGCGACGCTTGCAAGTTCCTTTTGGAACGCTTCTTTAATCGCGTCTTCGTCGAAGTTCG